>DATFZT010000237.1:0-9424 GCA_035314185.1 Terriglobales bacterium
GACGGGACGTTCCCGGTAACTAACTGCCGAAAGTTTCATCACAAACAGGCAGTGAGCGCCATCACATCCAGACCACTCATCCCGTGCGAGAATGTTCGCTGCATGGGGCAGTGAGAGGTGTGCCTGTCAACCAGGACAACCCTCGAAGCTGCCCCAAAGCCATTTTCAGAGCTCTTTGACAAGCTAAGTCCTTTATTTCTTATTATTTACAGTTAAGTCCTTATTATTGAATATTTTACGGGAAATCGGGGGGAGGGGGGTACAAACCCAGCACCGCCCTAACACTGCCGAAGTTGCAAGCACGAACCTCACCGAGTCAGTTTCGCGGCGGCGGCTTCGTCTAGCATCCACAGCAATTTTCCGTCGGAGGGTTGCACTCTTTGCGATGGTAGTGGAGGCGTGTTCTTGCCTTCGAGAACCTGACGCAGCATCTCGGCTTTGTCCGCGCCACTGGCCAGGAACATCACTTCGGCGGCGCGATTGAGCACGGGGAAAGTGAAAGTGATGCGGTGAGTGTTGAACTTCGCGACCCAGTTGGCGACCACCAGCCGCGATTGTTCGTCGAGCGCCGCTGAATCGGGAAATAACGAAGCGGTGTGACCATCGGGACCCATGCCCAGCAGAATCAGATCAAAGCGCGGAAATTCTGGGGGCCGAGTTTCGGGGCGAATTTCGAAGAAGCGGCGGAGACGGGACTCGTAGTCCGAGGCAGCAGCGGCGGCATCGGGATTTTCGGTCAGTACGCGAAAAACGTTCTCCGGGGGAATCGCAATCTTGGTGAGCAACGATTCATTCACCATCCTGTAATTGCTCTCGGGATCGGTGGGCGGGACGTGGCGTTCGTCGCCGAAAAATAAAAAGACGCGGTTCCAGACGAAGCTGGCGTAATTCGTGGCTAGCAGAGAATAGAGAGCTTTTGGAGTCGAGCCGCCGGAGAGCGCTACCGCGAATCGTCCTTGGGCGCCGATGGCGGCGCGGGCGGCGCGGACGAATTCTTCGGCGGCAGCGTGAAACAAATCGGCCGCGGTGGCTAGCACTTCAATGGATCGCGTCGAGGGCATGGGAAATTTGGTAATTTCGTGAGTTGGGCGGCGCTCACCTAGTTCTTTACCACAGGGAGCACGGGGAGCACAGGGGAGCACAGAGGAAGTCGACGCTTTCCCTGTGTTTCTCTGTGTCCCTCTGTGCTCCCCGTGGTAATGGTTTCGCATCCACCCAATTATTTCTCGAAATTTCTCCAGCGCCGGCCATCGCGCTCCATCAGTTCGTCGGACTCTTTCGGGCCCCAGGTTCCGGAAGGATAGTTGGGGAAATTGCGCGGCGGCAGCGCCTTCCACACATCGAGCACGGGATTGACAATGCTCCAACCAGCCTCAACCATGTCGGCGCGCTGGAACAGGGTTGCGTCTCCGGTCATGCAATCGTGCAGCAGGCGTTCGTAGCCGGTCGCGGAGCTGGTGCCAAAATAGTCGGCGTAGTTGAAGTCCATATTCACTTCGCCCAGTTGCATGGTCGGTCCGGGAGTTTTGGCGGCAAAGCGCAGCGAGATGCCTTCTTCCGGCTGGATGTGCAGCACGAGTTGGTTGGGCATCAGGTCTTCAACCTGGGTTTCGCGGAAGAGCATGAAGGGCGCGCGCCGGAACTGAATCACGACGTGCGTATTGCGGCCAGGCAGCCGCTTGCCGGTACGCAAATAGAAGGGAACTCCGGCCCAGCGCCAGTTGTCGATCAGCAGGCGCATGGCGACAAAGGTTTCGGTGCGCGAGTCCGCGGGCACGCCCTCTTCGGAGCGGTACGCAGGCACGCGCTCATTGTCATTGTCCATGGTGCCTTCGCCGTATTGTCCGCGAACGGTTTTGCTGAGCACGTCTTCGTTGCTGAAGGGCTGAATGGCGTGGAGGATCTTAGCCTGCTCGTCGCGAACCGCGTTGGCCTCGAACGAAATTGGAGGTTCCATCGCGGTGAGAGTGATGAGCTGCATGATGTGGTTGGGCACCATGTCGCGCAGGGCGCCGGCTCCGTCGTAGTAATCGCCGCGGCTCTCGACCCCGACGGTTTCGGCGACCGAAATCTGTACGTGGTCAATGTAGCGGCGATTCCAGATGGGCTCGAAAATTCCGTTCGCGAAGCGGAGCGCCAAAATGTTCTGGACTGTCTCTTTTCCGAGGTAGTGATCGATGCGGTAGATCTGGCATTCGGAAGCGACTTTCAGGAGTTGCTGGTTCAAGAGTTTGGCGGAATCGAGATCGTGGCCAAAAGGTTTTTCGATGATCACTCGCCGCCAATGGCCATTTTCTTCGGTCATGAGGCCGACTTTCGCCAGCCGCTCGACCACATCGCCGAAGAATTTAGGCGCCGTGGCCATGTAAAAGAAATAGTTGCCGTGGGAGTTATGCTCCTGGTCAACTTTGGCCAGCGTTTCTTTCAGCTTGTCGTAAGTCGCGGGATTGTCGAAATCTCCACTTACATAACTGATGCGACGAACAAACCACTCCCACAAATCGGCATCGACGGGGCTAGTGGCAAACTGTTTGAAGCTTTCAGTGACTTTCTTGCGCGCATCGTCATCGCTCATGGGACTGCGGCCCACGCCGATTACGGCAAACTCGCGCGACAGCAGTTGCTGGCTGGCGAGGTTGTAGAGAGCGGGAATCAGCTTGCGGCGCGTGAGGTCACCGGAAAAGCCGAAGATCACCATCACACAGGGATCTCCAGTGCGTCCCACTCGCGGTTTGATGGTTGCTGGCAGAACTTCTGTTTGAGCCATGGGTTCCTCGATTGCTGGCTTCGGGCTTCGAGCTGCGAGCTTCGAGCAATCCTTGACCCAGTTGCTCGTAGCTCGAAGCTCGCGGCTCGAAGCCGATGTTTACGTCTTCGTCGGCGGTTTGAGTTCAATGTGCCCGCCGAATTTTTGTCGCATGGCGGAGAGCATCTTCTCGGCGAAGGTGTGATCCTGCCGCGAGCGGAAGCGCGTGTACAAGGCTGCGGTCAACACTTCGGCAGGAACCGCCTCTTCGAGCGCGGCCTGGATCGTCCAGCGGCCTTCGCCGGAATCCTGCACGAAGCCGCTGTATTCGGAGAGCGTGGGATTCTCGACCAGCGCCATCGCGGTCAGGTCGAGCAGCCATGAACTCACCACGCTGCCGCGCCGCCAGACTTCGGCAATATCGGGCAGATTGAGATCGTAACGGATATCTTCCGGAAGGTCTTTGCTGGTCGCGTTCTTGAAAATGTCGAAGCCTTCCGCGTAGGCCTGCATCATGCCGTATTCGATGCCGTTGTGCACCATCTTCACAAAGTGTCCGGAGCCGGACGGGCCGCAATGGATGTAGCCGTCTTCAGCTGTACTGGCGGTGGTGCCGGAGATTTTCTCGCGTCCGGGAGTGCGTGGGATGTCGCCGCGTCCGGGCGCCAGCGTCTTGAAGATCGGGTCGAGGCGCTGGACGGCCTCTTTCGGGCCGCCGATCATCATGCAGTATCCACGCTCCAGTCCCCAGACGCCGCCGCTTGTGCCGACGTCGACATAGTGCACGCCCTTGGCTGCGCAGATCTTGGAGCGGCGAACATCATCTTTGAAATAGGAGTTGCCGCCGTCGATGATGGTGTCGCCCGCTTGCATGCGTCCGAGGAGAGCCTGCACGGTTTGTTCCGTGGGATCGCCTGAGGGCACCATGATCCACGCGGCGCGCGGCGCGGTCAGCTTGCTGACCAGGTCGTCGAGCGAAGAGGAGGCGACTGCACCTTCGCCGGCGAGGCCTTTCACCGCATCGGGGCTGAGGTCGGAAACCACCAGCGTGTGGCCGCCGCCCATCAAGCGTCGCGTCATGTTGGCGCCCATGCGGCCTAGACCTACCATTCCGAGTTGCATTCGTGCTCCTTGATTTTCGTCTGGTGCGGACGGGCCATAGGCCCGTCACCACACGACCCTCTACTACACAATCTGCTTTATCAGGTCCGCCAGCTTCGTTAGTCCGGCTTTTACATCGCTGCCCAGGTGCACTCGCAGTGCGCGGCGCTTGCGGTCGGCGAGAACCTGGAAGTCGCCGCGAGCCTGGGCCGCCTTTACCACTCCGAAAGTGTACTTCTGGCCGGGGACGGGCAAGTCCTGGGCATCGTCGCAGGTGATCTGCAGGAAAACGCCGCTGTTGGGGCCGCCTTTGTACGCTTGTCCGGTGGAGTGCAGGAAGCGCGGGCCGAAGCCGACGCAGGTCGCAACGCGTTTGCGATCGCGCACGGTCATACGCAGAGCTTGCAGCAGAGATTCGTGCTCGGCATTCATCTCGACGTAACCCAACAGGGCAAAATAATCGCCGGCGCCGAGACGCGCCAGATGGGCTCGCAGATAGTTCTTGAGTTCGCAGTCGGATGATGGTCCGGAGCCTGCTGCTTGGGCGAGCGCTGCGGCGTTCTTCTCGTCGGTGAACAGCTTGAAGCCAGCTTCTTCGACGATGGGATTTTCGGGCGGAAGCGATCCTGAGCTTTCATACGCCGACGTCAGTTGCTTGGTTACGATCTTGCTGGCTTCGACGTCGGGCTGATTGAAGGCGTTGATTCCGATGATCGATCCGGCGACCGCGGTGGCAATCTCCCAGCGGAAGAATTCCTGGCCTAGGCTGTAGGTGTCGGCGACGGCGATGCGCACTACCGGATGCCCAGCTTTTTCGAGCGCGGCGACTTTGGCGTCCTGTGCCGCGTCGGACGCGCCTTCTAAACGAAGGTAGGCGAAGATGCGGTCATTATTATCATTATCAGCATCGCCATAAACTTCCGGCGCGCCGACGGCTTCGCGGTCGACCGGAATGATGCCCTTGCCGAGCTTGCCAGTGGATTCCGCGATCAACTGCTCTAGCCAGGCGCCCAGGTCGGAGATTCCGGGCGAGGTGATGAGCGTAATTTTGTCTTGCCCAAGTCTTGCGGCTGTGCCCATGATCAGGCCGAGCATCACTCCCGGATTTTGTTCTACTGGAGTGGACGGCTTGCAGGCTTCAACCATTTCTTTTGTACGCTGGAGGAACTTGCCAGTGTCGAGACCCATGGCCGCGGCGGGAACCATGCCAAAGTTCGAGAGCGCGGAGTAGCGTCCGCCGATGGACGGCAGTCCATAGAGAATGTGGCGGAAATGGTCGCGCTCGGCGACCTGCTGCATCTTGGAGCCGGGGTCGGTGATGGCGATGAAGTGGTTGCCAGCTTTGTCGGCACCGATGGTTTGCTGCACGCGTTCGAAGAAGTATTGCTTGTAGATGTTGGGTTCGAGGGTGCTGCCGGATTTGCTGGAAACGATGAACAGCGTTTTGGCGAGGTTGACCTTTTTTTCTACGCTACGAATCTGCGCCGGATCGGTCGAGTCGAGTATGTGCAGGCGCGGAAAGCCGGGGGTTTGAGGATAGGTAAGCGAGAGAACTTCGGGACAAAGGCTGGAACCGCCCATGCCGAGCAGCAGAATGTCGGAGAATCCGGAGCTTTTGACTTCGTTTGCTAGCGCTTTGAGCTTGTCGGCGTTGGCGAGTTGTTCGTCGGTGATGGCGAGCCATCCCAGCCAGTTGGCTTCGTCATCGCTGGTCCAGAGCGAGGCGTCGCCTTGCCAGAGACGTCTTACTTTTCCCGATGCGCGCCAGTCGTTAAGGTTTTTTTTTACCGCGGCGTCGAGATCGGCCGGAAGCGATGCGGTCTGTGAATTGATCTTCGGTGTACTGGATTGCTTGGTACTTTTTTCGACCGCGGCCAAGAGGGTATCGAACGCGTCGGCGAATAATTTCACGCCGTCGGCGGTCAGCTTGTCGGTCACGTCTTTCATGACAATGCCAACGCCGGCGAGATCGGCCATGGTTTTGCGTGCGGCGTCCAGATTTTCTGTGAGACTCTGGCGCGGTTTGCCGTGGTCGCGGAAGGCGTCGAGCGTTGCCGGAGGAATGGTGTTGACGGTGTCGGGTCCGATCAATTCCTCGATGTAGAGCACGTCGCGATAATTCGGATTCTTGGTACTGGTGCTTGCCCATAACACGCGCTGCGTCTGCGCGCCTTTCGCGGCCAGCGCCTTCCAGCGCGGAGAAGAAAAAATTCGCTGGTAGGCTTCGTAAGTCAGCTTACCGTTGGCGATGGCAACTTTCCCGAGAAGCGACTGCAACTTTGCCTTGCGGGCCGCGTCCGTTTCGTTCTTGAGTTTGTCGCCGACGAGCGAATCAACTAGCGAATCGATGCGGCTGATGAAGAAACTGGCGACGCTCGCCATCTTGCTCACATCGCCGCCAGTCGCGCCGAACTTTTCCAGACCGTCAATGAATGCCGCGGCTACTTCTTCATACACTCCCTGCGCGAACAGCAGCGTTATATTGATGTTGATACCTTCGCTGAGCAGTTGCCGGATTGCGGGTATGCCTTCGACGGTGCCCGGAATTTTGATCATCACGTTTTCGCGGGCCACGGTCTTCCACAGGCGGCGAGCCTCGTCGATGCTGCCCTTGGTGTCGTGCGCGAGATACGGAGAAACTTCGAGGCTGACATAGCCGTCGCGCTTCTTTGTGCTCTGGTATACGGGACGAAGCAAGTCGGCGGCGTCCTGAATATCGTGGATCGCCAGCAGTTCGTAGCGGCCTTTGGCGTCGAGGTCGGCTCGGCCGGCGAGTGAGTCGAGAAAATCCTGATACTGGGTCGAGCCGGCTATGGCCTTCTCGAAAATCGCGGGATTCGAGGTCATACCGCGGAGACCGTCTTCGGTGATCAGGCGTTGCAGCTCGCCGCCCTTGAGCAGGTCGCGACGGATGTAGTCGAGCCAGATGGACTGGCCGAAGGTCTGAAGCTGGGTGAGAGGATTGGCGGCTTTTGCGGTTTCAAGCGTGCCCACTGGATTCATAACATCTCCTAAATTTCCTGTAGAGACGCGGCTTGCCGCGTCTTCCTCCGCGAGTGCTTCTCGGTGTCCAAGGAGACGGGGCAAGCCCCGTCTCTACACAACTAGTTCGCGCGCCGCTTGCAGGACGGCCTCGGCGGTGAAGCCAAATTTCTTCTGTAGATCCTTGAGCGGCGCCGACGCTCCAAAAGTGTGCATGCCCAGGATGCGTCCTTTCGGTCCTGTGTATTGCGCCCACCCGAAGGTCGAAGCCATCTCGACCGCTACTCGCGCGGTGACTTCGGGTGGGAGTACTTCGTCGCGGTAACTCTGGTTCTGGTGTTCGAACAAATCCCAAGACGGCATACTGACGACGCGCGCCCGGATACCTTCTGCTTTTAGTTTCTCGTAGGCGTCGATGCAGAGGTAGACCTCGCTGCCGGTGGCCATAAGAATGACCTGCGGCTTGCCACCTTCGGCGTCGGCCAGGATGTAGGCGCCGCGCGCCACGCCTGCGGCGGATGCGTATTTCGTGCGGTCGAAAGTTGGTAGGGCCTGCCGCGTCAGGATCAGCGCCACTGGCTCCTTCGTCTGCTTCATGATGACTTTCCAGGCTTCGACGACCTCGTTGGCATCGGCGGGACGCAGCGTCATCAGTCCCGGAATCGCTCGCAGTGTTATCAATTGCTCGATCGGCTGGTGGGTCGGGCCGTCTTCTCCGACGCCTATGGAATCGTGGGTGAAAATCCAGATTGACGGAACTTCCATGATGGACGAGAGGCGGATCGGCATCTTCATGTAGTCGCTGAAGATGAGGAACGTCGAACCATAGGCACGGATTTTCGACAGCGCCATGCCGTTTACGATCGCTCCCATCGCGTGCTCGCGAATGCCGAAGTGGAAGTTGCGCGCGTTGTAGTGATTCGCTTCGAAATCGCCCGCGCCGTCGAAAGTGAGCCGTGTTTTCGTCGACGGATATAAATCGGCCGAGCCGCCCATGAGCCAGGGGTGGTTTCTCGCTATGGCGTTGAGAACTTTGGACGACGAATCGCGGGTTGCAAGTCCCTTCGGGTCGAGCGCAAATGTGGGCAGATCCTTATCCCATCCGTCGGCAGGCTGCCGGCTTTGCATGCGGGCGAATTGAGCCGCCAGGTCGGGATATTGCGCGCTGTACTTCGCGAACAGCGAGTTCCACTGGCCGCGCAGTTGTTGGCCGCGCTTGCCCATGACCTCGCGGAAATTTTCTCGCACGCCGTCGGGGACGAGGAACTTGGCGTCTTCCGGCCAGCCGTAGACGCGCTTGGTCAGTTTGACTTCCTCTTCGCCGAGGGCTTCGCCGTGCGCTTCTTTCGTGTCCTGGCGGTGGGGCGAGCCGTAAGCAATGTGGCTGTCGACGATGATGAGCTTGGGGCGGTCGTTTACGCTGAGCGCGTGGTTGTAGGCGTCGGCGAGCGCGACCAGATCGTTGGCATCGTGCACGTGCTGAACATCCCAGCCATAGGCGGCGAACCTGGCGGCCACATTTTCGTCGTAGGCGAGATCGGTATTGCCTTCGATGGTGATGTGGTTGTTGTCGTAAATCCAGCACAGGTTCGAAAGCTTTAGATGCCCGGCGACCGATGCGGCTTCCGAGGAAATTCCTTCCATCATGTCGCCGTCGCCGCAAATCGTCCAAATGTTGTAGTTGAACAGTTCGAATCCCGGGCGGTTGAAATACTCCGCCAGCCAGCGCTCGGCGATCGCCATGCCCACGCTGTTGGCGACGCCCTGACCGAGCGGGCCGGTGGTGGTTTCGACGCCTGTGGTCAAACCGTATTCGGGATGGCCGGGCGTTTTGCTGCCGATCTGACGGAAATTCTTAATCTCGTCGAGCGAGAGCGACGGCGTCGAAAGAATCTTGCCGTCGGGACTGACTTCGCGCACGCCCGCCAGATGGATCAGCGAATACAGCAGCATGGAGGCGTGACCGTTGGAGAGAACGAAGCGGTCGCGGTTCGGCCAGATGGGATCTTCCGGGTCATAGCGCAGGAACTGCTGCCAGAGGCAGTAGGCCACCGGAGCCAGAGCCATCGGCGCCCCGGGATGACCCGAGTTCGCCTTCTGCACCGCGTCCATCGAAAGCGTGCGAATCGTGTTGATACACAACTGATCGAGCTGGGTACCGGTGGCGACAGACTGGTCACTGACAGCCATCAATTCTCTCCTCGCAAACTGGCTTGCACTGCCCCACTGCCAAGTTAGATGAAATCAGCGGCAAATGGATACACGCGCGCTGACCGCCCCAAGTTTACATCGTGATCGAGAAATGAGACGAGGCACAAGAGGGACTGGGGAACAATTTTACACTGAGAAGAATTTTGCAAGGGGCGTCGGGTGGATGGCGTGGGGGCTCAGTTTGGAAGACGCATTCCCCCAGCGGCTACAGCCGCTGCTGATTATGCAGCGTTTACGGCACGACTGAACAGCTTGCGGAAAAACGAGATGTTTCTGACGCCCTGTCTTTCCGTGAGTTGTTTTTCCGTGCGAGATCAATCCTCGATTTCGTGTTCCCCGGCCTTTTTTCGCTCGCCGGGCACACCCATCCCGACGCACTACACG
>DATFZT010000238.1:0-46605 GCA_035314185.1 Terriglobales bacterium
ATAAAACCACCGCCAGACCTTCGGCTAAACGTCGTCGCATTCAGTTACCTCCCCGTCGTGAAAGTCGTGCTATAGGTCGTTATGCTCCTTTGGTCAAACGATCTGACGATGCTACCGAGGTCGGCGGGTCGTGTCAACCGGAAAGACAGACGCTGAAATTAACTAACTAGTAATTAATCAATGGTTTAGCCCTATGAAAAATATGGGTTTGCATTCGTATGTCGTTGAAAGCAGTCATTAGCAATCGATTACTTAATAGTTACCATACAAACCGTTATAGCACCTCGGCCTGTGCAAAATTCTTGCAACTCGCTATCGAATGTTACACTTACGATAAAATATTGCTAACCGTCTTGTAATCATAAGGTTATGGAGTTACAGATTACTGATTGGTAAACGTGACGTAACCGCAATCCACTGCGCTCGGCTGGGAACCACGGCTCGCACCAAGTTGGACCGAGACGCACGGAAGTACTGTTCCCCTGATTGCACTTTCGGTTTAGAGTGACGGCATGGCCGTGACACCACCTGTTGTTTTGACGATCGCCGGGTTTGACCCCTCCTCGGGCGCTGGAATTACCGCTGACATCAAGACGATTGCGGCACATGAATGCTTCGGCGTTTCCTGCATCACGGCCCTCACGGTCCAGTCGACGCAGGGAGTGCGGCGGGTGGTGGGCGTGGCCCCCGGCTTGATTGCGGAGACCTTGCAGGAGTTGGTTTCGGACCTGGTGGTGGAAGCGGTCCACATCGGCATGCTTGGAAATGCGCAGGTGGTCGCGGTAGTCGCCGATTTTCTGGCAAAGCCTTCTACGGGTCATGCCAGGCTGCCTCATGTGGTGCTAGATCCAATTCTGAAGTCGAGTTCTGGAGCGGATTTATTGGATGTGGCGGGGAGGCGGCTTTTGATCGAGAGGCTGATTCCGTTGGCGGAGTTGATTACACCGAACCTCGACGAAGCCAGCGTCCTGACCGGGATGACCGTCACCAACCTCGACCAGATGCACGCGGCGGCTGCTCGTCTGCACTCCCTCGGAGCGTCGAATGTAGTGGTCACTGGCGGACATCTGGAAAAGGCGACTGATCTCCTCAGCTTTACCACCGGCCGGGGTACGGAGCAGGAAGTTTTCAAAGCGGACCGTCAGCGCTCGAGTTCCACCCACGGCACCGGATGTGCATTCGCCACGGCGCTGGCTTGTCACCTGGCGCATGGGCGCGGACTCCCCGAGGCGGTTCTTCTCTCGAAAGCGTATGTTTCGGCGGCGATTGCGAATGCGCATCCGCTGGGCAAGGGATCGGGCCCGCTGCATCACCTTTATCGCATGGGTCAGCAACGGCGGACGAGCACCGTGGTCTCCGAAACAGAGCAGGCACATTCACGAAGCTGAGTGGAACTTCCGGCAGAGATGCGGAAGAGTGGGACTGCAGACTGGAGGCAATCATGCGCTGGTACCATTACATAGCGTACTTCTTCGGGGGTGCATTCCTGGCGAACGCGCTGCCCCATCTCGGCAATGGGATCTCGGGTCATTCCTTCCAGAGTCCTTTCGCGACCCCGCCGGGGGTAGGATTGTCGTCCTCGACGGTCAATGTTCTGTGGGGATTCTTCAACCTTGCCGTCGGCTATCTACTGGTGTGTCGGGTGGGGAACTTCGAACTGCGCAACACCCGGCATGTCATTGTCCTCGGGGCTGGCATCTTGATCATGTCGCTGAATCTTGCCTACGTATTCGGACGGCTCCACGGAGGGCTGTGAGTTTTGGTCTGGGGTCTGTTGCCGCGCTTTAATGGCGGCTATTTCTTAAGCAGGCATCCGGCGAGAAAGGCGGCGACCGAGGCGAGCAGCCACTCGATCCGCCACAATTGGATGGCTTGCCAGTCAAGCAGCGTGCGGGCACTAAAGAACACGCTGACCGCTAGAGCTCCCACCACGCAGAGTACGCCCAGCAGAAAAGCGATGAGGGTAGGTGTGGTGAGGCCGAGTCGCACGCCGAATGCGGCGAATTCGGCCAGACCAGGGATTTCGAGCGTACGCGCAATACTGGCGCCTGGATCGGGACGGGTGGCACCGCAGGCATGACAGTAGAGTGAGCTGACGAGGAACTCGGTTCCGCAACGGCAAGTTGCCCTGCGGTCCTCGCTCGATTCGCGGTGGGCCACAGCCTCGGAGGCGGGCATGGGCGGTCGCCAAAATTCCTGCCGCGCCTGATCGGCTGCTTCTGCCATAAGTAACTCTTCTTCTGACTCTATTTCGGATCGCAAGCGAATCACCAAAGCAAGTTATTGCAAAGACGATAGTTATAAGCGAGCCAAGGGGGAGTTCAGCCACGCCGGAGGGCAAGAATTACGCTATCACGCCCGAATTTCCCCATTGTGCACGACTGGGCTGGGATGCGGACGTACCCGCTTTGGTTCCGGGCGGCTGATGGACACGCTTTCGAATATGCCCGAACGACGCCTCGCGGAAAGCTCCCATCAGTTAAACTGAGTATGCGTGCTTTTCTTTTTCCCCCGGCGTCGCCCTGCTTTGGCTGTCATCATACTGCTGGTCCTTGCCCAGGCTTGTCTGGGGGCGGACCCTGCGGTTTCGGCCGCGATTCGTCCCCCCGATCTTCGTCCTGCGGACCCGCTGAACCAGGCGGCTTTCGAGCACTATTACAACCTTGACCTTGACGCGGCGATTCAGGATTTCGAGAGGATACTGGCGCGCCATCCGAACGATCCCTTTGCGGTGAATCACTTGCTCTCGGCGATTCAAGTGCGGGAGCTGTATCGCATGGGGGCGATGACTACCGGGGAATACTCCAACGACAGTTTTATCGGACAAGCGCACCGTCCCGCCGATCCCACGCAGAAGGCACGCGTCAAGCAGCTGGTGCAGCAGGCGGAGAAACTCGAAGACGCCGAACTGGCGCGTGATCCGGACAACAATAACGTAGATATGCTGTATGCCCGCGGCGTGACCCGCGGACAGTTCGCGCTTTACACCGCACTGATCGAGCGCGCCTGGTTTTCCGCGCTGCGCAATGCGGTGGGAGCGCGCCGCGATCACGAACGGGTGCTGGAGCTGGATCCCCAATACACCGATGCCAAGCTGGTGGTGGGGGCCCACTATTACGTGACGGGAAGCCTGTCGCTGGCGATGAGAATGGCCGTCTCACTGGTTGGGTTGAGCGGAGACAAGCAGAAGGGACTGCAATATCTGAGCGACGCCTACCACGCCAACGGTGAAACCAGCGTGGACGCCGGGATCGTGCTCATGGTTTTTCTGCGCCGCGAACACCGCTATGGCGAGGCTTTGCAGATCGCGGGTGCGATGGGTCCGCGGTTTCCGCGCAACTATCTTTTGCCGCTGGAAGAGGCGAACCTGCTGCGGGCGTCGGGCAAGAACGACGAAGCCGAGCAACAATATCGCCGGGTGTGGCAGAACGGGCGCGAGGGAAAATATGGCAATCTGCATTACGAAATCTCGGCGCTCGGGCTGGGCGACCTGTTGCGCAGCGAAAAGAAATATCAGGCTGCGGCGGCGGCTTACGAACTGGTAAGTGAGGTCACGGGAGCCGATCCGGAACTGCTGCAGAAGGCGAATCTGGGGGCCGGCGAGATGTATGACCAGCTCCAGAAACGGGATCTGGCGGTGAAGAAATACGAGGCAGTGGTAGCCACAAACTCGGGCAACGCCGAAGCGGATAAGGCGCGGAAGAGAATGAAAGACGCGTACCGGGAGTGAGATAAAACCGTCGTTGGTCGATAGTCGTTAGCGAAAATCGGCTAAACGCTTCCACAGCTTGGTTGAAGCCAGTGACCAACGACTATCGACCATCGACCAACGACGCTTGGAACATTTCCCCGGCAATCGTCGTATCCTAAGAACAGGGAGACACAACCATGTACTGCAACGCTTGCGGCAAGACCATTGCTGAGGATGGCCGCTTTTGCTCCTACTGCGGAAACGTCGTGGGCGTTCCGCCCATGCCGAAGAAACTGATGCGCTCCCGCGCCGACCGAAAGATCGCGGGCGTTTGTGCCGGGCTGGCTCACTATCTTGAGCTTGACGTTTCGCTCGTGCGCATCCTCTGGTTCTTCATCACGCTCGCGTGCGGAGTTGCCCCAGGCATCATCGCGTACGTGCTCGGATGGATCATCATTCCGGAGGAGCCTTTCCTGTTGCCAGTGGCGGCGGCGCGGCAGCCCGTGACGAGCTAGCTGCAGAGACAGGACTTGCCCCGTCTGCTGGTTGCCAGTCAGAGAACTGGTGGTGCGAGCGGAGACGCGGCAAGCCGCGTCTCTACGGAAAAGCATCGCCGTGTTCTAATTTCCTCTTATGTTGCCCATGCAACGCCTGCGCAGCGACGACGCCGAGATTGTCTATGAAATTCGGGGAGATGGCCCGCCGGTAGTTCTTCTCCATCCTTTTCCCTGTCATCACGAATTCTGGAATCCGGTGACAGCGCCACTCGAATCGCGCTACCGGCTGATTCTTCCCGATCTGCGCGGCCACGGCGATTCGGAGATAGGCGAAGGCCCAGCCCTCATGCAAAAGCACGCCAGCGACGTTGTCCGCGTGCTCGATGCGGCGGGCGTTGGCAAGGCGGCGTTCATCGGATGTTCGATTGGTGGATACATTCTGTTTGAATTCTGGCGGCGCTTTCGCGCGCGGGTCACCTCGCTTGTGCTGTGTGACACGCGTCCTCAGCCCGACACCGCCGAAGCCCGGGCGAATCGCCTAAGAGCCGCGGACGCGGTGCTCGAGCAGGGAACCGAACCATTCTTCGAGACGATGATTCCGAAGCTGACGGGGCGCACGACGATGATTACGCGTCCGGATCTCGTCGACGGAGCGCGCGCCATGATGCGCAAAATGTCGGCCGAGGATATCAGTCAGGTGCAGCGCGGCATGGCGGAGCGTCCCGACTCGGTTGGGGATCTGAAGTCGATCAACGTACCCACGCTGATCGTAATCGGAGAAGAAGATGTACTCTCAACCGTCGCCGACGGCGAACTGATGCGGCAGAATATTGTGGGTAGCCAGTTGAAAGTGATCCCGAAAGCGGGGCACTACGCGCCGTGGGAGCAATCGGAAGCGGTAGGCAAAATCCTACGGCAATTTCTGGACGAGGTCACGTAGTTGTACGGTGGAGCGACGGGCGCCTCGCCCGTCCAGCAGTTGGGTGGCCGGGCGAGGACGCCCGGCGCTCCACTGACTCTTCAATCGCCGACCAATTCAATCTCGGAGGAATCAAGGTGATCCAGCGGCCGGCTGCTGATGCGAGCCAGCCACACGCTCACCAGCGAAACTCCTCCCAGCAGGGCGACGCAGCCGGGCCATCCCTTCCAGCGCCAGAACAGGTCGGTCAGCGTGGCGCCCACGCTGCCTCCCAGATAGTAGAAGGCCACGTAGAGTCCGGCGGCTGAGGAGCGGGCGCGGCCCGCGATGGCTCCGGTCTGCACGGTGGCGGCGGCCTGCGCAACGAAGACTCCCGACGAAAAAATGGCGAGGCCGACGATGACGATGGACAGCGATTTGACCAGGGTGAGGAGCAGTCCTGCGATCACCATGGCGCAGTAGAGGATCGTGGTGTGGCGAAATCCGAAATGATCGAGGAAGCGGCCGGACTGGGGCGTGATGACGACTCCGAGCAGATAGACAAAGAAAATGCTGCCCAGTTGTGCCGAGTTCAGATGGAAAGGCGCGGCAGCTAGGTAGAAATTCGCATATGTAAAGCATCCTACCATCGCGAAGAGCACGGTCGCGCCCATGCCGAAGTTGGCGAGGAGCCGCGGATTGCGCAGGTGGTCCCTGGCATGATCGAGAACCTGTTGCAAGTGTTCGGCGCGCACAAAATTCTTCGCCAGAGGGAGCCAGGCGCGGACTACAACGGCGCCGATCAAGTTAAGGGCGGCGAGCGCGAGGAAGGTGGCGCGCCAATGCCAGTGCGTGGCGATGACGCCGGAGATAAAGCGGCCGAGAAATCCGCCGAGGACGGTTCCGGTCACATAGGCAGACATGGCGCGACCCACGCCGCGTCCGGCCCATTCCTCATTCACGTAGGCGAGCATGACCGCGATGATCCCAGGCACGAAGAGTCCCTGGGCGAAACGCCAGAAGATGAGCGCGCCGAGGCTGGTGGAAGTCGCCGCCAGGGCGGTGGGAATGGTCAGCAGGAACAACGAAGGAACGATGACTTTCTTGCGGCCGCGGCGCTCGGCAATCATGCCGATGATGGGCGCGGTGAGAGCGGTGGCAAAAATCGTCGCACTTACGGTGAGACTGACCGCCAACTCGGAGGCATGAAAGGTTTCGCGCAAGAGCGGCAGCAAGGGCTGCGTCGAGTAGACGTTGAGAAAGGTGCACATGCCGGCCAGCATGGTCGCGACCGACGCCTTGTCGAGTCTCCGCAAGGGGAACCTCATCCCTGGCCCTTTGATGATACGGCCCTTTGATGATATGCGAAGCTGCCGCAGGCAGGACGGCTGCGGATGCCGTTAAGCGACGGGGTAGCCGGACATTTGGGATCGCCCGCTGGTGCGCGATCCGCATTTTCTGCGGTACGGGAATTGCAACGCGTGTGGTGTCTAAGCTTGCTCCCAAGAGAACTCTAATCTGGCCTGGGACCAGATGAGTCCAGCCCGTGGAGTGCGGAGGCGATTCGCTGCGGGAATCATAACCGGCGAAATTCAGTTGGCAGAAAGAGCCATTTCATGAAGGGAACGATCGTGAAGTGCATGGAAGATCTCGTCATCGAGAAGTTTGGCGCCGGGAAATGGAAGGAGTCCCTCGAGAAGGCAGGGATTCCAGAGGGGCGAACCTTCACCGCGTTTTGCGATGTGGAGGAGACAGAATTTACCAGAATCATGACGGGCGTTGCGGAGGTGACGTACCTATCCATGGAACAGGTGATGGAGGCATTCGGGGAGTAACGGTCCATGGTGTACGCGCCGAACGTCTACGCAGCCTACTACTCCGGGGTAAAGAGCGCGCGCGAGTTATTGCTCAACCTCGACCACATCCACGAGGTCATGACCAAGTCGATCAAGTTTGCCCGGCCGCCGCGCTTCCGCTACGAGTGGCAGGGAGAAAAGCATCTGATCATGCACTATGAATCCGGCCGCGGACTAGTGGCCCTTATGCCCGGACTCATCCGTGGCGTGGGGAAGTACTACCAGGAAAATCTGACCGTAAGCGTGGTGGGCAACGCGGTGCACGTGCATTTCCTTTGAGGCCTCGCTCCAGGTCCGGCTCTGAGGTCCCGGCCTCAGTGGTGTCCGACACAGCTTGCGACGCTGCCTCTCTGCTAGAATCTTCGCGTCATGATGGAAGCCTTACTCGTTCCTGAAAAAACAGTGGTTAATGCCAAAGGAGATGGGCCTGCGATCGATATAAGCCGCTCCGAGGGCCGGATTTTTCTGCTTACGCTCGCCATTACCAACATCATCGAGCAGGAGTCGCTCGAGGTCAGCATCTTCGGATCGGCGGATGGCGCGACGTGGGATGCGAAGCCGGTCGTGGCTTTTCCGCAGAAGTTTTATCGCGAAGAGACGCCGCTGCTGCTCAATCTGACGACGCGGCCAGAGGTCAAGTTTGTCCGCGCGCATTGGGAAACGGGCCGGTGGGGGCGTGGGACGGAAACGCCCATGTTCGAATTCCACGTCACGCTGCGGGAAGTGCCGCGGGAAATCCTGGCGGAGGCCGCTGGGCGCGTGCGGGCGCAGTAGGGCGGGACGCACCTTCCTAACGAACTGTCATCTTGAGCGAAGCGAAAGACCTCTGCATTGTACTGGCGCAGGCGAAATGCATAGGTCTTTCGCTTCGCTCAAGATGACAGGGTTTGAATTGAGAGCTGAATGCTGGGATCAGACCTTGACTAAGCGCCCGCCCCACAAAATCTCCGTTATATTAAATTCATGCCTGAACATTCGAAGCCGGATGGTTCGAAGGTCATCGTCCGTCCGGCGCGCGCAGTGCAGGGAGTGGTTCGCATTCCCGGGGACAAGTCCATCTCGCATCGTTACGCGATGCTGGCGGCGATTGCCGAGGGCACGAGCCGTTTCCAGAATTTCTCTGCGGCGCGCGATTGCGCGAGCACGCTTGATTGCGTGGCGAAGCTCGGTTGCGAGTGGAGAAGACTTGACGACGGGGCCGTTGAAGTTCAGGGCCTAGGGCCGCGGCTGAAAGCCCCGGCGGAGGCGCTGGATTGCGGGAACTCCGGCTCAACCATGCGTATGCTGAGCGGAATTCTTGCGGGCCAGCCATTTTCGAGTGAGTTGTGCGGGGATGAGTCGCTTTCGCGGCGGCCGATGGCGCGCATTATGACTCCACTTTCCGAGATGGGCGCGCGGATTTCGTCGAGCGAAGGCGGCCGGCCTCCCCTGAAAATTCATGGTGGTCCGCTGAAGGCGATTCACTATCGGCCGGAAGTGGCGAGCGCGCAGGTGAAATCGTGCGTGCTGTTTGCCGGACTGTTTGCCGACGGCGAGACGGTGATTGAGGAACCGATCCGCACCCGCGATCATGGCGAAATCGCGCTGCGGGCCTTTGGGGCGGAAGTCGAGCGTTCCAGGAATATATCGCGGATTATGGGCGGACAGCGGCTGCGCGCGATTGAGGCGCATGTGCCGGGCGATCTTTCGAGCGCCGCATTTTTTCTTTGCGCGGCGGCGCTATTTCCGGGATCGCAGATCACTTTGCCCGGGATTCTGATGAATCCGACGCGAGCTCGTCTGCTCGATATTCTGATGCAGATGGGATTGAAGATTTCGGTCGCGCATCTGGAGGAGCATCACGGCGAATTGATAGGAACGATTGAGGCGCGTGGAGCGTCGTGGAAGGGCGCTGTAATCGCCGGCGCCGATACAGCGGCTTTGATTGACGAGATCCCGGTGCTGGCGGCGGTTGCGCCGTACACGGATGGCGGCCTGGAAGTTCGCGACGCCAAGGAACTGCGCGTGAAGGAATCGGATCGCATCGCGGCGGTCGCTGCTAATCTGCGCAAGATGGGCGCGGAAGTTGAAGAGCGTCCCGACGGAATGCGGATTTCCGGGGGCCAGCATCTGCATGGCGCGGAACTCGATTCGTTCGGCGATCACCGCGTTGCCATGGCGTTTGCCGTGGCTGCGCTGCGAGCGGAAGGCGAGACGACGATTCATGGGGCGGATGCGGCGGGAGTGTCGTATCCGACGTTCTTTGAGGAATTGGAAGCAGTCGCTGGTCGATAGTCGCTAGTCGTTAGCCATTTTGTTTGCCAACGACTAACGACTAGCGACCAACGACTGTTTATCGGAGAAATCCAGTGTCGAATGACAAACCGCAATCTCCCGACGAGCGCCTGCAGCAGGAATTCAACCGCTGGGCCGATGACGGCGAGGGCGCGAAGATGGAGCGCCATCATCTCGACATCACCGGGAAGACGATGCGGCGCATGGATCTGCGTCCGGGTGAGCGCATTCTGGATCTCGGCTGCGGATCGGGGTGGGCGACACGCTTGCTGGCGCGCATGGTCAGCGACGGGCCGCAGGGGTTTGGGCAGGTGGTCGGGGTAGACATTTCTGACGAGATGATCCGGCAGGCGCGCGTGGCTTCGAAGGAATTCGACAACGTGATGTTCGTCGTTGGATCAGCGGCGCAGATTCCCTGGGAAGAGAACTTTTTTGACAAGGTGCTTTCGGTAGAGTCGTTTTATTACTATCCGGATCAGGAACGTGCGCTGGCCGAGCTTTTTCGGGTTATGGCGCCGCATGGACGGTTGTTCATATTAATCAACCTCTACACGGATAATCCATATTCGCTGCAATGGGTACCGAAGTTGAAAGTGCCGGTGCATGTTCGTTCGGCGGCGGAGTACGTCGATTTGCTGAAGCGGCATGCGTTCGAAAATGTGGAGTATGCGCAGATTCCCGACGACACGCCCACGCCGGACAATTACCAGACAACTTCATTCCATTCGCTCGACGATCTGAAGGCCTTCAAACGCGTCGGAGCGCTGCTGCTGATGGCGTCAAAGCCCGATGTGCGGAATCCGGCGCCGGGGTACACGATTTATTAGCCGCGATCTTCGGTCGAGCGACGGGCGCCTCGTCCGTCTTTCGGCAATTGGGTGGCCGGGCGGGGGCGCCCGGCTCTCCACCGGCAAGATCTGGCTGTATGACCGGAATCATTCCCGGGCGTATGATCGTTGGGTTATCCTGTATTGCAAGAGGGCCCATGAGCTGGCTGCAGAACAAATTCGAAAAGAATTTCATGATCTCGACGGTGGACTACGTCTTCAACTGGGCGCGCAAGTCGGCGCTCTGGCCGATGACGTTTGGGCTGGCGTGCTGCGCTATCGAAATGATCGCGTCTTCCACCGCGCGCTTCGATATCGCGCGCTTTGGCTCGGAGGTATTTCGGCCCAGCCCGCGGCAGTCGGATCTGATGATCGTCTCCGGCACCGTTACGCTGAAGATGGCGCCGGTGGTGAAGCGAATTTATGACCAGATGCCCGAGCCGAAGTGGGTGATTTCGATGGGCGCGTGCTCGTCGGTCGGCGGGCCGTTCAACACTTATGCCGTGTTGCAGGGCGTGGACCGGATCGTGCCGGTGGATGTGTATGTGATTGGCTGCCCGCCACGTCCGGAGAATTTGTTTTACGCGCTGCTCAAACTGCAGGACAAGATCGACACCATGACGCTCGCCAAGCGCCCCACCGAAGTGCGGCTCGAAGAACATATGATGGAGAACTTCAAGCGCCAGGTAATGGTCGCGCAGACCATGCAGCCGAAATAGCGGTCAGCTTTCAGCCGTCAGCCATCAGTTAAATCTATATACTCTTGTCATCCCGAGCTAAGCGAAGGATCTGATTTTTGCTGCGTCATCCGAACAGTTATGCCATTCACTAGAATTGCCGCTCAGTCCGACCTCCCCGCCGTCAACGAGGCCAAAGAATTCCCCTGTGGCGACAAGACCATCTGCGTTGCCAACGTGAACGGCGAGATCAGCGCCATGGACAACGTCTGCCTGCATCGCGGAGGCCCACTCGGTCTGGGCGTGATCTCGGGCGGGAAAGTTGTTTGCCCGTGGCACGGTTGGGAGTGGGATCCGAAGACGGGCGCGGCTGGCCCGCCGGGGGCGAAGATTGCGGTGTATCCGGTGAAGGTTGAGGGCGAGGATGTGCTGGTGGAAATCTGACCGGCGCTGACCGCGGCCGGCGCCCGAGAGAACCGGGGCCCACAGACACCCTAGTCCAGTGTCGTTTGGTTGTGCAACGTTGGTAGACGCTGCGGGTCGTGCGGCCGCAAAGGATACGATCAAGCTCGGATCAAGAATTCTGTAAGTTGCATTTCGGGGGTGATATGAGGGTGAGATTCGCAGTGGCAGCGGCAGTGGCGATGATGAGTCTCGCGCTGAGTGTCGCGGCCCAGAAGGAGATGCACATGGTCCATGCCAAAGGTGCTTTCGACATCAAGATGACTCCCGCCGAACTAACCGACTTCGAGAAGGCGAACGACATCGCTCGGCTCACATCCGACAAGACCGGGCACGGTGACTTCGAAGGCGTCAGCCATGGAGAAATGATCACCGGCTCGACCGCGAGCACCGGCTCCATGGCCTACGTTGCTATCGAGCGCATGACAGGCAAGCTTAACGGCCGACAGGGCAGCTTCACCTTCTCGCACCGCGCCACCATGATGAAAGGCGACGCCCCCTCTGCGGGAGAGCTGAGCGTGATGGTTGTACCCAATTCCGGCACTGGAGAACTGACCGGACTCACTGGCTCGCTCATCATCCATATCGACGCTCAGGGTAAACACACCTGGACCTTCGATTATTCGCTCCCGTAGCCGTCGCTACCCAACACCGGGCTTGGCAAAGCCAGTTCAATGGCTATTCCGACGCTAGAACTGGATCACATCCACTTCGGCGCTGTACTTGGGCGTTGCGCCCCATCCGAGAAACGCATAACCGTTGATCGCGGTGGTGATGTTGAAGGTGTACTTGTTGTCCGCGGGGTCAGCACGGCGGTAGCCAGCGCCGACGATACCAATAGGGAACGTAGCGTACGTGCCATCGTTATTGCCGGGCACGCCATGTGTGTTCGCGTACAGGATCTCTAAAAAGAGATCGTCGCCAAACATTTCCAGAACGTGGCCACCGGAATTTGGGGCTTGGGCGATGTTACCGGCGAAGACGTACATTGTGGTTGGACCTGCGGTTACCACAGGTTTGGAATTCGGCCAGGTGACATTGGTGTAGTTGAGCAGATTGAGTTCGTAATCGGTGAGCGGTCCGGACCCTGCCTTCGGTGTTTCCATGTCTACAGCCGACAGATAACAGGAACCGCTGGTGAAGACCAGGCTTGCGGCGGCTGCCACGTGCACCGGGATGAATGCCCCGCTAAGGGATGGACTGATCGTGACCGTCTGACTGCCAACTTCGTCGGTCCAGTTAAGGGTGCCGGGCGCTCCATTGCTGCAGTCAGCGGCGATCAGGTAGGTCACGCCTCCAAGCGGTGAAAGTAGAGTTGTGGGGCCGGCGCTAAGATGCCAGTTAGCGAAGGGCTCGGTGATACCCCCTTGTCGCTGGCTCCCGGTCGTCCAAAAACCAAAACCGACCACAAACAGGTCATAGGTGCCGTGATAAGTGCCGGAAGTCTCGACCGTAGGCGATGTGTTCGCCTGGCTACGAATCGGGTCACAATTGGAAATTACTCCCGCGGCCGCAGAGAAGGTGAAACTCTGGGATAGCGAGTTCTCGTCGGTCCACCGGACGATGGCGGAAAGGTTGTTGGAACTCCCTGGTTGCGACAGGTAGACGCACACGAGATAGCTGGCGTTGCCGGTAGGAGCCGAGAGGAATGCGGTTGCCGACAGCGTTGCCGTTTGTCTTGGGAAATCCTTGCGGATCTCGGTGATGGCGGCGTTGGCAGTGAGCGCACACGTGAAGGCAAGAACAACGAGTAGGGCGACGGCAAAATACTTCACTGGTCTTCCTCAGGGCTCCGGGTTGCGAAGCAGTATCGATCGTTATCGTTGCACCGATCGATCGGCGCCGCTAGTCTTCTATTAAGCCCGCTACTTTGGTACCCCCGGGGCTCTGAATGCTTGGCCCAACTTTGCCATCACGATTGCGCTGTTGCTGATGACGTTTTATCTCGCGTGGTTGCGGGGATTTTCTCCGCTGGAGATGGTCTCGCTTTGTTGCGGCGCTTCGGAAGAGACTCCCGGTTTCGTAAATTTTCGTTCCAATGCTTGAGTCGGTTCACAAACCGGGCTTTGCACGGCTAAGACGGGGCAGAGCCCCGTCACCACACGTTCTATCCCAGAAATTTCACAAACTGGCCCGGCTGTCCTTCAAATCCCGGAAACACCGTCTTCAAATCCTTGTTCCCCAGATAACGCGACACCACTTCGCTGAGCACCAGTCTGAAGTCGGTCGTCACCGCCAAGTCGCGTCCTTCGTATAACTGCGACTGGTCGAGCCCCGGCCAGCGGCCGTAAACTTTGCCCCCTTTCACCGGGCCGCCCAGGACGAACATTACGTTGGCGTGGCCGTGGTCGGTGCCGCGGTTTCCGTTTTCGCGGGCGGTGCGGCCGAATTCAGACATTGTGACTACCACCGTGTCTTCTCCGAGATCGCCGAGGTCGGCCCAGAAAGAGGCGATCGCTTGCGAGAAATCACCGAGCACGTTGGCGATCTGTCCTTGGGTGCTGCCCTCGTTGACGTGATGGTCCCAGCCTCCGATGTCGGCGAAGGCCACTTGCACTCCGAGGTTTGCTTTGATCAGTTGCGCGAGTTGCTTCAGGCTGTCGCCGAAGCGTCCCTTGGGATAGTTCGCGTTGGCCGCCGACGTGTAATGCGCGGGATCGGCTGCTTTTAGCGTCTTGACCGCGTCGAAGGTTTCCTGGCCGGTGCCGTGCAACACGGTGTCTACCGAGTGGTCGTACATGGCTTCGAAGGTGTTCGACATGGGCGCGGCATTGGGGTTTTTCCCTCCTACGGAAAAATCGTTCAGGTTGTTGACCGCAACCGCCGGCTCCTTGCCGGAGAGAATGCGCGGCAACGACGGGCCGAGCGCGATGGCGCGAAACGCCGACTTGTCGGGAGCAGAGATTCCCGCAGAGATTCCCGCGGATGAATCGGCAGGAAGGTCGTGCAATGCGCGGTTCAGCCAGCCGTCGTCAGTGATTTTGACGCCGGGTGTGCCGGATTCCATGAAATCCTGCGCGTCGAAGTGCGAGCGCGTCGGGTCGGGCGATCCGGCGGCGTGCACGATGGCTAGATGTTTCTGCTGCCAGAGCGGCTGGAAAGATGCCATCGCCGGATGCAATCCGAAAAAGCCGTCGAGATCGAGTACGGATTTCTTTGGAATATTGATGGTCGGGCGCATGGCGTAGTAACTGGGCTCGCCGTGCGGCACAACGATGTTGAGGCCGTCGGCCGCGCCGCGCTGGAAGATTACGACCAAGCGCTTGGTACGAACGCCGGGATCGGCGGCGCCAAAGGCCGCGCGGGTCATGAAACTTGGTAGCGCGGTCGTGCCGACCACTGCCAGCGCGCCGCTGCGTAGAAAGATGCGTCGAGTGATGGACATGGAAAACCAGCTTTCAGCTGTCAGTTATCAGTTTTCAAGCCTAAGAACTGACAACTGAAAACTGACGACTGACAACTATCTCCTTTGAAACTCTGGCGAACCTAGAATCAGTCCCGTAATCGCGGCTACGTTTGGCGGACGCTTGGGATCATCCAGGCGCCGCTGGCTGATTTTTGGATCTTCCAGTTGCTTGCTGATGGTATCGTGCGTTTGCCGGGAAATGTCGCCGGACAGCAGCGAATTTTCCAGGTTCGCCAGCGCCTGCTGCGGGTCGATTGGAATTGGAGCGTCCTTGTTTGGACTCGTGTCCGAACCAGTCGCGTTGTTCCCCAAAGACGAAGCGAGGCTGACGGCATCGACTTTGACTCCTCTTATTTTTCCCGCAGCCAGCCCCAACGCGAAATTCATGCGCGCCAGCAGCGCCGAGGAGTTCACCCAGACATCGGCTTTCATCGAGTAGCCGGTCGGCGGCATCATGCCATAGGGCATCATGCCCATGTTGTTGAGCGTGCCGACCAGAGCGCGGGCGTCGTCAACCTCGGCGCCGCTGGCGCGTACGGCAGAGACGACGAACTCGAGCGGCGTTTTTACTTTCGCGCGGTAGGCATCGGGCGACCAGAACTCGGGCGACCTGAACATGGTGCGCAAGACTTCGCGAATGTCGCCGTCTTTCTTTAGAAAGGTTTTTGTCATGCGATCGACTAACGCCGGCGGAGGATCGTCGGAGACAAAGCGCATTGCCAGTTTTTGCGAAATGAAGTGCGCCGTCTGCGGATTGTGCGCCAGCAGGTGCAGCACTTCCAATCCTTCTTTCTCGCCATTTTGCTTGATGCGATGTCCTAGGACAAGCTTGTCGCCGGGCTCGTGCATGCGCGGCTCGTAGTGGAAGCCGCCGCCTTTTTTCGGCTGATCGAGCGTCCAGCCGGTGAACACCTTCGCCACCTCGGTGACATCTTTCTGGGAGTAGCCTCCGTTTACGCTGAGGGTGTGCAGTTCCATCAACTCGCGGCCGTAGTTTTCGTTCAGGCCGCTGGCTTGCTTGGCTTTGCCGGGCCGTCGTGGACCATCAGGACGTCGGCCGTAGCCACGCTGATGCGGATTGATGCCAAGCGCGATGTCCGAATCCGGCCCGACGCTCAACCAGTTGTCGAGATAGAACATCATCGCGGGGCTCTTCGCGGTTGCCACCAATAGGTCTTCGAATTTACCCAGAACGTGCGGGCGGATGGCGTCGCGCTCGTAGCTGGTCAACAGATAACGGTCGGCGCCTTTGTTGATGAATACGTTGAAGTGGTTGAACCAGAAGTCGGTCATCACTTCGTCGAGTTGCCGTTCACTATAGATTGCGCGCACTAATTTGGCCTGCGTCAACTCCTCGAGCACCACCTGCTGGGGATTCTTTAACGCCATCACCGTTTCTTTTTGTTGCGGGCTCATTCCCTCGAGCAACGCGTCAGCCTTGGCACCTTTGGTGGTGGCGGCGAGCGCGCGCTGATCTTCGGGCGACATTTTCAGAATTTCTTTCATGCGCTCGTCGGGCGGCAGATCGAGAAGTTCCTGCGTCTTGAGATTCGCCATCCGGCGTTCTTCGCGGCGCTGCATCTCGCCGGAATCGGCGGGCTGGGCAGTGTCAGCAGAGACGGGGCAAGCCCCGTCTCTACACATGGGGCTGGGAGAATTCGGCGCGTCGCTGGCGGCCACGGCGCTGGCTGCGGCGGGCTTCGCGGCTTCGTCTTTCTCCTTGTCCTTGCGCTCCTGCTTGTCTTCGAAGCGCTGGAGTTGGGCCTCGTAGATCGCGCGCTTGGTCGGATCGCGCGGCAGCGAGGCCTTCCCGTCGGCGATTTGCTTGATCAACTGGTCGGTGGGAAAATTCTCGACGATTTCTCTCGTGTCCATACGCAGGGTACGGAACGGGGCGAGCCGGGCTTCGAGCGCCGAGTCGTCAATTTTGTCGGGATGAAGTTCGAGTTCGATCCACTTGTCAACTCCCAGCTGGGTGACGCGCTCGACGTCGCCCGGCCGCGGACCGAAGGTCAGCCGGTTCAGCGCGTGGACGGCGCGTTTTTGCGCATCCACGGGCGTTGCCCCAGCGGGCTTGTCCTTCTTCCGGCCCAGAGCAAGCTGAGTCGTGAGGCAGGCCGCCACAAGCAGAGCAGTTGCCACCAGCAAGCGGCGTCTGGGCAAAGGCATCCCCATCTTGATTGGCCTCATTATGAATGAACCCGGATGGCTGGAAAAGTTGCTGGCAGGATGCAGCGCTTTAGCCCTTTAACTGCGCGACATAGGCTTTTCCGCTTTGCGACTGGCGAGCGGTTTCCTCGACGAATTTAAGAAATTTCCGCAGGTGTTCCTTTTCCGACAGTTCCGCCTCTGAGAATTTCACTCGCACTCCAAATGATGGTGTGCTGCGCGTCGCAACTCCGCTGATGATGACGCCTTTCACCCAGATCTTGCCGCTTGACACCCACAAGCCGATCTCAAGAGCCTTGTTCGCGGGCACGGGGGTGGCAGTCTCGACCAGGCAGCCTCCGCGGCCCACATTCACCAGATTGCCCCAGACCGGCTCGTCTACGCCCTCAATGCTAATTTCCACGGCCACATAGCACTTGATCCGCTTGAAACGGCGGCGATCCGTTCCCAATTCTTTGGGAGCGAACAAATCCGGTTCGAAGGGGGGCGCTTCATCGACTGGTTCGGGATGGTGAAGCACGACGGGCGCTGCCGGCACGGAAGCAGCGGGCAGGTTCTCCCGTGCTTCTCGCGCCTTTACGGCGGCGTCTTTGATCTCGCGCATCGCCCGCAGCAGCGCCGTTTCGCGCTGTTCGGCAGGCACTTCGCGATAAGTCTGGAGCAGTTTCCCGAGGTGGCTGACCAAGTCGGGATCCGTAAGCAGGCGGGTCCAGTCCGATCCTTTAGGCGACAGTTTCGTGGCTTCGGTCATACGTACGGCTTCCCTCACGCAGTCTTCCGGTGGCGGGGAAGTGCTTGACTCGTCTCCTAGATTGAACTGTGGCTAGAGGTTACACAAGATGACCAAGGTCACAGCAAAATCGGATCATCGGGACTCATCGGGCCCTCTGCAATTTGATTCCAGTTGGCCTAGGCGGCTCAACAATTTGCGTCGGATTCTCCCCAAAATGAGTCAAAAAGACTTATGATTTGCGTTTCGCAAGGAGAGAACCCAGGTTCCATGGCCTCGGCTGACCGTTCCACCTGCCTTTTGATCGTGCTGGTCGCCGTCTTCGCAATGGCGCTCTGCACCCCGCTTTTCGCCCAAGGCACGTTTTCGGGTTCGGCCGCGAGTGCGGCGGGCGGGACCATACAGGTTCCAACTTCGCAGGTTCAAACTTCGGGCCAGAATCCAGTGTTTGGCAGTGTGCCGGAGGCTAAGGCAACACCGGGAACTCTATCGCTGACCTTCGGCGACGCGATCGAGCGGGCGCTGCGCCAGAACCTGGCTGGTCTGTTGTCGGAGTACAACACCATCGAGGCCCGGGGACAGAAATGGCAGCAGCTCAGTGACCTGCTGCCGAATGTCAGCGGTGATGTGCAGGAGGTTGCGGAGAAAGAGAGCCTGCAAGCGCTAGGAATTCGGAACGGCGGGCTTTTTGGGAATAATGTGCCCAGCGTCATCGGGCCATTCTCTTACTTTGACGTGCGCGCCTCGGCAACCCTGCGTGTCTTCGACTGGAAATCAATCCAGAAATACCGTTCTTCGGTAATCGGCGAAGGTGTGGCCAAGTTCAATCTGAAGGATGCGCGCGATCTGGTCGTGCTCGCCACCGGCAACGCTTACCTGCAGGCGATTGCAGGGGCAGCCCGCGTTGAAACCGCGCAAGCGCAAGTAGAGTCGGCGCGCGCTCTCTACAAGAAAGCGGTCGCGCAGCAGCAGGCTGGCGTCGCACCGGCGATCGACACGCTCCGGGCGCAGGTCGAATACCAGACACGTCAACAGCAGCTGATCGCGGCCACAAATGATTTTGCCAAGCAGAAAATTTCGCTGGCCCGCGTCATCGGACTCGCAACCGGCCAGGAATTCGAACTGGCCGACAAGGCTCCTTATGAGGCTTTTCCCGTCCCCGATCTTGAAACCAGTTTGCAGCGCGCGTATTCTCTGCGCTCTGATTACAAAGCCGCGCGGGATCGTCTGGTGGCCGCGCAACTGGAGCACAACGCGGCCGTCGCAGGATATTTTCCCACTATCGATATGGCGGTGAACTTCGGCGAGATCGGCGCGGTTCCCGGCGATGTGGAGCCTACATATGAGGTTGTCGGCACGCTGAACATTCCGATATTTCAGGGTGGCAAAGTTCATGGAGATGTTCTGAAGGCCGAAGCCAGTTTGCGGCAGGCGCAGGCGCAGATGGCGGACGTGCGCGGTCAGATCGATCAGGATATCCGCAACGCGCTGCTTGACCTCAAGTCATCGAGCGATCAGGTGGAAGTCGCCCAGAGTTCTGTGAATCTCGCCGAGCAGGCGCTTACCCAATCGCAGGATCGTTTCTCCGCCGGGGTCACCGACAATCTCGAGGTGGTGCAAGCGCAGGAATCGGTGGCGGGCGCGCATGAGAGTTTGATCTCGAGCCTTTATCTTCACAACCTCGCCAAGGTTTCTTTTGCCCGAGCCCTGGGGCGCGCCGAAGAGGGCGTCCGCGAATACTTGAAAGGGAAGTAACTTATGGACCCAACCAGCAGCGTTGTAATCGAGCCTAAAGCGCAACCGGAGACGCGTGTGCCGCAGTCGCCACCATCCCAGCCTGCGCAACAGCAGTCTCCTCCTGACAGCGAAGCCCGCTATCAGCGGCGAGCCGCGTTTTTGAGTCATCCGCGAACCAGGTTGGGACTCATCTTCGCCGGCCTCGTGCTTCTGGTCGCTGTTTTCTTTCTGTGGCGGTACTTCGGGAGCTATCAATCCACCGACGACGCGCAGATTGACGGGCACGTGAACTCGGTAAGCGGGCGCGTCAGCGGCCATGTGCTGAAGCTCAATGTGGAAGACAACCAGTATGTGGACAAGGGAACGGTGCTGGTGGAAATCGATCCTGCCGACTACGAAGTCGCGGTCGCGCAGGCGCGAGCTGAGTACGCTGACGCCCAGGCGCAGGCTGCGGCCGCCGGCATCAACGTCCCCATCACCGACGTGAGCACATCGAGCCAGGTGAGTGGCGCGCAGGCTGGAGTCTCCGGTGCGCAGGCTGGAATCGCGGCTGCTCGCCAGCAGTTTGAAGCAGCCAAGTCGCAGGTGACAGAAGCGGAAGCCAACAATACCAAAGCGCAGAATGATCTTGTCCGCTACAAACAACTGATCGACAAGCAGGAGATTTCTCAGCAGCAGTACGACCAAGCCGTGGCCAGCGCGCAAGCCGCCGCTGCAACCGTGCAAGCGGCGCGCGCCAATGCCGACGCCCTGGCGGCGCAGATCGAGCAGGCGCAGGACAGATTGGCGCAAGCCGGCGCCGAGCTTCGAACCGCGGGCACCGCGCCGCAGACGATGCGCGTCACGCGCGCCCGCGCCCTTTCCGCGCAGGCTAATGCCGATCAGAAGAAGGCGCAGTTAGACCAGGCTGAACTCAACCTCCAGTACACCAAGGTGATTGCGCCGGTCAGTGGAGCGGTCAGCAACCGCACTGTCGAGGTCGGTCAAAATGTGCAGCCCGGGCAGGAGATGATGAAGATCATTCCGCTCGATGAAGCGAATATCTGGGTCACGGCAAACTTCAAGGAGACACAGCTAGGCAAGATGAAGGCGGGCCAGCCGGCTGAGATTGAGGTCGATGCGACCGGCAAGACCTACAAAGGGCACGTTAATTCCGTCGCCGGCGCCAGTGGAGAGCGCTTCAGCCTGCTGCCCCCCGAAAATGCCACGGGCAACTACGTGAAAGTAGTGCAGCGCATTCCGGTGAAGATCGTGTTCGACCAGGGCGAGATCAAGAACCATGAACTGCGCCCCGGAATGTCGGTTGAGCCGAAGGTTTGGATTAAATAGCTACGAGCCGCGAGCTTCGAGCTTCGAGCCGCGAGCAATCAGGTTGTGTTCGCTCGTAGCGCGTAGCTCGAGGCAGGAGTTCGAAAGAGTAATGGGCGCTGCATCGATCACCGTGAATGAGGCCGCCGCCTGGCGTCCGGCGGTCAATCCGTGGATCATTGCCATCACGGTGACGCTGGCCACGTTCATGGAGGTGCTTGATACGAGCATCGCCAACGTGTCGCTGCCGCACATCGCCGGCAGTCTTTCCGCGGGTCAGGACGAGAGCACGTGGGTGCTGACGTCTTATCTGGTCTCGAACGCCATCGTGCTGCCGCTGAGCGGCTGGCTCTCGTCGATCGTCGGCCGCAAGCGCTTCTATATGAGCTGCGTCGCGGTGTTCACCATCAGTTCGGCGCTGTGCGGGTTCGCGCCCAATTTACCCATGCTGATCGTCTTCCGCATTCTTCAGGGTGCTGGAGGCGGAGGCTTGCAACCCAGCGAGCAAGCCATTCTCGCCGACACCTTTCCGCCCGCCAAGCGCGGCATGGCATTTGCCGTTTATGGCATCGCGGTGGTGATGGCGCCGGCAATCGGTCCGACCCTTGGAGGCTGGATCACCGACAACTTCACATGGCGTTGGATTTTCTTCATCAATATCCCAGTTGGCATACTTTCGCTCTTGCTGACGTCGCGGCTTATCCAGGATCCTCCCTACTTCAAGCGCCGCAAGCTGGGCGAAACTCGAATTGACTACACCGGGCTCGGTTTCGTCGCGCTCGGACTGGGAACGCTACAGGTGATCCTCGACAAAGGACAACGCGACGACTGGTTCGAATCGCACTTCATCGTATGGTTGACGGTGATCTCAGCCGCGTCGCTGATCTTCGTCATCTTCTGGGAGTGGCACCACAAGGATCCAATCATCGACCTACATTTATTTCGCGAGCGCACCTTCGCCGCCGCGAATTTCCTGATGTTCATGCTCGGATTTGCCCTGCTCGGCAGCACGCTGCTGTTGCCGCTGTTCATGCAGACGCTTCTTGGTTACACTGCCGAACGGTCCGGGTTGGCGCTGATGCCGGGTGGTTTTACGATCATGCTGGCTATGCCGATTGTCGGGCTTCTGCTTTCCCGGTACAGCCCGCGGTATCTGATGATGTTCGGTTTGTCCATGCTCTCGTTTTCGCTGTTTCATATGACGACGTTCGACTTGAACGTGGATTTTCGTACCGTGACCATGGCGCGCGCCTACCAGGCGTTAGGGCTCGCTTTCCTGTTCGTGCCCATTAACACTGCCGCGTATGCGTTTTTGCCCCGCGATAAGAATAATGCCGCATCCGGATTGATGAACCTGGCCAGAAATATTGGGGGCAGCGTCGGGATTTCCCTTGTGACCACCGGCCTGGCTCGCCGCGCTCAGTTCCATCAGGCGCGGCTTGCGGAGAACCTGAGCGCCGCCAATCCGCAATTTCAGTCGGTGCTGCGCGGGATGACGAGTACCTTTTCGGGAGGCGGCGCTGGGCCTGGTTTCGGAGGTGTTTCCGCGCAGCAGCATGCCTATGCGCTGATACAGGGGAATGTGATCCGGCAGGCGACCATGATGGCGTACATTGATAATTTCTGGGTGCTGGCGGTCATTATCTTTTGCTTGATCCCGTTTGTGTTCCTGATCAAAAAGGGGAAACCGGGGGGCGAGATCGTGGCACACTAGTGGAGAGCCGGGTATCCCCGCCCGGGCTGGACCCTTCGACTGCGCTCAGGGCCGGCTCGCGAGGCGCCCGTCCCTCCGCCATAATCAGGGATGAAGGTTTGCAATGTTTCGCATCGTTACTCTGGAACGGGAATTTGGCAGCGGCGGCGGAGGCATTGCCTGCGAACTGGCACGGCGCCTGGGGTGGAAGCTGTGGGACCGCCAACTGACGAGCGAGATTGCTCAGCGGGCGCAGGTGGCGGAATCGGCGGTGGCCTTGTGCGATGAACGTGTCGACAGCCGCCTCTACCGCTTAGCCAAGGCCTTCTGGCGAGGCAGTTACGAACGGGGTATTTCTCTGGATGCTTCGTACGCGTTTGATACAGACCGCATGATGACCATGGTGGGAGAGATCATGAGCACGATTGCGGCGGAAGGCAATGCGGTGATTGTCGGCCGTGGAGCCCCGTTTTTCCTGCGTGAACGCGAAGACACTTTTCGCGTCTTCACCTATGCTCCGCACGACGAAAAAATCCGCCGCCTGCTGGCCATTGGCAAGTGCCTCGAAGAGGCCGAAGACCTGGTTGAGAACGTGGACAAAGAGCGCAAGGCCTACATCAAACACTACTTCAACGCCGATTGGCCGACGCGTTCCCTCTATCACCTGATGATCAACACCGTGGTCGGAGACGAGAACGTAATCGCCACGATTCTCAATAGCATGCAGAGGTCTGAAGCTCAACCCGCCGAGACGACTCTCCGCGGCGTTCTCTGAAGCTTCTATGGTTGCACCAGAGCAAGTCTAGGAGCTGGATTTGCGGGCGACAGCTACCAGCCGCTTGGCTTCCAGATCGTAAGCGGAGCCTTGCAGGTCTCCGAACAACTGCACTTGCTCAAACCCGCAACTCAGCAGGCGATCTTTGAGTTCACGGCCGGAATAGACGGTGTGTTCAAAGCTGAAGCTTCGAGAACGCCCGTCTTTTATCAGGACCCACTCCGAATAAACACGGCAGCAGTTGTCGCGAAGTTGAGGTCGCTGCACCATCAACGAGCCGTCCGCGAGTTCGGTGCTGATTGTGTTTAGCCAGGTTCGCGCCAGCCGTTCTTTACCCAGAGCCTCAATCACCAGCACACCGGTCTTTTTGAGGCTCTGATGAATGTTGCGCAGCACTTGAAGGTCGTCTTGCTCATCTTTGAAATATCCAAATGAGGTAAAGAGATTGCACGCCAGGTCAAACGCCGCCGGACGAACGAAGGTCCGCATATCTTCGATGATCCATTCAATCGAAGCGCCGGCCTTGGATGCGTGCTCGCGCGCCCGGTCCAACAGAAATGGAGACCGGTCAACTCCCGTGACCCGAAAGCCGGATTGCGCGAACTCCACCGCATGCCGTCCCGGTCCACAACAGAGATCGAGCAGGCTGCCGCCACTGCACTGGGTGAGCGCCATGATGCGGCTGACTTCTTCCTTGGCGGCAGAGAACCGCTCGGGAGGAAACATGTAGGAATAGAAGTCGCGCCAAAAGTCTTCGCTTTCGAACCATTCCATAGAAACGAAGTTTACAGCTTGCGCCGGGCGAGTGGCTTGCGAGGCTGCGCCCGCATGGACGGGGCAGAGCCCCGTCACCACACGGGCAACGGCCGTTACCACGGGTTAGTTGGGTTTTTTCTTTCCGAAAAGCCCACCCAGTCCTCCTAAACTCTTGCCGCCGTTTACCAGGTCTTTGACTTGACCGCTTACCATCCCCTTCATATCCGGCATGAAGGTTGGGTTCGAAGTGGTGCCCCCAATGGTCACGGGGATCCCGCCCGATCCAGTGCCGACGACTTTCGTTAGACTGGCGCCGACACCGGCCAGGTTGGCCACCACTTTGAAGTTGAGCGCATTGCTGGGGCTGATGGTGCCTGCGCCGGTGACTGTTCCGAGCGACGGAATCACCACGTTCATCTTATCCAGGCGCGTTCCGTCGGGCGCATTCCTTACGTCGGAACTCAGGTTCTCGATCACGGTGTCATTACCTGTCTGCTTGCCGCCGAGGCCAGGAATCGCCGATAGCTTGGATGCGACGCTGAATCCGGCGAGTGCGGAGTTGCTCATCTTTACCGAGCCGGTGGAGACAAGCTTATCGAGAGGCCCCGCGGAGGTGATCTCGACCGTAAGCGTTCCGCCTTTGAGCTTCGAACCCGTGGGAAGAATCACGCCGAGCGCGGGAAGCATGGCTTCGAGATCGTCAACCGGCATGGCTTGTCCGTTCAGCGTGGTGTGGATAGAAGTGGTTTCGCCGTGCATATCGTAAGTGCCCGTGAGTTTGGCCAGAGCTTTGCCGATGGCGACGTCACCCTGCACGATCTTTCCGGACTCATTCTTCAGATCGTGCTCGACGGCGAAGACAAACTGGACGGGCACTCCGGCGGGAGAGCCCTTAGGCACCAGCTTTAACGACGTGGCTTTCAAAGTTCCACTGGCCTTTGCCACGTGGCCGTCAGAATTCAACGTGCCATCGAAGTCAGCCGAGCCGGAGAGGCCCAGCGTCGGCTCGACGAGCGCCGACTGGGAGAGATCGAGCTTCGTAATGATCACCTTTCCCTGCACGGGCGTGAGGGAAGTGTCGGTCGAATTGATGGGACCGGCGCTGCCGTCGATTTTCAAGCTGCCGCCGCCGGGGAGCTGCACCGAAACGGTCACGGGAAACGCGGTGACAAAAGAAAAATTTCGCACCGCCACGTTGACCTTGTTGTACACGATCGGGTTACGTTTGCCGGTAGTGGATCCAAGCGTGACCGTCCCGTCGCTCAGGTCAAGCTTAGCCACGTTCACGCTTGCCGGAGCCGTGGGCGCGTTTTGCGGGGGCGCTTTTGCGGGTTGCGCTGACTGACTGCCGAGAGACGAGAAATTCCAGATTCCATCACGATCGCGCAACAAATTAATTTCCGGATGATCGATGAGAAGCCGGGTGACGTTGAGTTGTTTGCTGAAAATTAGCGGCAACAATTCAACGCCCACGTGAAGCGATTTTGCCTGGATGAACGGGGCACTGCTGAATTTGGGATCGTCGGCGATCGAGAGCTGGTCGGCTTGCACGCTGCCGGAGAGGATGCTCAGGCCCAGGTTACCAACCTTCACGGGCCGTCCCAGAGCCGAGGTCAGGGTCGACTCAATCTGGGGACGGAAATTATTGACGTTCACCAGAAAGGGGATCGCAATGATGACGACAATCAAAACAGCAACGACAACGGCGGCAATTTTTACGGCGGGCTTCACGGCGGTACCTCCTAACGACGAGTGACGGGCGGGAAGGGGTGGATCGGAAATCGTGAACAGTCTATCAAAACCAATCATAATAGTCGTTGGTCGCTGGGGTCGTTGGTCGCTCGCCAGTCGGTGGTTTTGCCAACGACCAGCGACCAGCGACTTGAATTAACTACTCACTTCACGTCCGCTCCGCCGTTATAAGATAGGCGAAAGCATGGACTCGATTCCGCAAGTGGCAGCTTCCGATTTATATCCCCCGGTGCAGGAGGAAGTGGCGCGACTCGCCGGCTTGCCGGAAGTGCGCGCGGTATTCGAACGGTTCCGCGCGCGGGAATCGCAGTTTGCGCAGTGGCAGATGGAGGTGACGCGGGTGGCCGCGCCGCCATTTGGAGAATCAGCCCGCGGCGCCTGGCTGGCCGACCGTTTTCGCGAACTCGGTCTCAACGATGTGCGAGTGGATGAGGTCGGCAATGTGTTTGGCATTCATCCCGGCTACGGAAGCCGTTATGTCGCGCTCAGCGCGCATATTGATACCGTGTTTCCGGCGGCTACGCCGTTGAACGTCCGGCAGCAGGGCAGCCGGTTGTATGGCCCCGGAGTCTCCGACAACGGTGCGGGTATTGCGGCGATACTGGCCGTGGCCAGTGTGCTGGGGAACGCGCGAATTTCCCACGGTCTGCCGTTTCTGTTCATCGGGAACGTCGGCGAAGAAGGCGAAGGCGATCTGCGCGGCATGCGGCACGTTTTCGCGACGCCGCGCTGGCGCGACGCGATTGCCTACAGCGTGGTGGTCGATGGCGCGGGAGCGGACACGGTAGTCGCCGAAGCCCTGGGCAGCCGCCGCTTCGAAGTGATCGCGCGCGGTCCGGGCGGGCATTCGTGGAGCGACTTCGGCGCGCCCAATCCGATTATTGCGCTCTCCCGTGCCATCGAGGTTTTCAGTCAAACGCCGGTACCGGCCTCGCCGAAAACCACATTCAATGTCGGCGTGATTCGGGGCGGCACTTCCGTGAATTCGATCCCGGAATCCGCCAGCATGCGGGTCGATCTGCGCTCCACCTCGATGGCGGAAATTGACCGGCTGGAGCGAGCGATGCGGGTCGCGCTGCAGCAGGCCGTGGCAGCGGAAAATCGGGCCGCGGCTCAGCATGGAACACGGAAGCCGCAGGTGGTACAGAGCGAAGTGGTGGAGATCGGGAATCGTCCGGCGGGCGAACTGACGCTGGATGCGCGCCTGCTGCGGGTGATTCGAGCCGTGGATGCGCAGTTGGGCAATACGGCGCAGGTGCAACGGGCCTCGACCGACGCCAACATCCCGCTTTCGCTGGGTCGCGAAGCCATCGCGATCGGTGGTGGCGGGTCCGGCGGCGGCGCGCACACGTTGCAAGAATGGTTCGACTGCAATGGACGAGACCTAGGACTAAGGCGCATTCTTCTTACAATGCTCGCACTGTCGGGAGTAGGCGAATGATGACGCGAATCGCTCCAATTCTTTGGTTGGCCCTGTCCGCGGGCATGTCGGCGCAGAGCGGCGTGCCAACGCAGGACGCCCCGCAAGCCGCTCCCCCAGCCGCCCCTCAAGGTGCCGCAGCGCCCGCTCCGAAGCCGAAAGCGGACGTGATCTTTATTCATGGCAACATCTACACCGGAGTGGTCGATGCAACGGCGTCATTGGGCGCGGGCAAGCGTTCCGAGTCGCTGGCCGTGCTGGGCGACCGCATCCTCGCCGTGGGCGCGCGCGACGAGATTATGAAGTTGAAGGGGCCGGACACCAACATTGTGGATCTGGAGGGTCACTTCGTCATGCCCGGATTCAATGACGCCCATCTGCACCTGGCCTCGGCGGGCCTGGAGAAGATGACCGTCAACATGGTCGGCGCCAAAACTCTCGATGAGTTCCGCGAGCGGTTGCGCGCCAAGTGCGATGCCGCTGAGGCCGGAGACTGGGTAGTAGGTGAAGGCTGGGACGAAACGCTCTGGCCAGTCAAAGTTCTGCCCACACGCTGGGATCTGGATGAAGTCAGCGGCAAACACCCGGTCTACCTCCGGCGCGTGGACGGACACATTGGCGTAGCCAACACACGCGCCTTGCAACTGGCCAGCATCACCGTAGCCACTAAAGATCCGGAGGCGGGAAAGATCGATCGTGATGAATCGGGCACGCCTACCGGCGTTCTGCGCGAGAAAGCGCAACAGGCGGTGCAGGCCGTGATTCCCAAACCGTCGCACGACAAACGCCGGCAAGCCATCGAACTGGCGCTGGCGGATCTGGCCGGTCACGGCGTCACCTCGGCGCAGGATTACTCGCAGTGGGATGACTTTAAGATTTATGAGGAACTGGAACACGAGGGAAAGCTGACGGCGAGGATTTCAGAGTGGCTGAATTTCGACGACTCCGTTGAAGACCTGAACAGCAAGCGCAGCTCGCATCCCGCGTCCGACAACATGCTCCACACCGGCATGCTGAAGGGCTTCATGGATGGTTCGCTGGGCTCGAGAACCGCCGCGTTGCTTGCGCCTTACAGCGACGACCCGAAGAACGCAAGTCCGAAAAATAGTGGTTTGCCGCAATATGAAGCGGCCAAGCTGAATGCGATGACCAAGCAGCGGGTGCTGGCCGGATTTCAGATCGGCTTCCACGCCATCGGCGACAAAGGCGTGCAGATGGCGCTCGACGCCTTTGCCGAGGCGGAGAAGGCGGCAAAAGAAGCCAAGGTAAAGCCAGCCGATGGCGGCAATGGCAATGACTACCGGCTTCGCATCGAGCACGCGCAGGTCACCACGCCGCAGCAGATTTCTCGCTTCAAGGAACTCAAGGTGATTGCGTCCATGCAGCCGAGCCACCTGCTCACGGATATGAACTGGGCCGAGGCGCGTCTAGGACCGGAGCGCGCGGAACATTCCTATGCGTGGGCTGAGTTCCTGCGACGCGGGGTGGTGCTGGCATTTGGCACGGATGATCCGGTCGAGCCGGTTACGCCGTTTCGCGGGATTTACGCGGCGCTTACCCGGATGAGTGAGGACGGAAAGAAAAGTTATTATCCCGCGCAGAAACTGAACATCGAGCAGGTGATCACAGCCTACACGACGGGTTCGGCTTTCGCAGAGTTCGCCGAAAAGGAAAAAGGCAAGCTCGCGCCCGGCATGCTCGCCGACTTTGTGGTTCTTGATCAGGACATTACGGCAGCCCTGCCGCCGAAGATCCTGCAGACGAAAGTTTTGCGTACGGTGGTTGGCGGCAAAACTGTGTACGAGGCAAAGTAAAGAGTAAGCGTGCTGGTGGAGAGTCGATCACCCACCCGGCTGCACGGGCGATGCGCACGTCCCTCCACCGTAGTTGTCCTCAGTGCCGGAACTGCCATCAGCGTTTCCGCGGCTGTTCGAGCAGCGCGAATTCCGTACCCTTTCGATGCTTGGCCAACTCCGCTTCGAGGCGAGACGTCAATAGCTGGCTACCATTGTCCCGCGTGGGCATCCAAAACTCCGACAGGAAACAGTCGTCGTCGTAGCAGTGGAATACGAGCTGGCCAGTTTGACCGACGCGACGTCCGCTAACCGAATTGGCGATCCCGATGAAGACTGGTTTGCCGGCGGAATCCTGCACGGTAAGGTGGTCGCTCGATGCCGACACCGAATACTGACCGGCCGGGAATGTTTTGTTCGAGATCCGGAAATTGAACGGTACTTCAACCGTGACCCTCGACTGGGCCTGGGCAAGCGTTGCGGCGAACATAAGCAATAGGCTGAGAGATGCGAGTTGGAGCGTTTGTTTCTTCATGATCGTTTTCTCCTATGCGTTCTGGCTGGCGGCCATTTGAAGAGCGGACCCCACCGAACTGGCGCTCAATTTGTCAATTCCGGATAAGCAGGACAATGGATGGGCGATGACTCAGCTGGGAAATGAAAGTGATCCGCTAAGAAACTGAAAACAAAGAGGTCCAGCGCAAGAGTGATTCTCGACCCCGAGGAGAAGAAAACCGTTTTCGGTGTACACTCACGAACACGAAGCAGGATGGCTGGATGGAACGACCCGCGGTAAATCCGAAGACAGTGCAATTTGGACTCTTCGAAGTTGATCTGCAGGCCCGTGAACTGCGCAAGTCCGGGGTGAAGATCAAGCTGAACGAACAGCCCTTTCAGGTGCTGACGGTCCTGTTGGAGCGTCCGGGCGAGGTGATCACCCGGGAAGAATTGCAGACCCGACTCTGGCCGGCGGACACTTTTGTTGACTTCGACCTGAGCCTCAACAGCGCGGTGAAGAAACTGCGGACGGCTCTGGGCGATGAATCCGACAATCCAAGATTTGTTGAGACGCTATACCGCAGGGGATACAGGTTCATCGCGCCGGTTTCGAACCAGTCCCCGCATGCGGGCGATGAAGCCGGATCGTTACACGAGGATTCCAACCCACCAAGGAGGCCGACGGCCCGGTCCTGGAAGCGCTTGGCGTTCATCACCGCTGGCTTTCTGGCAGTTCTGTTCGTCGGCCTCATGTTCGGGCGGATGCCGAAGTCCGCGCCGCGAATTACAGGCTTCACCCAACTCACCAGCGGCGGCAAAGTTCATCAGATGGGCGCGCTCGAGACGGACGGGCAGAGGCTCTATTTCCAGGCCGCGGACAAAGATCGCATCGCGCTGGCCGAGGTATCCGTTTCCGGTGGCGACAGCGCGCTGATTGCGACCTCCTTCCAGAATACGATTCTCGGTGATATCGCGCCGGATGGCTCCTCGATCCAAATCAGCGGTTTTGAGGGCACCGGGAAAGCAGGTCCGATCTGGCTTCTTCCCTTGCCCGCTGGTTCGCCGCGCCCGCTAGCAACGATGGTCGCTCATTCCGCCGCATGGGCGCCGGATGGCCGTCGTTTGCTTTACTCCGACGGGCCCGACCTTTACGAGGCAAACGCGGACGGATCCGATGCCGCGAAACTCGCTACTCTGGGTGGGCAGATCAGCGGCGTGCGGGTTTCTCCCGACGGACGAAAAATCCGCCTGACGATCTCTCATTTGAAGACCGGTTTCGCGGAGTTCTGGGAACTCAACCGCAACGGGAGCCAGCCTCATCTCTTGCTTCCCAACTGGACCGATTCTCCGCACGAATGCTGCGGGCGATGGACGCCGGACGGAAGATATTTTCTGTTCACCAGTTTTCGCGAAGGCAGAAACAGCCTGTGGGCCCTCCCGGAACGGCGTTCGTGGTTTCAATCAAACGCCAAGCCCGTGCAGTTGACTAACGGTCCGCTGGATTTCTGGCTGCCGGTTCCGTCCAAGGACGGGAAGCGGATCTTTGCCATGGGCGGACAGCCGCGATCCGAGGTGCTGCGGTACGACGGGCGATCATTCGTCCCGTATCTGGGCGGCGTGTCCGCGTCGGATCTTGCATTCTCCGCGGATGGGCAGCGCGTGGCCTACGTTTCGGTTCCGGAGCAGACGCTTTGGTCCAGCAAAATCGATGGCAGCGATCGAATTCAACTGAGTGATCCCAGTGTAATGCAAGCGGCCTTGCCGCGCTGGTCTCCAGACCGAACTCAGATCGTGTTCATGGCGAGAACGCTGAACACGGATTGGCGGGCCTACCTGGTAGGCGCGAATGGACAGGGTCTGCGAGAACTGATCCCCGGAGCGACGGCTGGTTTCGATCCGGCGTTCTCGCCCGACGGCAAGTCAATCGTGCTGTCGGTGGGCGACCTGGGACCGATCAGCGACAAGATCAGCATTCTTGATCTGGCAACGCAGAAGCTCTCCCCGCTTCCGGGAGGAGAGAACTTCTTCTCACCGCGCTGGTCTCCCGACGGACGTTACATGGCCGCGATCACGCCCGACTCCCAAACGCTAATGCTGTTGGATCGCACCAATCAACGATGGACCGAACTGGTGAAAATGAACATCGGATATCCGAGTTGGTCGCATGACGGACAGTACCTGTATTTCGATGATGAACTTACCGAAGATCCGGCATTTTTCCGGGTGCGCATTTCCGATCACCAACTGGAGCGCCTGGCCAGCTTGAAAGACATTCACCGGCTCTGGGGACCGCAGTCAGAGTGGAGCGGCCTGGGCCCCGATGATTCTCTGCTGGTAACCCGCAACATCAGCAGTCCGGAGATTTATGCGCTCGATTGGCAGCCCTGAAGGTCGAAGCTGCTCCGCTCGAATAGGCCGTCGCGATTGAAACGGACAGGAACGAGTCGATGATCGCGGGAATCCGAAACGTGGGCGGCGTTTTCTGCGTCTAAGCATTTAGCGCCCTTCGAACTGATCCCTGCCTGGGTCGAAGGTATAATAGAGAATTGGGCAGTTTCAGGAGGAACGAAATGGATTCGCGCGAAAGCGCCTTTTGGGTGCGCCTCAAAGCCAACCGTTGGGCGTACACTTTTACGATTCTGGCGACGCTGGCGGTTGGAATTCTGATTGGCACGGTTGTTTCCTACGGAGTGAAAGGCAAAGAGGGACAGAAATCGTCGGATGCGACGCCGCTGACCATTCCCGCTCCGCAACAGCTCTCCACCGCCTTCTCCCAGATTTCCAAGCAACTCGAGCCGAGCGTGGTGAACATCAATACCGAGTCAACCATAAAGAATCCGCACCGGCGGGGGCACGTGCGTCCCAATCCCGATCAGGATCAGGATCAAGGCGGCGATGACGACGCTCCGTTCCAGGATTTCTTTGACAAGTTCTTCGGCGGCCAGGGCGGCCAAGGCGGGGCTGACCCGGGAACCATCCGCCAGCGCTCGCTCGGTTCCGGCGTGATCGTCGATTCCAAGGGCTACATCGTGACCAACCGGCATGTGGTCGAGAAGGCGGATCGCATTCGTGTGAAGCTGCAGGGTGAGCCCGAGGGCACGCCCGGTCATGACGCCAAATTGATCGGCATGGATCAGGAAACCGATCTGGCGGTGATCAAGATTGATATCGATCATGCGTTGCCGGCCGCCAAACTTGGCAACTCCGACGGCATGGAAGTTGGCGACTGGGTGCTGGCCATCGGCAGTCCTTTCGGATTGCAGGAGACGGTGACTGCGGGCATCGTGTCGGCTAAGGGGCGCAACATCGTGCCGCAACGGCAGTTCCAATCTTTTATTCAAACGGACGCCGCCATCAACCCGGGCAATTCCGGTGGGCCGCTGGTGAATATGGCGGGTGAAGTCATCGGCATCAATACGGCGATTCTCACCGAAACCAGTTCGTACGCGGGCGTGGGATTTGCCATGCCTTCGAACACGGTGACCACGGTTTACAACCAGTTGATCGGTCCGGAACACCGTGTGGCGCGCGGGTCGATCGGCATCGAGTTCGCCGCTCAACCGAACCCGGCTATCGCACACATTTACGGATCGGGTGTGACGGTATCAAACGTAGTCTCCGGTAGCCCGGCCGACGAAGCGGGCCTGAAGATCGGCGACACCATCACCTCCGTGGATGGCAAGGAAGTGAAGAGCGGCGACGATCTGGTGGCCGACATTGCTTCCCGCAAGCCGGGCTCGAAGGCCAAGCTGACCTTTGGGCGCAACGGCAAAAAGCAAGACGCCACGGTGACCATCGCAGACCGCTCGAAACTGTTCGCTTCGCGCCTCGGCGAAGAAGACGAAAACCAGAACGAAGAGGCTCCCAAAGCCAGCAAGTTCGGAGTGACGGTTCGCAATATCACTCCCGATCTGGCCGATCGCCTCGGCATTGCCGCGGGCAAGGGCGTGGTGGTGCAGGACGTGAAGCAGGGCTCGTTTGCCGAGGATCTTGGCCTGAATCGCGGCGACGTCGTCCTCGAAGTGAACAAACAGCCGGTGAATAATCCGGACGACTTTTCGAAGATTGAATCGGCGCTGAAGAGCGGACAGGATGTCGTATTCCTGGTGCGTCCGCGAGGCGCAAGGGCGCAGGATGGAACCATCTTCCTGGCAGGCACACTTCCGTAACCGATAACAACTCCGGCGAGACTGGCGCTCCCTCCCCTTTTCGGGGACCATAAGGGTGGGCCGGCCTCGCCGGTTTTTTATTGGAGCAGTCGCTAGTCGTCCGTCGTTGGTCGTTCGCGGATTTCAATCGAACGACGCGTCCCGAACGACCACCGACTCACGACCAACAACATGTTCAGGTTTGATCAAATTCGGCGTTGGGGACGGGTCGAGCTTTGCAGCCTGCTCTGCGTGGTTGCGCACGGCCTCGCCCTGGCGCAGACCGCGACGCCGCCTCCGCCAACGCCAACGCAACCGGCGCCAGCCACCGCTGCGCCAGCCACCACAGCACCCGCCACAGCACCTGCCGCGAACGCGGAGCATCCGGCCAGCGCACACGCCACCACCAATCGCACCTCAGCTCACAATTCAGCGCAGAAGAAGAAAAGTTCCCACGGCAAGAAAGGTTCGACGAAGCGCGGCCAGAAGGCGATTGACGCAACGCGCGCGCGCGAAATTCAGACCGCGCTCATCCGCGAGCACTATATGCAGGGTCAGCCTTCCGGAACCTGGGACGGCGCCACACAGACCGCGATGCAGCGCTATCAGGCCGATCACGGATGGCAGTCGAAGATGACTCCAGACGCCCGAGCGCTAATCAAACTGGGATTAGGTCCAAGCCACGATCACCTGCTCAATCCTGAAAGCGCAATGACGACGCCGACGCCGACGCCCACCGCGTCAGCGGCCAGCGATCCGAAGACTGCGGCTAAACCGGCTCCGGCGGCTGACAGTGTTCCCAAGCAGTAGCCAGATCCTCTCCAATCCTTTTGCAGTGCCGAAACCCCGAAGCTGTCGTTGACTTGCCCCTCGCCTCCCGCCTACCATACTGCGACTCCACGATTTTCAAATCATGATCGGCTAAGGAATGATCGGCCAAACCATCTCGCACTACCGCATCATCGAGAAGCTCGGAGGCGGCGGCATGGGCGTCGTCTATAAGGCCGAGGACACGCGGCTGCATCGCTTTGTCGCGCTCAAGTTCTTGCCTGAGGAAGTTGCCCGCGACCCGCAAGTGCTCGCTCGCTTTCAACGCGAAGCCCAATCCGCGTCCGCACTGAACCACCCGAACATCTGCACGATTTACGACATTGGCGAGCAGGACGGGCAGGCGTTCATCGCCATGGAATTTCTGGAAGGGGCAACGCTGAAGCATCGTATCGCCGGAAGGCCAATGGAAACCGATGTATTACTCGGCCTGGCAATCGAAATTGCCGACGCGCTCGATGCCGCCCACACCGAAGGCATTGTTCATCGCGACATCAAGCCCGCCAACATTTTCGTGACCAAGCGCGGACACGCGAAGATTCTCGACTTTGGGCTCGCCAAGGTGACCGCACCCGCGACTGGGACAAGGACCGCACTGGACGTCACCGAAACCGGCACGGTGGAAACACACCTCACGAGTCCGGGAATGGCCCTGGGCACGGTCGCTTACATGTCGCCGGAGCAAGTCCGGGCCAAGGAATTAGATGCCCGAACCGATCTGTTTTCATTCGGAGCGGTGCTCTATGAAATGGCGACGGGCATGTTGCCGTTCCGGGGCGAAAGCTCGGGAGTGATCCAGCGGGAGATTCTGGATCGTGCCCCGATGGCCGCGGTGCGAATGAATCCCGATTTGCCCGCCGAACTCGAACGCATTATCAACAAGGCGCTGGAGAAGGATCGCGACCTCCGTTACCAGCACGCGGCCGATATGGGTGCTGACCTCAAGCGCCTCAAACGCGAGACAGACTCAAGCCGTGCCGCCGCACCCAGCCGGACGGATGCTGCTGCGCTCGCCGGTTCGAGTGCGGCGCTTAGCGGACCACAAACCCCTTCGCCAGTCAGTGGCGTAACGCCGGTTCCGGGGAGCGCGACACAACAGCCTGCGCATGGCAGCAGTTCGGCGGTTGTCGCCGCCGTCAAACAACACAAGTTGGGACTGGTGGGAGGAGCGCTTGCCGCTCTGGCCGTCCTGGGTGCGGCGGGCTTTGGCGTTTACTCGATGCTGCATCGCGTCGCGCCCACTCCCTTCCAAAACTTCAGCATCACGCAGGTCACGAATTCCAGCCGCGCCGTCGTTGCCGCCATATCTCCCGACGCAAAATATGTGCTGACGGTGATGAACGACAAAGGGCTGAACAGCCTCTGGCTACGCAACGTGGTCACGGGAAGTGACACGCAAGTTGTCCCGCCTTCGGCGACCATTCCCAGTGTCGCGTTCTCGCCCGACGGGAACTACATCTATTACCGCAAGGCCGAGAATGCCATTGCCAGCGTTTTCAATATTTATCGTGCGCCGGTGTTAGGCGGCACGCCAAAAACCGTGGCCCAGGATGTGGACACTGCCTTCACGTTTTCTCCCGATGGCCGACGGATTGCCTACCTGCGCGCCAACGATCCGGAAGTTGGCAAATATCGCCTGCTCAGCGCCAACGTGGACGGCAGCGATGAAAAAGTTCTTTACATCTCGCCCATGAAAGGGCTGGCACGCTCTTTGAGTTGGTCTCCTGACGGCAAGAAAATAGCTTATCCCGAATTCCAACCGGCGGATGCTTTTGGCGGGATCAACCTGTTCGATATCAACTCAGGGAAAATACAGCTCCTGACCTATGCTGACAAGGTGCCTTTCGAGGTCGCGTTTTCGGCATCTGGGGAGGGTCTGTTTGTCATTTATCGACAAAAAGGACCCAACTTCGCCCGCGGTCAGATTGGCTATGTAACTCTGGCGGACGGCCAGTTGCGTACCATTTCGCGGGACACCAATAGCTACGCGACTTTGAGCCTCTCGGCCGATGGCAGAACCTTGGCCACGGTGCAACAGAAAGTCGTCAGCAACTTCTATGTTTTGCCCGGCGAAGGCAGCGCATCAGCGGACATAAGTCCCATCGCTTCGAACGGGGAACAAATCCGGTATTTCAATTGGGCTACAGATGGCGGATTGCTCGCGTCCGACCTGACGCAACTGGAACACATGGATGCCGACGGAAAAAATCGACGCCAGTTGGTCAGCGACCCGGCGGCGGGTATTCTCAATTTGTGGTCGTGCGGGGCCTACATCGTTTTTCCCTGGGCTTTTCACGACAACGCGAACCTCCTCAGCGTTTACCGCGTCAACGCCGATGGTTCCCACCCGGTAAAGCTGGCGGATGAGAACTTCGAGTCGTTTCCGGTGTGTTCGGCCAACCAGAACTGGGTTTATTTTTTCCCCAACGTCAAAGAGCTGGGGCGCGTCCCGTTGGATGGCTCCGGCCCGGCGGAAGCGATTGCCGGCAGCCGGGTCGCTGGAGCTTTTCTGGCGGGGCGCGGAATCGGCATCTCGCCCGACGGCAAGACGCTGGCGTATGTGATCGGGATCGTAACTGCGGGAGATGCGACGCCCGAGGAGAAAATTGCCCTGTTGGATACTGCGACTCTCAGCTCGCCACGTTTTCTGGAAGCCAATCCGCGAATTTCCAAGGGGGTGCAATTCACAGCGGATGGAAAAGCAGTCGCCTACCCCGTCGCCGAGAATGGCGTGGATAACGTCTGGATTCAGCCCATCGACGGCACCCCGGGGCGACAGATTACGCACTTCAATTCTGAGCAAATCCAGTCATTTCACTGGTCGCTCGACGGCAAGAATCTCGGCATCCTCCGCGGCCACACAGACTCCGATGTCGTCCTTCTGCAGGAATCCAAGCCCTAGGAGGCTGCGGAGCGGCAATTTTCCGGTGAACTGGAACCCGCCGCCGCAGCGCCTAAGGCGCGTTCGTGAGTGCTCGCTTTCGGCATCGCTAAAGCGATGCCCTGATACGAATCCAAGGGTGAGTGTGCTACCAGTTTCCCCTAATCCAGCACGGGCCGGGGGCAGTAAGGGATTGGCATCCCTTTGACGATCGCCCCTGGGTTGCCCTCGACCAGCGCGTCGGCATAATCGGCTCCGACGATTTTCTCCGCCACATTGTGAGCCGCGGAAAGATTTGGGATACGGCGCTTGGTGTCGTGAGCATCGGAGGCGAGAATATGGACGGCCGAGCGGTCGAGCAACCAGCGCGCGATGATCTCCGGCCGCTCTCCCCAGAACCCCGTCAGCGCCGACGCCGTGACTTGCATCAGACAACCCTGCTCCGCCCACTCCAGGATGCGCTGTGGCGTTTGCTGCAGGATCGGGTTCCGTTCGGGATGGGTCAGAATAGGCGTAAGCCCGCGATCTGCCAGGCGCGTGAAGCACTCGGAAAGGCGCGTCGGGACACTGAAGTTGCTGAGTTCAATCAGCAGGTAATTAGTCTCGCCAATGGTGTAGGTGTGCGGCTGTTCCAGGACGCGTTCCAGATTTTCGAATGAAAGATGAAAATCGCAGCCCAGAGTCAGCTGCAATTGCAGGGCGGGGCCGACTTTCTCCTGCAGTTGCGCGAGGAGCCGGGAAAGGTATTCGCGATCGTAGGCGTAACGGTCGTTGGCGTGGGGAGTGGCGACAGTGTGGGTGATGCCGTCGGCCGCTGCCATGCGGCACATTTCGACGGCTACATCCCACGATTTAGGGCCGTCGTCGACCTCGGGCAGAATGTGGCAGTGGATGTCGATCACAACGTAATCGATTAGAACACATCCCGCCGCAGCGCAGCGCGGCTCCCCGGACCCCACCTTTCGAAACCACGCGCCGCCTCGATGCCCCGTCGGCGCATCCAACCTAACGGGTCCCAGTTCCGAAGTTAGCGTCGCGCCGGCGTGACTCGCGCAGGTGAGACTCGCAGTTGCCAGTTCCCGGCTTCTCGTGCACGATAGTAAACACCACCTTTTCGTTATCATCTTGGATATTGAGGAGCAGGTTCGCAAATGAGCTTTCTAAGGGCGGCGCGTGCCGCACTGGCTGGTCAAAGTTGTCTTCCCCGAATTCTTGCGGCCGTCGTTGTTATTGTTATCCTGGCCGGACTTTCTCTTTCCTGCGGCAGCAGCAGTAACGCCATCACGTCCCCACGTAACCACAGTGCCTACATAACCCTGCCGGCAAATGGTTCCGTGCTCCTGGTGAGCATCACCGGTGCAACCGGCGCGATCCAGGTGGGAGGGCAAACGCCGAAACAGCAGGGACTGTCGCCCACCGGGCTGGCGTTATCGCCGTCAGAAAAATTTCTGTACGTGGTCAATTCTTTCGCCAACACGATTTCAATTTTCAACGTCAACAGCGATGGAACCCTGTCGCTCAGCGGCGCTCCGATTCCGGCCGGTTTCACTCCGAATGCGGCAGCCATCGACCCTTCAGGCCAGTACTTGTTGGTGACGAATAGTTTCTTTCAGGACGCTCAAGGCAGCATTTCCGTTTTCTCCATCGATTCCAGCTCCGGCGCTTTGACGCCGGTGGGGTCGCAGGTCCTGGCGAATGCGAATCCAACCTCGATTCTTTTCACGCATTCCGGCAAGTTCGTTTACGTTACCAACCCGACCATCGGGGCGGTAACCGGTTTTTCGTTCGCGAACGGCGTGCTCAGTTTGCTGCCTGGGCAAGAACCGATGCCTTCGGGCTCAGGCGCCGCCGCTCTGGCAGTGGATGGCGGTGATCAGTTCCTCTATGTTGCGAACCCTTCGGCAAGCAACCTACCCCCGTATGCGACCACCGTCGGCAACATTTCCGGGTTCAACATTGACCACGACACGGGCGCTCTGAGCCCGATGGCCGGTTCGCCCTTTACTTCTAGTACGGGCGCCAGCGGCCCCACCGCGATCGCTCTCGCTCCCACCGGCAATTTCGTTTACGGGGCGACTGCGGGATCGAGCTCCTCCATCTGGTGTTTCTCCATCACTCCTAACACGGGCCAGCTGGTGGCTGCCAGCGGCTCGCCGTTCAGTTTGGCCTCGGGAGGTCTGTTTGCCCTCTTCGACCCCAGGGGCAACTATTTCTACATTGGAACTCAGACTGGAATTGCGGGTTATACCTATAATCCAAATACCGGCGCTCCTACGGCTGTTTTGGGCTCGCCTTTTGCCATCGGAGCGGAGCCCGGGAAGATGGTGTTTACGCAGTAGAAACCAGCGTTGGAATTCGGATTCAGGCTTTGTAATGTGCGATTTGCGGGGTGGCACTTTGGTGGAATCGGTTTGGCACCCGCGGGCCATTCTCAGATTTGCCGCTTTGTCTTACATTCCCAATTGAGCAGTTCTGGGGGAGGGCTGCCCGGGCGTCCTGGATTCGAAAGAATCCGGACGCCCGTTTAATTTTATTGAGACATTGGATCATTGAGTGATTGAATCATTGAAAACCAACCCCGAGGCTCTTGATCTTCAAAATCCCTCAATGCCTCAATCACTCAATCACTCAATGATTCAATCCTTCAATTTGTGGAGATGGTGAAGTTCACTGTGATGCGGGCTTGGGTTTCCACGGGCTGCCCGTTCAGGATGTAGGGCTTGAAGTGCCATTGCTTCACCGCCTCGCGAGCTGCGGCGGCCAAGATTCCAGGGCCGCTGAGAATCTGCAATTCCTGGATGGTGCCCTCGCGCGAGATCAGCGCCTGCAAACTGACTGCGCCCTGCACCTTCATCTGCCGCGCCAGCAAGGGATAATCCGGGGGCACGGAAACGCTCACGCTCTGGGTCGTTTGCGGCGAGAGCTGCACGCGATCGCCGGCGCTAACTGGCGCATTCGGCGCCGGTGCGGAAGCGCCGGATGCGGAAGACGTCGCACCCGAACCCACATCCAGATGGATGGCATTGCTTTTCGCGGGCAGGTTGATGTGGCGATTACCGGCTACGACTTCCACCTGCAGAGGAGGTAACACGGCGCGCTCGGCCGTGACCGCGAAAGGAGCGGTGGTCGCAGCGGCAGCGGGCGCGGAAGACTTGGCGGCGAGCTTGCGCTCGCGCGCGGGAGTTGCGGGCGTGCTCGCAGGCACCGCGGCAGTACTCTTACCTTTGCTCTTGCTTTGAGTGGTGGCTTCCTGATCTTCACCGCCCGGCGGAAACCAGAAATCCCAGTCCTTCAGAACCACCGCTGCCAGTGCCACCAGCAGGATCCCCAGCGCGATGAGCATCCGCTTCCGCTGTATTTCCGCATCCTGCGGCACGGGTTGCAAGGGGAGCGGTAGTGGCCGCTCCAGATGGTTCTCGGTCTGGGTCTCGTCGTGAAGCATGGGCGCCGAAGCGTTCTCGGGATCGTAATCGATCCCGGGGATCGCTAGGTTAGTATGCCCCTAAACTCGCGCCCATGCCAAGCAAATCCCGGCCGGGATGAAGCTTTTGCCCGGGAGGGGCGGCGTGTCATTTCCGCGCCAGCTCAGGAACCCATCGAAACCTTGTAGTCGAGCTTGTCAAGGATGCCGATCGCGGCGTCAAGAATTTCCTTATCCACCTTTCGATTCGAAGAGATGGCTTCGGCCAGCGGGATGGAAATAATCTTGTTGCCGCGCAGCGCCGCCATGCGGCCGAATTCGCCGCGGTGCACCATGTCGATGGCGCCCAGTCCGTAGCGCGTGGCCAGTACGCGATCGAAAGCGGTGGGCGATCCGCCCCGCTGGATGTGGCCGAGAACCACCGATCGCGACTCGAAGCCGGTTCGCTTTTCGATCTCAGTCGCCAGCGTCGCGCCGATCCCGCCCAGCCGAGCATGTCCGAACTCATCCAGGCTCGCCGCCGGCAGAGTCTCCTTACCACCGGCAAACTTCGCGCCTTCGGCGGCCACCACGATGCTGAAATATCTCCCACGGGAGTGGCGCTGGCGAATCAGTTCGGCCACCTGGTCAATGTCGAATGGAACTTCGGGGATCAGGATGACGTCGGCCCCGCCGGCGATCCCGCTATAGGTCGCGATCCAGCCCGAGTCGCGTCCCATCACTTCCACCACGATCACGCGATTGTGCGCCTCGGCCGTGGTATGCACGCGGTCAATGGCTTCGGTAGCGATATTCACCGCCGTATCGAAGCCGAAGGTGAAGTCGGTGCCGGAAAGATCGTTGTCGATGGTCTTCGGAACGCCCACCACTTTCACTCCGTTGGCGAAAAGTTTCTGCGCCACCGAGAGTGTGTCATCGCCCCCGATCGCGATCAGGGCTTCACAGTCGTGTTTCTTGAGGTTTTCGGCGCAGCGCCGCAGTCCGTCGGGATTCTTCGCCGGATTGGTACGCGAAGTCCGCAGGATGGTACCGCCACGCGGCAGGATGCCGCCCACCGACGAGAGGCCGAGTTCCATCGTCTTGTCATCCAGCACGCCGCGCCAGCCTTCCATGAATCCCACGAACTCGTCTTCATAGTGGAAGGTGCCCTTGCGCACCACCGCCCGAATGACCGCATTCAGCCCCGGACAGTCGCCCCCGCCCGTCAGCACTCCAATTTTCATTGCTTGCTCCTCGTATGATTTTCGAGCACGGGTATGAGTTTGCTGTTGGAGCGGATGCACTCCACCCTACCTTTTTTCCAATGGGCCCGAATGTAGTTAGGTTATCACGCTGCTTTGGCGCGCGCGCGGACCACCATTGCCGCTGCCTGCACGTTGGGACGTCTCCGAGCCGAAATTCACGGTGTTACCGCAGCAAGCTTTGCCGTCGCCATGGATTTCTGAAAGACCTCGGCGTTTTTCTTGTAGTAGTCTGCCTGGTTGCGAAGGGTGAAGAGGTAGAGCACCTTCCCATCGGAGGCAGCGTATACGTCGAGCGTCTGCGGGGTATTTTCTTTGGCCGGCTGCCCGGTTCCATGGATTCGGATTCCCTTACAGCCCGCAACCGAGAGCGGCTCGGAGCGGGGAGCCTCCTGAATAGCTGCTTTCCTGTCCAAGATGGGGTCACCGGTAATCATCTTGAACACGTCCTTCTCCGCTTTCTCCGAGAACCCGGCGCAGGACATGCCGTTTTTAGCGGGGACCCTCTGGACGAAGAACGATGGAATCTCACCGCTATCGATTCCCGTTAGTTGTTTCATCGCCATCAGTTCGGCCGACTTCGCGTCCTGAGCAGTTAGGTTTGGGTAAGATGGGTGAAAAAGAATGAGATTGAACTTCGAATTTCCCTTTCCCAACATCTGCGATTGATCTTGAGCAACCCATCCCTTCGGGAGCGCGATTGTGAATTCGTTTTTCTGGCCTTCGTAAGGCACCCACTCTTCGGGCGAAGCGTCCGCGGTCGCTGCCTGGGAGCTTACCGGCGGCGGGGCAGCGGTGTCCGTTTTTTGCTCCTGCTCTTGGACGCTCTTAACAACCTGGAAATCGGATCCGCCTTTCGGGGAGTTAACGATCCGTACATCATACGAACTGGGGGCGTCGCAGCTCTTGACATCCCAGCGTTCCACGCCCAGTGTGTCGGCGGAGTGCAACTGATTCACGATTTGAAGGTCACAACCCGGATGATCGGCCGCCTCCAGCACCCGGATCGTTTTCCCGATGTCCGCCTGGAGCCGGGCATCCGCCACGGTTCCTTCTCCCGATTGACAGAAATTGTGGGCTTTCGCAACGTCCTCGGGTGTATATCCCTTGCTCAACAGCAAAATGTGTACACCATTTTTGTTTTGCACAGTCGGTAACTCATTCATTTCATACCACTTCCCAACGTAAGCGCTGGGGTAGTTGACGACATCCACCACCTTGTATCCGTCAGGCGATTGTTTGTGACCAAGCTCCGCTCGCCCGAGGGCCGCAACAAACGAGGAGCGAGTAACAGCAACACTTCGGCAAGTTCCCGGCGCGCTCGGCTCTTCCGCTGGCGACGATGCAGGGGCAGGCTTGGACGGCAGCGGGCCTACGGCCGCGAGCTCGTTATCTTTGATTTCCTTGGAGTCATTCGGCTCGGTCTGTCCGATTTCAGACCATCCTTGTTCGGCTGGTACCAGGATCGTTTCGAAGCGGAATGTGAATTGCGTATGTTCGATGGCCACGCGGAGGAAGTAGATTTGGCCCGGCTGCATCTCCACCGTCACGGCGGAGGCCTTGTCGACGGAGCGAACGACGTGCCTGCCGGGATCGACATGCACAATAAAGAAGCGCCCGTTCTCTATCCGCGCCAGCTCTCTTTCGTCAATGTATACGGATAGTTTGTTAAACATGCCCCGCTGGTTGCGCAGCCGATACACGTACATGGTCACTTTTGTGGCAGCGGCAGTGGCGGGCGCATTCGTCGCTCGCGGTTCCGCTTGCGCCGGAGCCGCGGGCTGGGTTGGTGCGTCCGAAGGCTGTTGTTGCGCGAACGCACTCGTTGCAAAGGTTGCACGCAGCGATGACGTCACGGCAAACATCGGCTGCTCGATCGTGACAGACTTGTTTTCCGCTAAGACGGCGCCGATGGAGAGGAGTGTCAATGCTGCAATGCTTGCAAACTCGATTGCAAATCCGAGAGCGGGCCCCCGGAGGTTTCGCATGGAGAGCTCCTTAGGTGCCGGATCATTCTAGACCAAATTACGCCTGCACAGTTGCAAAACTCGCGTTACACTGCAAACAAGTATGCGCGTCCTCGGCATCGACTGCGGCACGGAATACACCGGCTACGGGGTCGTCGAACTGCTCGCTGATGATCGCAACAATGATCGCCTGGTGTGCATCGTCTGCGGCGCCATCAAAGTTTCGCCGCGCGACCCCATGCCCATGCGCCTGTCGCGCATCTCGATTGGCCTGCAGGAACTCATCTGCCAGCACCGACCCGACCGGGTCGCGATCGAAGACGTTTTCTACGCCGCCAATGTGAAGTCTGCCTTGAAGCTTGGCCAGGTGCGCGGTGTCGCCATGCTCGCCGCCGCCTCTGCCGGACTCGAAGTCGCCGAATACTCGCCACTCTCCATCAAGTCCGCGGTGGTGGGATACGGCCGCGCCGAAAAACATCAGGTCCAGCAAATGGTGACGCGCCTTCTGAATCTCGATCAGATTCCCGAACCCGCCGACGCCGCCGACGCGCTCGCCATCGCCATCTGCCATCTGCACACCGCCGCGACCCATGAGCGCCAGAACAGCGAACGCCAGAACAGCGAACGCCACACCACAACTCGCTCACTGTAGAGACGGGGCTTGCCCCGTCTCCGCTTGCGCTGTCTCCGAATACGCCTCGAGTCCGTACACGCTGCATGCAGCAGACGCGGCAAGCCGCGTCTCTACAGGGGGTTCAGCGCGGGCGCATCTTCCGTCAAGTTAGCCCCGTCCTCGTCCAGAAACCGGCGCGCGCCGTGCCGCTCGATCGTGAACCCGACGCTGACTTCCGCCGATTCTCAAGTTATACGCATTCTGAAATTGCTGCCTTGCGCACGAAGAATGCAGCGCCAGTAGACAGATGCGTATCGAGGATTTCATGAACTTTTCCCGTTTCGTTCCTGCCCTCATCGTCACGCTGTTCTTGCACGCGGTTGGAATGCATGCCGCCGAACAGGCTTCCTGCACCTTCGATACATTTTCCGCGCCTCCGGGATATACCCTCAGCCAGGTGCAGGGGGTGAGCGACGACGGTACCGTGGTTGGCCAGTTGATCGACAACAAGACGCTGCAATTCCTGGCCTTCAAGCGCTCGGCCAGCGGAGCGATCGCCGAGTACGCAGCCCCGCAATCATCAAGCACGTGGCTGTATGGGAGCGGCGGCATCAACGTCGATGCCGGTTACTATCAGGACAAGGTAAATCCCGAACGCGTCCATGGTTTGCTGTTGCAAGACGGCGAGTTCACCGCTGTTCACCATCCCAGAGCCACCAACACCTGGCTGTTCGACATCAACCACTTGGGAGCGGTGGTCGGCAGCTTCAGCTCCAGCGCCGCTCTGGTCAGGGGATTCCTGCTCGTGAATGGCACCTATACAACCATTGCCTATCCCGATGCGGAGACAACCTACGCCGTGGCGATCAACGATAGCGGCGATGTTGTCGGAAGCTATGCCAGCAACCGCGTCAGCAGCGGATTCCTGTGGCAAAACGGGACTCTCACCACCATCAATTATCCTGACTCCAGGTACGGAACTGCTCTCACCGGGGTGAACAACGCGGGCGTCATCGTCGGCAATCATCTCGCGCTCCACCGCGACTTCGGCTTCATCTACGAAGGCGGAGTCTTCAAGGATGTGGTCTATCCGGGCGCGAAATTCACCATGGTTGGCGGCATCAACAACAATGGCCTGATTTCTGGCGAGATCTTCCTGACCTCCACGGAAACCTTGGGCTACACCGCGCTCTGCCATTGAGCGAGTAAGAGCTGCCCTTGACACTCTCCGCGCCATCCCCAATCATTACAGCGGCCCATGCCGCGTCCATTTCAGATTGTCTGCCTGTTAATCTTTTCTGCGATCCTGCTTTCTTCAATCCTTGCGTATTCGCAAACCCATGCTCCGGCGGCGATTACCTTTACCCTCGATTTCCCCGACTCTCAGCCGGAACACTACTCGATTCGCGTGCCCAGCGGTGGCTCGGCCCACTATCAGTCCAGCGGCCGCCTGTCCGCCGACTCCGACGAGACCGACACTTTCGATCTTGACTTCTCCGTGGAAGCGGAAACGCGGCAGAAAATCTTCGAACTAGCGGCGAAGGCGGGATATTTCCAGAAGGACGTCGACTCCCACCACAAGGGCCTCGCCTTTACCGGGAAGAAGACGCTCAGCTACAAAGACGCGCAGCGCAGCGGTGAGTCCACGTACAACTACTCGCCCAACTCCGCCGTGCAGGAATTGACCGACCTGATGCAAAGCCTCTCGGCCACGCTCGAATTCGGACATCGCCTCCAGTACGACCACCACTACCAGAAGCTTGCCCTCGACGAAGAACTCAAGCGCATGGAGGAGATGGCCCGCAACAATCAACTGACCGAAGTCGCGGCCATTCAGCCCATCCTCGATCAGATCATAGCCGACCAGTCCGTGATCAACGTAACCCGCGCCCGCGCCCAACGTTTGCTGGAACGGGCGGGCGCTCATTAATCTGAAGTGCAGGAATCTGAGGTGCAGGGCACGGAGTGTCCCAAATCCCGCTTGACTTAGGCCCCGGACGCTCGCAAACTCAAGGCAGATCAAGACAGGCGGAAAGAGCCTTAAGCCTCAGTTGTTTGAATATTTTGCGTGCCAGTCAGCTCGTAGTTGTCGATTGGCAACCGGTGAGCTTCGGCAACCGATCTAGCGTCCTAGAAAACCTGAGGGAGCAGTCCCGGGAGCAGCATATGGCGATCACAAAGGTCGGAAAAACGCTGGCAGTGTTGGCCGTGTTCGCAGCGGCGTTTCTGGTGGTCTCGGCGTCGGCTGAATCGAAAGCGCGCATCGTGCGATTGAGCGAAGTGCAGG
>DATFZT010000239.1:0-19536 GCA_035314185.1 Terriglobales bacterium
CTCGCGTCTTTGCCTTTGACATTAACCGCAGGCCAGAGCACGTCGTTCACCGTGCTTTTCTCTCCGACCGCGAGCGGGGCAGCCAGCGGCAGCGTGAGCATCACGTCCAACGGCTCGAATCCCAACTTGAGCATTCCACTCTCTGGAACGGGCGTGGCGCAGGGAGACTTGGTTGCGAATCCGACCAGCCTCGCCTTCGGCAGCGTTCAGATCAACACTTCGAACTCGTTGAGCGAAACCCTGACCAACACAGGTGGTTCAAGCCTCACGATCTCGGCTGCGACTGCGAGTGGCAGCGGATTCAGTTTGAGCGGGCTCGCGTCTTTGCCTTTGACATTACCCGCGGGCCAGAGCACATCGTTCACCGTGCTTTTCTCTCCGACCGCGAGCGGAGCGGCCAGTGGCAGCGTGAGCATTACTTCCAACGGCTCGAATCCCAACTTGAGCATTCCACTCTCGGGAACCGGCGTGACGCCGGGAGCGCTGGCGGCAAATCCCACGAGCCTGGCGTTTGGTAGCGTCCAGGTCAGCAATAGCGCGAACTTGTCGGAAACGCTGACCAACACAGGCGGATCGTCAGTCACCATTACGCAAGCAAATGTGACTGGGGCTGTGTTCTCGATCAGTGGGTTGAGCTTGCCCCTCACGCTCACGTCCAACCAAAGCGTGACGTTTACTGCCACCTTTACGCCGACCAGTGCCGGCGCGGCGAGCGGGAGCCTGTCGGTGGTGTCCAACGCATCGAACTCTCCGCTGAACATCGCGCTCTCGGGAACCGGAACGGCCACGGGCCAACTGGCGGTGTCGCCAACCAGTCTCAGCTTTGGCAACGTGGTTGACGGGACGAGTTCGGCGCTCAATGGCAGCCTGATCGCCAGCGGCGCAGCGGTCACGGTGGCATCGGCAGGCCTCAATAACGGTGAGTTTGTGCTCTCCGGAATTTCGCTGCCGGTAACGATTCCCGCCGGGCAATCCAGTTCTTTCACCGTCACTTTCACACCGCAGGCGAGCGGAGCCACCTCGGGGTCCTTGTCGTTCTCGAGCAACGCCTTGAACTCGCCTGCCGTGCAAACGATGACCGGCACGGGAACAGCGGCGACCCAGCATACTGTGGACCTCACCTGGACTGCGTCGCCGAGCGCAGTCGGCTACAACATCTATCGCGGGACCGCGCCGGGAGGACCGTACACGATGATCAATAGTTCGCTCGACGGCACGGTCACTTACACCGACAGCGCAGTCGTCTCCGGCCAGACCTATTACTACGTAGCTACGGCCGTTAATAGCGAGTCGGTGGAGAGTGGATACTCGAACCAAGCACAGGCCGCGATTCCGACTCCGTAGCGTTGGCCCGGCATGGTCCATTAAGTAACCTGGAGTGATCCGGACCTGTTTCTGGGGGCTGCGACAAATACGAGTTTGCTAAGGTTGCATTTTCGTGCAACTGTCGCAAAAACTATCATCTTGACAGCACGTTAACATTGGCAGTTCAATGTAACAAGCTGAAGAAGAACCTTAGGGAAGGCCCCCGACACTCCCCGTCCGGCGTGGGTTCCGAAATAGCAGGGAGCATTACATGAGCAACCGTGGGGGGAAATTGTGGCTGGCAATCGTCGTGATTTGTTGTCTGGCTCCCGCTGCTTTCGCTGACCGAGACCGAGACCACCATCAGCGATGCGAATGGTACCAGAGGAATTGCCAGCAGGTTCCGGAAGGTGGATCGTCCGCAATCTATCTTGTCGGGGCCGGACTCACGTGTATCGGGGCCATGTTCCTCCGGTCTAGAGTGACCAAGCCAACCCAATCGTAAATTCAGCCGCAAACACAGAGAGCCACCTTCGCGAGTTCGTTCGCTGAGCAGGCTCTTTTTTCTGTGGTTTTGGTCCTGCTTTATGCCCGGTCGATCGGCCCCCGGATGCGCTGGATGTTGGCCGCCGATTTAGAGAATTTGGAGCGGGTGGGACGGAGTCGTCACCGCCGCTGTGACCCTGGTCGGGCCCATCGCCTACTTCACCCGCGCTTGCTGGCGTTCATTGAGGCTACACAAAATTCGACTTCAATCTTAGTGAGATAGTTAGACGGGGATGATTCTCACTAGTGCGTGATTTCTTTCGAAGGGCAATTGTTCAGCGGTTTCCAAAGCGATAAACGATACTCGAGGTGAGACGCAGATCGTTTTGGCCCTGCATCGCGCCGGTCGAGTCAACAAAGGTCGTGCGCTGATAGTCAGCCTGGACGCGGACGGCAATCGGTCGGAAGAGGTAGTGCTCGAACCCTCCGCCGGCTGCGTACGAGGGACGGGCTACCCAGCCCCCCAGGTAGTTAGTGCTGCTAACCGGGACGGCGCTGTCGACCCAACTGGCGCCGGCCAGGGCGTGAACAAAGATCCCGGCCTGCCCGTGCCCAAACGGATAGAAAACGGGGCCAGCCAGACAGCTGAGCATATTGCCGCTGTGACCCGTGCCGAGCACGTTACTAGTGACGGCATAAGTAGAGTCCACGGTCACTCCCCAACGCGTGGCAAACCTGACAAGACCGTTGGCATCCAGGCCGGCGAGCCCTATACGTTGCGATGGCGTGGGCATGCTGAGGTAGACGTAGCCGACACCCGCCTCAAAAGCCGGACCTGTGGCCCCGGCCGCGGGTTCGCCGGGTCCCATGTGAGATTGCGCCAGAAGCGGCGCGACGAGCAAGAAAAGGCAAGCGAAGATTCTTCGCATAATTGTCAATCCGGTCTCGATTCGGCCCTCATGTTCAGCATAGCTGCGTGCGACAGAGTGCGCGAGTTGGTCGTGCCCTATGTCAGTTACAAGCCTACATCTGTTTTTATTTGGTTTCAGGTTACGTTGGTTGCTCGCCACTGGGACTTAGAACACGTCCTTTGAGAGTTGCTCTGTAGGTCGGCGATCTCCTGGTAATAGGTTACTTCGCCAGGGTTTCAAGTCGAAGTCTTTTATGGCGGTAGCGCGACAACGTGACGGGCCGAATTGCATTGGAGGGTGAAGTAACAATTCAGGTAACCGTTCAACCGCGTGACGGCCGTCCAATGAGAATATCTGCGATACGCTGCCCTGCGTGCCCATCCCAAAGGGGCGGCACAGTTCCTTGTTTTGCTTTGCCCTCGAGTACCCTCGACAATTCCCTGCGCAGCTTTTCCGGATCGCGGCCGACCAGAACGTTCGTCCCCATAAGAACAGTAATCGGTCGCTCGGTGTTGTCGCGCAGTGTAAGACAAGGGATGCCAAGATATGTGGCCTCTTCCTGAATGCCTCCTGAATCGGTGATCACCACTGTCGCGTGTGATTGCAATCCCAGAAAATCAATATAGGGGAGAGGATCGAGCACGCGCAGTTGCCCGGCATTCAATCCAAAATCGGCGATTCGTTGCCGGGTTCGGGGATGGGCGGGAAACACCACGGCCAGATCCCGGTTGACTTCGAGCAGCGATTCCAGGATTCCCTTCAGCGTGGCACTGTCATCAACGTTGGCCGGGCGGTGCAGCGTAACCAGGGCGTAGCGCGCGGGCAGCGCCTCCACTTTCACCTTCTGCGCTGAAGGCAACAGGCGCACCAGGGAGTCAATCATCACGTTGCCGACGCGGAAGACCTTCTCCGCGGGAATTCCCTCTCGCCGAAGATTCTCGTCCCCATCTTCCGACGGCGTGAACAGCAAGTTGGCAAGCTGATCGGTCACCAGGCGATTGACCTCCTCGGGCATGGTGCGATCGAACGAACGCAGTCCGGCTTCGACGTGGCCGATTTGAACGCCCAGCTTGGCGCAAACCAGCGCGGTAGCAACGGTCGAGTTGACATCCCCGTAGACGAGGACGATGTCGGGGCGCCGCTCGAGCACGATCGGCTCCAGCCGGATCATGATTTCGGCCGTTTGCTTGGCATGCGTGCCCGACCCGACCGCCAGATTCACATCGGGGGCAGGTATGCCCAGTTGCTGGAAAAACACGTCGGACATATTAACGTCGTAATGCTGACCGGTGTGAATGAGGGTCTGCAGCACATTTTTCCGCTCTCTCAGAGCATTCAGGACGGGAGCGACCTTCATGAAGTTGGGACGGGCCCCAACAATGTGAAATATGTTCACCGAATCTCCGGTAAAGCGAATCACCAGATTAAACTATGCGAGGAACTCGGTTCTCCTCAGGACCCAGAGCAGCGCCATCATCGCAACGACCGCGATGCCAAAGAAGATGATTCCTCCGTTGTGATGGAGTTTACCGTTGAGGAACCCAGGGTCCATGCGAGTTCCAAGCTCCACAATCGTGAAGATGCGAAGTCCGTTCTTGGCGACGGAGAGGGGAATCGTGGCCGCGATGAGCAGGAGTTTCCGCCACCACGAGCGCAGGAACAGATGGGCCAAGACGATAGTCGTGACAACGAGCATCAGACTGGATCGAATGCTGCTGCACTCGCGCGCAACTTCGATGTCCAGCCCTGGGATCGACAGCATGATTCCATCCTGAGTCGCCGGAACCCCAGCCGCGCGAAACATGATCTGCGCCGCTGACGCGGATTGATGTTGCAAGAATTCGATAATCCAGCTCAAAGCGAAGTCAGGAATGGGGACCAGAAGAAACAGAAAGCAAAGCGGAAACAGAAACGACTGAAAAGTTCTTGCTCCAAAACATAATAGGACGCTGGCGATCCACCAGATCACGAGAGCCAACATTGCGAGCGTCAGCCGCACATCATCGGGTGCAGCGCCCATCCCCCATCTCGTGCAACAACCGATGACCAACGCCAGAGCCAGCAGAGCCGAACCGAGGCGCGGGCGCGGCACCGGGCTCGTCCGGAGTGCTTTCTCATCGATATACTTCGCGTTCATATAAATGAGTGCACCGCTCAGGGGGAGAATCAGCAGGATGTGAGTGTAGGCGTCGTTCGCCAACGCGAGTCCCCACGTCGTGACCAGAGAATGCCACCAGAACAGGATCGACAGAGCAGACAAGAACGCGAAGCCCGGAACTTGAGTTCGTGCTGTCATGTTCATCGTTTAAGTTCCGCGGCTGAGATTGTAGCGCAGCCGTCGTCGAGTCGTGGCGCTGGCCGGTAGGAAGAAGCAACATGCCCAAACTATTTTTCTGCCCTGCACCTCTTCTAAGTGCCTGATCTGGCTTCGGATGGCTCGGGTGCTCGCACTCAGAGCCCGCCCGAAACACGGTCGTAACCTCGCTGAGCACACTCGACTTGAATACACTGCAAGCACCGAACGCGTCATCGCGGACTCTGAGGCTCGTGGCAGCCAGGAGCGACACTGGTCTCGCCGGAGCTTGGATTTCGGGGGTCTCGGCGACCCGAAATCGGCCGCCGTGGCTTGCGTAACGGCACACATAGATCGCAGAAAAAGGTTATCCGGTTGTATCGACGCTTGGCCATTTTCTTTGTTGTTGCGGGCGGACTGTTGCTGCTCACAGGATGCCAGGGCCTATCCTCTGGTTCGAATGGCGGCGGCACGGTCGGGCTGGGGAGCGGCAGCCTGAACTTCGGGTCAGTGCCAGTCGGCACCAGCAAGACGCTGTCTGACACGATAACGAACAACACCTCGTCTGCCATTACCATCAACTCGATTCAAGGATTGGGCTCCGGCTTTACGGTCACTGGCCTTGCGACACCGCTGACTTTGGGTGCGGGACAAAGCGCTTCATTCAACGTTCAGTTCAAATCCACCAGTGCCGGCGATCCGACCGTCACGATTTCCTTTGATGGGCCGAATGCCCAGCCCTATGCTTCGCTGTCCGCCTCTGCCACTGCGGTTGCGCCGGGCACGCTTTCCCCGAGTCCCTCGTCGGTGGCCTTTGGAAACATCAATGTTGGATCCGATCAAACTAGCACTGTGACCCTTTCGAACACCGGCGGATCGAGCCTCACGATTTCGGCCGCCACTGTCAGCGGCACAGAATTCGGTATGAGCGGCCTGTCTTCGTCTTTGCCTTTGACATTAACCGCGGGGCAGAGCACGTCGTTCACCGTGCTTTTCTCTCCGACCGCGAGCGGGGCAGCCAGCGGCAGCGTGAGCATTACATCCACCGGCTCGAATCCCAACTTGAGCATTCCACTCTCGGGAACCGGCGTGACGCCGGGAGCGCTGGCGGCAAATCCCACGAGCCTGGCGTTCGGTAGCGTCCAGGTCGGCAATAGCACGAACTTATCGGAAACGCTGACCAACACTGGTGGATCGTCGCTTACCATCACGCAAGCGAATGTGACTGGGGCTGTGTTCTCGATCAGTGGGTTGAGCTTGCCTCTCACACTCAAGGCAAACCAAAGCGTAACGTTTACCGCGACCTTTGCGCCGACTAGTGCCGGTGCGGCAAGCGGAAGCCTGTCGGTGGTGTCGAACGCATCGAACTCTCCGCTGAACATCGCGCTCTCGGGAACCGGAACCGCCGCAGGGCAGTTGGCGGTGTCCCCAACCAGTCTCAGCTTTGGCAACGTGACGGTAGGGACGAGTTCGGCGCTCAACGGCAGCCTAACCGCCAGCGGCGCGGCGGTCAAGGTTTCATCGGCAAGTCTTAATAACGGTGAGTTTGTGCTCTCCGGAATTTCGCTCCCGGTCACGCTCGCCGCCGGGCACTCCACTTCTTTCACCGTCACTTTCACGCCGCAGGCCAGTGGAGCCACTTCGGCGACTTTGTCGTTCTCGAGCAACGCATCGAACTCGCCCACCGTGCAAACAATGACCGGCACGGGAAAAGCGGCGAGTCAGCACACCGTGGATCTCACCTGGACCGCCGCGGCTGACGCGGTTGGCTACAACATCTACCGCGGCACCGTATCGGGTGGTCCATACACGATGATCAATAGTTCGCTCGATGGCACGACCGCGTACACCGACAGCACAGTCGTCTCTGGCCAAACCTACTACTACGTGGCCACGGCAGTGAATAGCAAGTCGGAGGAGAGCGGATACTCGAATCAAGCCACGGCAGTCATCCCGACTCCGTAGCGTGGCCCCTCCGATAATCGTTGCATCGCCCTTCGGAGCCAGTTTGACCCTCGAATGTTCGTGGCCTCACATTAAACGGTGATTGAAGTCACTGCGCTGCAGGGATTCGGATGGTATAGAAGCAGACACTGCGCCCAGGGATAAAGAGACTCGGGCCCCGATTTCTGGAGACCAGGGGCCATCTTCCTCCCTGGAAAAAATGACCGAGAGGTGAGCCCATGCTCCCGCCGAATCATTCGTTGTCTCGGGCCTTACAACAAAAAGGCATCGACCGTCGTCGCTTCCTGAAATTCTGCAGCTTGATGACGGCCACTCTGGCGCTGCCTCCGCGCTACGTCGCCCAAGTAGCCGCCGCTCTGGAGAAAGCCAGGAAACCGGTGCTGGTCTGGTTGCAATTTCAGGACTGCGCCGGGAACTCTGAGTCCATCCTCCGTTCCAGCCACCCCACTGTGCTGGAAGTGGTATTAGATCTGTTTTCCTGGGAGTACCACGAGTTGGTGATGGCCGGCGCCGGGCATCAGGCAGAGGCCGCGCTGGAGCGGGTCGTACGCGAGGAAAAGGGCAAGTTCATTGCCGTCGTCGAGGGTGCAATCCCGCTCGCTGACGACGGAGTGTACTGCACCGTAGGCGGCCGGACTGCACTCGATATCGCGCGCCACGTGTGCCCGAACGCCGCCGCCACGATTGCCGCCGGAGCATGCGCGTGGGATGGCGGACTGGTGGCCGCTTCTCCCAATCCCACTGGCGCCGTAGGGATTTCAGAGGCAGTGCCTGAGGCCACCGTGGTTAATCTCGGCGGCTGTCCGCAGAATCCGGTGAACACTGCCGCCGTGCTGGTTCACTACCTGACGTTTGGGCAGTTGCCCGCATTGGACCAGTACAACCGTCCTCTGTTCGCTTACGGACGCATCATCCATGACCAATGCGAACGGCGCGCGCACTACGACGCCGGGCGTTACGTTCAGGAGTGGGATGACGAAGGCCATCGCAGGGGCTGGTGCTTGTACAAGATGGGCTGCAAGGGCCCGCAGGCGACCTTCAATTGTCCGTCGGTGCGTTGGAATGACGGTACGAGTTGGCCGGTGAAGGCCGGTCACGGCTGTCTGGGCTGCGCCTCGCACCGCTTCTGGGATACGCGCTCTCCGTTTTACGATCGGCTACCTACAGTTCCGGGTTTCGGAGTAGACGTGACCGCCGGCGAGATCGGGTTGGGAGTCACCGCCGCCGTGGCGGGCGCAACCGTGGTGCATGGGATCGCTAGCGCGGTTCGTGACCGCATGCGGCCCATGCCCACAGCAGCAGCACCCTCGGCGAGCAGTGAGCCGCCGAGAAAAGCGTAGGAGGAACCTATGGCACGCATCGTGGTTGATCCAGTGACTCGTATTGAAGGCCATCTGCGCATTGAGGCGGAAATCAATGGTGGTGCGGTGTCCGATGCTTGGAGTTCAGGAACCATGTTCCGTGGCATCGAAATGATACTGCGCGGCCGTGATCCGCGTGAGGCCTGGATCTGGACGCAACGCATCTGCGGCGTGTGCACCACGGTCCATGCGCTAACTTCGGTGCGCGCGGTCGAGGATGCGCTCGGCATCGAGGTCCCGGCGAATGCCAGCCTGATCCGCAATATCATTGGCGCCAGCCAATACGTGCAGGACCACGTGATCCACTTCTACCACTTGCATGCGCTGGATTGGGTGGATGTGACCCTGGCGCTCAAAGCTGATCCGGGGAAAACTTCGCAACTGGCCGAATCGATTTCGCCCTGGCCGAAATCCAGCCGCGCATACTTCAAAGCAATCCAGGATCGGGTGAAGGCTCTTGTCGAAAGCAAGCAGTTGAGCTTGTTCAGCAGCGGGTATTGGGGCCATCCCGCCTACCACCTCCCGCCCGAGGCCAACCTGCTGGCCGTTGCGCACTATGTGGAAGCGCTGGAATTTCAGAGAGACTACATCCGCATCCATGCCGTGCTGGGTGGGAAGAACCCGCATCTGCAGACCTATCTTGTCGGCGGCATGTCAACCGCGATGGATCCCGACGAACCGCAAGCGACGATCAATCCCGAGCGCATCACTTTTCTTGCCGAGCTTGCCAGCAAGGCGCAGGCCTTTGTCGATCAGGTCTACGTCCCTGACGTCCTGGCGGTTGCCGGGTTTTATCGCGACTGGTTCGGACGAGGCGAGGGACTGGGGAATTTCCTCTCCTACGGCGATTTTCCGCAGGGGGGCATCAAGGATTCTGCTCGATTCTTCCTGCCGCGTGGAGCCATCTTCAACCGCGATCTTTCCAAGGTTCACCATGTCGATCCAGGCAATGTAACAGAGTATGTGTCTCACTCCTGGTATGAGTATTCGGACGGAGACCAGAAGGGGAAGAATCCCTATCAAGGGGAAACCAATCCTAAGTACACGGGACCGAAGCCGCCCTTTGAGAATCTGCAGACAGACCAGAAGTACTCCTGGTTGAAGGCGCCGCGCTACCAGGATGTTCCGATGGAAGTCGGGCCGCTCTCCCGCATGCTGGTGGCCTACGCCTCCGGGCATGCGGAAGTGAAGGCTGCGGTCGACGGCGTTCTCGCTAAACTCAACGCTCCGGCAACCGCACTCTTTTCGACATTGGGAAGAATCGCGGCCCGTGCAATCGAAGCTCATGTGATGGCTGGACAAGTCAGCAAGTGGGTGGCGGAACTCGGCGACAAGCTCGGGCACGGCGACTTGCGAGTGCACAACGGTGAGAAATGGGACCCCGACACCTGGCCGAAAGAGGCGCAGGGCTGGGGTTTCCATGAGGCACCGCGCGGTGCGTTGGCGCATTGGGTCGAAATTGAAGACAAGAAGATCAAGAACTACCAGTGTGTGGTGCCCACGACCTGGAACGCGGGACCGCGGGACGCCAAGGGACAGCGTGGCGCGTATGAAGCGTCTTTGCTCAAGACTCCGATCGCCGACCCGGAGCGGCCGGTGGAGATTCTGCGCACCATTCACTCCTTCGATCCTTGTTTGGCTTGCGCTGTGCACGTGGTCGATGGCCAAGGGCGGCGCTATACCGTACCCAGGACGCGCTGAAAGGAGACCGAGATGGCTGAGTTAAGACACTACGGTTGGGGCGAGGCCCACCGGCCGGAACCCGGGTTTCCTACGGTGCGGGTCTATGTGTGGGAACTGCCAGTCCGCGTCTCGCACTGGTTTATATTCCTGCCGATCGTTGTGCTCTCCTTCACCGGATACTACATCCACAATCCATTTATCGTTGCCAAGAGCACCACAACCTTCCTCATGGCGACGATGCGCTTCATTCACGTGGTCGCAGGTTTTGTGTTCATTAGTGCTTTTCTGCTGCGCCTGTACTGGTTTTTCAAGGGGAACAGCTGGTCAAACTGGCGGGCGTTTGTTCCGATCCACCGGCGACAGTGGCGAGGCATGGGCGGAATGGTGGCTTATTACAGTTTTTTCCGCAAAGACCTTGCACACCACGTCGGACACAACGCGCTCGCCGCCGTTACCTATCTGCTGATCTTCACCTTTATGCTCATCGAGATCATCACCGGCCTCACCTTGTACACACAGGTACGCGGGAAGTGGGCACTGGGCTGGCTATTCGGCTGGATCTCGGGCGTGATCGACATCCAGCATATCCGACTGCTTCACTTCTGCGTCATGTTTGCCTTCTTCGCCTTTGTGATTCACCACGTTTACAGCGCCGTGCTCGTGTCCTGGGAAGAACGAAATGGACTGATCGAGAGCATCTTCACCGGCTACAAGTTTATTCCGAAGGCCGAACTGGAAGAAGAAGAGGATGCGGTTCTGAGTAAGGCGGACTGAATGGCGGCACCAGCGAGCTACATTGTGCTTGGGCTGGGCAACACCCTGCACTCTGACGACGGAGTCGGCCCCCAAGCCATAGAGAAACTGAGAAGCGATCCGCGTGTGCCCGGGGATGTCTCGCTGATTGAGGGCGGCACGTTGGGCATGGAATTACTTACCTACATCTGGGACTGTTCCTACCTGCTGGTATTAGATGCCGTGGATGTAGGGCAGCCTCCCGGGACGCTGGTTCGGATGTCAAGCCGGGAACTGCAAACCTTGCCCGGCAAAGGAAGCGTGCACCAACTGGGGGTTGCGGATCTGCTGGTAGCGCTCCGGGTTCTGGCCAAGCGAACTCCCGAAGTAGTGTTGCTGGGCGTGCAACCAGCCAGCACTGAGTGGGGCACGGAGCTGTCGCCCGCGGTTGCGGCGGTGCTGCCTGCGCTCGCAGATGCTGCAGTCGCAGAACTTTGCCACAGACCACATACCGAGGCGGAAATCACAACCTAGAATCCTCACGTCTGCCTAGACCAAAGCCAACATGCGATCGCTCGGTCTCTCGGGTTACTATGAGCGAAGGGACGGAGATGAACGAGCGATTACAGACAGCCAGCAACCAGCCATGCCAGATTTCTCTTTCGGGGCGTGACCTGATTAATTCTCCGCGTCTCAATAAGGGAACTGCCTTCTCGGATCACGAACGCGATGTGTTTGACCTGCACGGTTTATTACCGCCGCACGTGGGAAGTCTTGATGAACAGATTGAGCGGCGGATGCAGGCTCTGCGGAATCAGCCGACGTCCTTTAATAAATACAGTCTTCTCCGCGACCTGCAGGATACGAACGAAACGCTGTTCTATGCGCTCTTGCTGCGCAATATCGAAGAGATGCTCCCGCTGGTGTACACGCCGACGGTGGGGGAGGGTTGCCAGCGCTTCAGTGAAATATGGAGAAAGCCACGCGGTTTGTTCCTCAGCTATCCGAATAAAGATCGCATCGATCAGATCCTGGAGCATTCCCATTACGACGATGTGAAATGCATCGTGGTCAGCGATGGTGAACGAATCCTGGGGCTGGGCGATCAAGGTGCGGGAGGCATGGGCATCCCGATTGGCAAGATGGCCCTTTACACCGCGCTCGGCGGCATTCATCCGGAGCATTGTCTTCCGGTTCTGCTCGATGTGGGAACGGACAACGAGGCGAGGTTAGAGAATCCGCTTTACATCGGATGGAGGCATCATCGGGTTCGGGGTGATGAGTATGACGCTTTTGTCGATATTTTCGTCAACAGCGTGAAGAAGCGTTGGCCGCACGTTCTTCTGCAATGGGAGGACTTTGCCGGTTCGAACGCCGCTCGCCTTCTGGCTCGCTACAAGAACCAACTATGCACTTTTAACGACGACATTCAAGGCACGGCGGCGGTAGCGACCGCGACGCTGCTCTCGGCGATCAACGTCACGGGCGTGCCACTGGAGCAACAGAAGATCGTTGTGCTTGGCTTCGGAACCGCAGGCATAGGCATCACCAATCTGTTATCGCAGTTGATGGAGGAGAAGGGCGTCCCGGAACAAGAGGCGCGCGACCGCTTCTACGCTCTCGATCTCCATGGTCTAGTTACGGAGAATAGTAAGGATGTGCGTCCCGAGCAAATGCCCTACGCGCGCAAAGAGCAGGAAGTGCGGGGTTGGAGACAACCGAATCGAGAGATCGCGTTGCTGGATGTGATCCGCCATGCCAAGCCTACGGTCCTGATTGGAGTGTCTGGTCAAGCGGGAGCTTTCACCGAAGATGCCGTACGCGAAATGGCCAGGAACGTGAGTCGCCCCATCATTTTCCCGCTGTCGAACCCCACCTCACGCAGCGAGGCGAATCCTCAGGACTTGCTGGATTGGACGGAAGGACGGGCATTGATCGGTACCGGGAGTCCGTTCGACCCCGTGAATCTCGGTGGAAAGAAGGTTCGGATCGACCAGACTAATAACTCATACATATTTCCTGGGCTGGCGCTTGGGATTATCGCCTCCAAAGCCAAACGCGTCACCGATACCATGGTCATGGCGGCGGCTAAGGAATTGGCACGTCTGGTTCCCACACAAAAGGATAAGAAGGCAAGCCTTCTACCGTCACTCTCGGATTCGCGTCAGCTCAGTCGCTCGATCGCGCAGGCCGTCGGCAGGCAGGCAATTAAAGATGAGCAGGCGCAGGTGGCCGGCGAAGATTGCCTGGATCGCGAACTTCGGGCAAATATCTGGGAGCCGGTGTACGTACCTTACGAACGCATAGCACGGAGGTAATGAGATAGCGATCAGCGAGACAACAGCTACTAGTGGCGTCAAGGATCTTGACTCCGCCGTATCTCCAAAAGCATTATGATGTTGTGCAGTAAACGGTGAAGGAGTTCACCGCCAACCGCTGTCCCATCTTTAAGCCGGGAACAGCTGATGACTCCTGACAAGCGGCACTTGTCGCGGAGTCATGGTACCGGCAAGAATCCGCAGACATATCGGAAGATGCAGAAGCCTGAGTTCATTTTCGATCGTGAGGAAGAACTGCAGACCGTGAAAGAGCGTCTTCTGAAAAGGAAGCCGTTTCTTCTTCATGGGCCGGCTGGAGTTGGCAAGACACTGTTGATCCGCAGTCTGCTGCCGCAAGTGCCAACGGTTCTTTATTGCGAGAACTCGGCAACTGCTCAAGTTGTGTTTCGCAGCGTGGCGCAGAGTTTGCTGAAGCGGCGTGATGCGCGCGTAGAGAGGTCCTGCCGCAATCGGGATGGTATCCGGGCTAAATCCGCAGTTTCGCTGAAAGGCATTGTGACGGATGCCCTGCGCGAGGGGAACTACTCCATTGTGATGGATCATGTGAACCGGCCATCGCAGTCTCTTGCCGCGGCGGTTCGCGAAATCATCGGACGGTGTTCCACGCCCGTGATCGCAGTGACGCGGTCGAGTCATATGGAGGACACTGGTTTCCTGCAGCCCTTGTACTCGGATCGATCTGAGAAGTACGAGCTGAAGAATTTGGACTGCGACGTTGCGGAGCGATTCGCTCATGAGATCGTCAGGCAGGCCGGGCTGTCGGCAGCTAACATTGGTGAATTTCTAGTCAAGGTGCTGGAATTTAGCGAAGGGAATCCGGGAGCGATTCTTTCCATGCTGCAGATGGCCAAGTATCCGAAGTATCGGACGGACGAGCACATCAAGATTACGCCGCTCTACATCGACTTCCGCATGAATTGGGTGCCTGCGGTTCGAGGCCGGTGAACTCGCGGTTACCGGCCGTTTGACTTCGCCGCCGCTGCTTGCCATAATCTGGCTGGGTGTTGGAGTTCACCATTGACCGCCCGAATCGGGCAGATGACTCCTACGAAGAAGAAGGAATTCTCTTGGTAGGGGCTTGGTTTGCCGGTTCCCTTCCGCTTCTGATTCCAAGAGATTCCTGAGAGCCGAGCACAAGTTAAGAAGGTCGCCTGCGTTTACGCGTCCTTGGAGCTTTATGCCAGAGGAGTCTCTTAGCTCGAACCACGCTCGCCGCTTATCGGTTGCGTGCCGGCACATCGACAAACTGTTGGCTGATATGGAAAACGCACTCGCTGTCGCCGACTCCAGGCGGGCTTTTCCTGAGTATCTGTTCGACGTGACGCCGGCGCAACGGCAGTGTATCGAAGACTACATCGCCCGCATGCGAGTTCAGTTGGGACGCGTATTGGATGGTCAGGGCATCGAGCGTCCCGAACCCTTCATTCCGGTTAGCCGATGTGTGCATACCGCGCTGACATTCATTAGGATTGCTGCTGAGGAATTGCAGCCGAGATACATGCGCGGATATGGCGAGGTTTCCACTGCAGCGGCGACGGAACTCAATCGAATTGCCTTGGAACTGATGAGCCTGGCGACGCAGTTTGATGACTACGTGACTAGTGAAACTCGCGGGCGCGCGCAGTCTCCGGAAGAAGAACTCAGCAAAACAGAAAGGGACGATACAAATTGCTCAAGTACGTAATGGTCGGAATCGGGGGCTTCGTAGGTGCGATCGCCCGCTTCTGGTTGGGGAGCTACATCGGAGGGAGGCTGGGAACACGTTTCCCCTACGGAACGTTTGCGATCAACATCTCCGGATCGTTTCTCATCGGCCTGATCCTCACACTGTTGGACGAGAAAACGCATTGGAGTCCAAATTGGAGATATCTGATTCCGATCGGATTTATCGGCGCGTATACAACGTTTTCTACATTCGAATTCGAGACGCTGCGCAGCGTGCAGGACGGCCAATTGTTGATCTCGTTCCTCAATATCACATTGAGCGTAGTGGTTGGTTTCGTGGCGGTTTGGGCGGGTGTCGTGGCCGGGAGGGCGATCCCATGAAGACAGACGCACTCAAGGAGATCCCGACGGCGGGGGGATACGAGGGCGTGCAGCGGAATTTCTTGTCGGGCAGAGGACTGTAAACCGGAGGAGGAAAAGTGCTCACATCTGGACCTGCAAAGAAGGTCGCGATCTATGTGGCAGAAGACCAGCAGTATCACGGAAGTGCGGCCTATGCCGCCATCCTGGATTTTCTTTTCTTCCGGGGCGTCGCGGGCGCAACCGTGACGCGCGGCATCGCGGGATTTGGCTCCGACCATCAACTGCACACGACCCGGCTGGTAGATCTTGCGACCCATTTGCCCATAAAGGTTGAGTTCATCGAAACTTTGCAAAAAGTTGAGGAACTGCTGCCCAAGCTCCAGGCGATGGTGGGCACGGGCTTGATTGAAATGCACGATACGACGATCGTGAAACCGGCCGAGACACAGAAAGAGCAAGTGGCAGTGCCCGAGAAACCTGCGCTCAAGAGCGAGGGGAAGGCAAAGTTGATGCGGATTTACGTCGGCGAGAACGACAAGTGGAATGGCAAGCCTCTGTATGAAGCGATTGTCAGCGGTTTGCGAGCTCACGACATTGCCGGCGTCACGGTTTACCGCGGCATTTTGGGTTATGGCGCGAATCGGAGAATCCACAAGGATGCTGCGCTCAGCCTCTCACATGACCGGCCGATCTTGCTCTCCATCGTTGACACGGAGGAGAAGCTCAAGGCATTCATGCCACTCCTGGACAAAATGGTGCAGCAGGGTTTGGTTGTGCTTTCCGACGTGGATGTCATCAAGTACACACACAACTACGAGAAAACCGAGCGGCGTCAGGAGACACGCGCATGAAACTCGAAGGCAAGGCCAAGATGCTCCGGATTCACTTCGGTGAAGATGACAAGTGGCATGGCAAGCCTCTGTACCAGGCGATCGTCGAGAAGTGCAGAGAGCTCGACATTGCCGGAGCGACGGTCTATCGCGGCATTGAAGGCTACGGCGCCAGCACACTGATACACCGCGCTCACCTGCTCAAGTCTTCCGATCGCCCCATCATGGTGTCGGTTGTGGATACACACGAGAACATCAGTAAGCTCCTGCCTGCGCTGGATCAGATGGTCGACGAGGGATTAATCGCCATGTCGGACGTGGAAGTGATCAAGTATGTGCATCAGGAGGGCGTTCGTTCTCCAGCATCATGAGGGCATGACGAAAAGCGAAGACAATTCGCCGATCACGGTTGGCTTACAACCGGAACATACTCCCTCGGCAGTAGCTGAATTGACGAGCGACGTTGATGGCGCCGCGAGACTCCTTCGTCTGGCCCAACTGGCGGACGAGTTGGGTTCGAGTCGAATCGCGGACGAGGCACGGAATCTTGCCGGCCGGATCTCCGAGGGCCGCTTTTACGTTGCCTGCATTGGCCAGTTTAAGCGCGGTAAGTCCACGTTGATCAATGCTCTGATTGGCGATCCAGTTCTTCCTGTCGGCTTCACGCCGGTGACCGCGGTTCCCACCGTAATCAGGTTCGGAGATCGGCGAAGAGCGCAAGTGCAAGGGCGAGATGGTTCCTGGCAGGAAGTGGGCGTATCGGATCTCAACCAGTACGTATCGGAAGAATACAACCCGGAGAACACAAAGGGAGTTCGGGGCGTAGAGGTTTTCGTACCCAGCTCACTATTGGCCGGAGGGTTGTGCTTCGTGGACACACCCGGTCTTGGCTCAGTGTTCACGGGAAATACGGCCGCAACGCAGGCATTCATACCACACATCGATGGCGCGTTGGTCGTGATCGGGGCCGATCCACCGTTGGCGGGAGAAGAGCTTGCGCTGGTCGAGGCCGTGGCACAGCACGTACAGGACTTCGTCCTGGTTCTTAACAAGGCGGATCGGACAACTCCCGAAGAGAGGGCTGCCGCGGAGAGTTTCGCGGAGCGGCAATTGCAAGAGCGGTTGCGGCGGCCCGTTGGGCCGATCTTGGAAATCAGCGCAGCGGAGCGAGTCGAAAAGCGAGGTCCGGAACGTGACTGGCAAAAGCTGGTTGAAGCTCTTCAGAAACTGATTGAAGAATCCGGGCGGGAGTTGATCTATTCGGCTTGTGAACGGGGACTCAACCGGCTCGGTGAGCAACTGCTCGTAGTGATTAGCGAGGAAAAGGACGCGCTGCAGCGGCCTATTGAAGAGTCTGAGCGGCGAATTACGACCATGAAGGCCACGATTGCCGAAGCCGAACGCTCGATGCGGGAGCTTGGATATTTATTCATGGCCGAACAACATCACATTTCCGATCTGTTTGTGGACCGGCATAAAACATTTCTCACCAGCGTACTGGCCCCAGCCAGGGAGGAATTTGAGAAGACTATTTTGTCTCTCCGTCATGGGCCGGGGCCACGCTATCGCCGCCGCATGATGAAAGAGGCGCAGGAAATCGCCCGACGCTATGTGCTCCCGTGGTTGAAGCCTGAGCAGGAGGAGGCAGAACGGCAATATCTGCGTGTGTCGCGTCGATTCGTCGAGATGGGCAACGATTTTCTGAAGAGACTAGCGGATGCGGGCATTCCGGAGCTGGCGCGCATGCCGCACGCACTCGATCCCGAAACCGGATTTCGTGTTCGTTCGGAGTTCACTTTCCTGGATTTCATCGAGATCGCCCAGCCTGCTTCACCGTTGCGGTGGATGGCCGACGTTTTTCTGACTCTTGCTGGCGCGCGGAAAGTGATCGCCGATGATGCCCGAGCGTTCCTCGCCAAACTACTGGAATTCAACAGCACGCGAGTGCAGAGCGACATCCTGAATCGGGTTCAAGAGAGCCGCGGATATCTGGAAGTTGAAATCCGAAAACTTCTGCACGATGTCAGCCGCGTGGCAGAGCAGGCACTGGGCAACGCGAGAAAAGTACGGGAAGAAGGAGCATCAGCAGTCGAGGCCGCAAAGGGAAGATTGGGTGCATTGGAGCATGAGGTCGTCGGCCTGCCTAAAGTCGACTTGCGTCCGATAGCTTAGCAAAGTAATCACGGCTTTGGCGATCTCAAGCCGCGCATCACCGCTGAGGCCCCACCTAGTGGCAGAGGAACGTCGCACACAAGCCAACAACCGCGCCTGCACGATCGTCCGTGCTCGTAAGAAACAAAACACAGACCACGCCGCGCGAAAGCACCTGCCCGTCCGGCAGCACTAAATATTGCGGCAAATGAACCTCCAATTTTGCCGCGATACTGAGCGTCAGCCGATGATCAATGCATGCGGTGCTTCCCCCCAGTACTCATCGATAAATTGAGAAACAACCACGACCCGGCTGAACCCTGGTCTCCAACAACGCACATCCGACGGTTACGGACCCAGTTCTTTCGGTCTGCACTGGCATGTTGGCGAGAGTTCCTTCGACTGTTGTTGACGTTGCTCAGACTGTCTTCGACCGCGATTATCAAGAAACAGTTTCCAGACAATAGCCTCTCGATTACCTGTCCTAACGGCCACCGCTTCGTCCGCGCTCGGGCCACTTCGTCCTGAACGTTCGTCATCTGACAAAAACCGAGTGTCGCGAATAGCTACATGCACCGCTCTGTGCTGGATCTTCGTTCTGGCAGGATGCGATGCAACTGCTCCATACCCCCGCCGTGCGGTCTGAAGCACGGAACAGGAGAAGCGAAATGAAAAGTCATAATTCCCCATGGACATCCGTGGGTTGCGGATTAATTTTGTTGACTGTCTTTCTATTCGGCGCACCTGCCAATGGGCAGATGGTTGCCAGTCCTTCCACCGTGAGCTTCGGTAGCGTTGAGATCGGCAATAGCGCGTCGCAATCGGTAGTTCTGAACAATACTGGAGACCGGAATCTGACGATTTCCCAAGCGACAGTATCAGGGACCGGATTCAGCGTCGGTGGGCTCAACATACCGTTGACGCTCGCCTCGGGCCAGAGCGTAAGCTTCACCACGACTTTTGCACCTCAGTCCAGCGGCAGCATCAGTGGGAGCGTCTCTTTGGAGTATTCCAGGTTTGGGGGAAGGCACCATGCGAACACAATCACAGTTTCCCTCAGCGGTACAGGCAAGACTTCCGGCCAACTCACCGCCAGTCCCAGCAGCATGAATTTTGCAAACGTCCAAGTGGGAAGTAGCCAGACGCAATCTGCAACCCTGACTAACTCGGGGGCATCCAGTCTGACGGTCTCTCAAGCTACTCTCACCGGCAGTGGTTTCACTCTGAGTGGTTTAGTCTTACCCCTGACATTGAGCGCAGGCCAAAGCGCATCATTCACAGTAATGTTCGCGCCGACCGGAAGTGGCGCTGCCAGTGGCAGCATCGCCGTTACTTCCAATGGATCGAATCCCACCTTGAGCATTCCACTCTCGGGAACGGGCGTGACGCAGGGAGCGCTGACGGCAAATCCAGCCAGTGTTGGCTTTGGCAACGTGCAGGACGGCAGCAACT
>DATFZT010000240.1:0-21987 GCA_035314185.1 Terriglobales bacterium
AATCGGCACGCCGCTGCAGCACGATGTCCACCTGCGACCACGCCGCCTTCACTGCCTGATCCTTGGCCACCAGGTTGTTTTTCACTCCCACGTACTGCCCGAACAAAGCCAGCACGATTACCACCAGCACCACCAGTACAATCAAGCCCTTGCCCATATCGTTCTCCTGAAAACGAAATTAAATCTGCACAAATACTTTTTACGGATTGTCATCCCGAGCTTTTTACGGATTGTCATCCCGAGCGAAGCGAGGGATCTGCAGTTTGCCGCAAGATGCAGACCTCTCGCACCTATGCCGCCGGATCCAGCATCATATCCACAGCCGCCGTCACCTGTTCCACCAACTTCAGATAGCGCGCAAACACGTCATCGACCTTAGCCGCTTTCCGATCTTTCTTCCGCTCCCGAATATCCAGCAACTCCCCAAACACGCCAGTATCAATCCCCAGTTTACCCGCCAGCGCAGCCGCCGTTTCGCGCTTCGATCCCGCGCCCGCGTCGCCCATCGCAATCAGCGCATGACGGAATAAAGTTCCAAACGCCGGCAACGACCGCAGCAGCAACTCCCACTTAGCCTCGTCTTTCCCCGCGACCACCAGCAAGTGCTGCCGCAGCAGGATGGTCTTCTCCCGCAGTTCATACCTCACCTGCGCCCAATGCAGGCGCATCGGAATCTCCAGTGTCTTCAGAACATCTTCTCCCCACAGCACGCGATAGTGCCGCCGCATGTCCAGGAATTCGATGGAGAAAACGTCCGCCGACCGCTGCATCTCCTCCGCGCTCATCAGCAGTGGCACCCGATGCTTCTGCTTCCCCAACCACGTGACCACCGGGGCCAGAACCTCAATCGCAGCAAAAGAAGTCTCGCCGAGTACGCACAGCAGATTCACGTCCGAGTGCTCGGCAACGTAATCTCCCGCCGCCACCGAGCCATAAAGAATCACCGCCAGCAGATTCGTCCCCGCCGCCGCCCGCATTCGTTCGACAAACTCATTAATCAGTTTTTCCGGACCCATCACGCGCCTCTCACTCCCTGCCAACTGCTTCTACCAACTACCACCCGCCCCGCCCCCGCCCGTGCTCCCGCCGCCAAACCCACCAAACCCTCCGCCGCCAAAGCCGCCTCCTCCTCCACCACCGCCACCAAAGCCGCCAAACCCGCCGCCTCCATATCCTCCCCCGCGACCAAACCCTCCACCGCCCAGCAACATCCCCAGCAAGAATCCTAGACCCCCGCCGCCGCCCCGACCGCCCCCGCCCCGGAAGATCGACCTCAAGACTGGAATCACTATGAAAAATAGAACGAGAAGCAGAACCACTACCGTACCGACCCCGACATCAGGCGAGGGTTGCTGCCGCACCGGCGCCAGACGAGGCTGATTCTCCAGCGTCACGCCCGCATCCTGCGCAATCACCGAGGCCACCCGCGTAGTCAGCAGTGTGACCGCTCCTGCATAATCTCCGCTGCGCAACAACGGCACCATTTCCCGACCGAACCCGCCCACCTTGCCATCCGGAAGAATCGGTTCCAGCCCGTATCCCACCGTAGTCCAATACTTGTGATCCTGGGTAGCCAGCAGGATCAGCACTCCGCGATCCTTCCCTTTTGCCCCAATCCCCCATTTCTGATACAGCGCCACCGCGTAACTCACCACGTCCTGCCCATCCACCGACTTCACCGTAACCACGGCAATCTGTGCTTGGGCTTTTTGTTCCACCTGATGGCACAGATCATTCAACCGCGCTTGCGTAGACGCATCCAGCACTCCGGCAAAATCGTTGACATAGTTGCTCGGCCGCAGTGAGGCGATGGGCTCGGGAGAACCCCACACCCCCGCCGCCAGCACGATCCAGAGGATCGCCCCAACTCTGGCCATCTTTTTCATTCCGAGAAATTGTACAGGAGGGCTAGCCGCGCAAACCCTGGCCGAAAAATTGTCTCATCAACTGCCCCATCTTGCAGGAAAGCACCTGCGCCGGCGAACTGATGTATCGATCCACCCCGTCTGTGCTTGCATCAGAGCATCCACCTTCAGTATTCCTGCGCCTCCTCCCGCGTCCGTTCCATCGAGTTGATCCGCATATCAATCATGATGTGAGGCGTATAATCGCGTATTCGCGTAGTCGAAAAAGAATTCTCTATTGTTGCCCCGTCCCGGAAACCAGTTCTAATTTCAGGGAGCCTCCTGATGCCAGATGACGCTGCCGCAGAGGCAAACCCGGAACCGCGAAGACCCTCCCAGTCTGCGTCCGCGGAAAAACCTCTAGACACCGTAAGCGTACCCGAGCAGTTCCGGCCGATCTTTTCCAAAGCACAGCAGTACGTGGAGCAATATTTCCGCGAGCGTGTGGAAGATCCGCGCCACAGTTCCATCCTGATCTCCGGCGAACGCTACATTCTGGTGCGCGCTGCCTCGATGTCGGTCGAATTTTTCGACCTCGTGACCTCCCTTTATCAAGACAAGGGCCCCGAAGAGGCGCGAAAAGTCGCGAGCAATCTGCTGTTTGATGTGGCGCACGCCATCGGCAAAGCGGATGCTCGCAGCTTTCATGAGAAAATGGGCATCACCGATCCCATCGAACGCCTCTCAATCGGGCCGGTACACTTTTCCTTTTCGGGCTGGGCTTTTGTGGAGATTTCTCCCCAGTCGCATCCCTCTCCAGACCAGAATTGCCTCCTGATTTACGACCACCCGTTTTCCTTTGAATCGGACGCGTGGAAACGGCATGGCCGGAAGACGGAGCAACCGGTTTGTGTCATGAACGCCGGATACTCGTCCGGATGGTGCGAAGAGAGTTTCGGCATCCGACTGGTGGCAGTGGAGGTGGAATGCCAGGCCATGGGAGATGCCCACTGCCGGTTCGTGATGGCGCCGCCGGAGAGGATCGAAGAACATCTGGAACGCTATTGGCAATCCAGCCAGACCCAGCCCAAGCAAGCGCGACACGCGGGCGCGGGAGTCTCTGGCAATACCGTACCGGAGTTTTTTCAGCGCAAGCGAATGGAGGAGGAGCTTCGAAGATCACACCGCGAACTGGAACAGCGAGTCGCAGAGCGCACCGCCGAAGTGGTGCGAGCGTACGACCAACTGAAGCGCGAAGCGGAAGAACGTCAACGCGCCGAAACGCTGCGAACCGCGCTCTATCGCATCGCGGAAGCGGCGGACCGCACGGCATCCCTGGAAGAGCTGTACCGGCAAGTGCATGAAATCATCGCGAAGGTCATTCCGGCGGAGAGCTTCTCCATTGCCCTCTACGATGAGGAGCAGGATTCGGTGGTCTTCCCCTATTACCCATACGAGATGGCATCGAGACTTACAACTCGCAAATCGGGCAAAGGGCGAACCGAGTACGTTTTGCGTACGGGTAAGTCCCTGCTTTGCACGGCCGAGCTGCAACGCGAATTGCAGGAACGAGGAGAAGTGGAATCAACCGGCGAACCCACCGCCGTCTGGCTGGGAGTGCCGCTGCGAATCGAAGGAAAGACGATCGGGGTCATGGCGGTGCAGCACTACACCGACCCTGCCGCCTACGGCGAAAGCGAGCGGCAGGTACTGGACTACGTCTCTTCGCAGGTTGCCCGGGCGATCGCGCGCAAGCGCGCGGAAGAAGAGCTGCAGGAAAGTGAGAAACGCTTGCGAATCCTGGCTGAGGCGTCGTTTGAGGGATTGGCGTTCAGCGAGAATGGCATCGTCGTCGAAACCAACGATCAAACGGCCGTCATGCTGGGCTATACCCGCGAAGAGATGGTAGGGAAACCCATCTCCGACTTTATCGCCCTCGAGTCGCGAGCGCGCGTGCTGCGAGCCGTGCAGACCGACGACACGGAAACCTACGAGCACATGCTGGTTCGCAAGGATGGCTCCGTTTTTCCGGTGGAGACCTGCGCGCGACTATTGCAGGCAGGGGGCCACAAAACTCGCGTCACCGCGATACGCGACATCACCGAACGCAAGCGGGCGCAAGCGGCCATCCGAGAAGGCGAGACACGACTGGAAAGGTTGGCCGACAATCTCCCCTTCGGCATGGTGTACCAAATCCTGAAAGAGCCGGACAAAGCCCCTCGCTTTGTCTATGTCAGCGCCGGGGTGGAACGGATCCACGGCTTGAAAGCGGAAGCAGTCGTGCAGGACTCTTCCCTGATGTACCAGCAGCTTCTGCCCGAAGACCGCGAAGTGTTTGCCGCAGAGGAGGCCAGAGTTTTTCGCGACCGGACCCCTTTCAGTGCCGAAGTTCGCATTCGGTCGGCCAGCGGCGATCTCCGTTGGATAAGCATATCCTCGGCGCCGCGGCAGTTGCCCGATGGCAGCGTCCTCTGGGATGGAATTGAAACCGACATCACGGAGCGCAAACGAGTCGAGCAGGCCCACAAACAGAGCGAAGAAAGATTCGCCAAGGCGTTCGGTTCGAATCCGGAAGGCATTTCCATCTCCACCCAAAAAGAGGGCCGACTTCTGGAAGTCAACGACGCATACGTGCGCATGATGGGGTACGAGCGCTCAGAACTCATCGGCAAAACGGTAATGGAACTCAAGATGTGGGCTCCAGGAGAACGAGATCAGGTCCTGGCCAAACTGCGAGAAACCGGAGCGATCCGCGACTACAACACGACCTTCCGGGCCAAGGGAGATCGGATCAAGGAAGCGCAGATTTCCGTCGATCAAATCCAGGTCCACGAAGAGCCTTGTCTGCTGGTGACTATCCGGGACGTGACGGAAAGCCGCTTGATGGAGCTGCAACTCCGCGCTGCGCAAAAAATGGAGGCCGTCGGCCGCCTCGCCGGAGGTGTGGCTCACGATTTCAATAACGTCTTGATGATCATCAGCAGTGCAGCCCATTTGATGAAGAGCGGCAAGCACGACGACGACAAGAAGGCGCGTTACCTGTCCCAGATTCAGTCGGCGACGGAAAAGGCGACCTCTTTGACCAGGCAATTGCTGGCCTTCAGCCGGCAGCAGGTGCTCCATCCCGCCATTCTCGACTTAAATGGCGTGGTCTCCGACCTCTGGAAAATGCTGCCTCAACTCCTTGGCGAGGATGTGGAGACCGTGCTCCATCTGGCGTCAGATCTGGGCAGCGTGAGCGCCGACCGCGGCCAGATCGAGCAGGTGATCATGAATCTCGCGGTGAACGCCCGCGACGCCATGCCCGCGGGAGGCAGGTTGACCGTCGAAACCGCGAATGCCGTGCTCGACGGAGCCACCCCGGGCCGCCATGGCACCGAGAACCCCGCCGGCGACTTCGTGATGCTGGCCGTAGCCGACACGGGAATCGGTATGGATGCTCAGACTCAAACCAAGATTTTTGAGCCCTTCTTCACCACCAAGGAAGTCGGCAAAGGCACCGGCCTGGGTCTGGCAACCGTGTACGGAATCGTGAAGCAGAGTGCAGGTCACGTGACGGTTCACAGCGAGCCCGGCAAAGGAACTGCGTTCAAGGTGTATCTGCCCCGCGTGCGAGAACGGTCTGCGCCCGGGCTCACTTTCCCCAGCAAACCAGCCTTGGGAGGAACCGAGACGCTCCTCTTAGTGGAGGACGAAAGCGCCCTCCGCGAGCTTGCCTCGGAGTTCCTGCGATCCAAGGGTTACACGGTGCTCGAAGCCGGAAACCGGCGGGAGGCATTGTACATCTGCCGAAATCACGAGGGTCCGATCCATGCGCTGGTCACCGATGTTGTTTTGCCTGGAGGCGGAGGGCCTGACTTGGCGAAGGTCGTGCTGGAGATGCGTCCGGACCTGCGAGTGCTCTACATGTCCGGCTACACGGATCAAGTTCTGAGCGAGGAACTCCTTGGCGAGAACGCCACGTTCCTCCAGAAGCCATTCGGCCTGGATACTTTGGCTCAAACCCTCCGCTCCGCGTTAGGTGAGAAGCTAGCCCGCGGTGAATAGGCAATTCTCTGTGAACTCAGCCTTCGCGCTTCGGAGCGCGCTTCTTCTTCGTCTTCGTCTTCATATTGTTTTCCACCCGAAGCATCCATGCCACGCGCAGGGCGCCGGCCAGCACATCCTCGTTCGCTTGCGCCAGCCGGATGTGGGTCGCTCCCATCTTTCCCCATCCGCCAGGCACGGGCAGGAAAACCTCAGGCAACTCCCGCACAAATTCCGCCTGCTGCTCCGGCGTCAGCATCAAGTTGCCATAGCCCTGTTTTTCGGAGGCCAACGTAGCGAAGATCCTGCCTCCCACACGGAAGTCCGCCGCTCCCATGTGTGAGCCTTCCTCCGTACCTTCGAGGCTCAGAGCAATCCGTCGGAAGTCTGCTGCTTTCATGGTGACTCACTCCAATTCAGTCTAGCCCAGCTTCCCCCGTGTTTCCTTCTGTTCCTCTGTGCTCTCTGTGGTTAATCCTTTGCCGCCGCCATCCCCAATCCGACACATCCAATCGCTCCATGATATGTTTTCAGTTCGCAGCTCAAGCCGCGCTCGAACCATATGATCCGCTCCTTCAAAGGCGTCACCCCCCAATTTCCCGACACCGCCTACATCGACGACTCCGCCCAACTCATCGGCGACGTGATCGTCGGCGAACACTCCAGCGTCTGGATGAACGCTGTCCTCCGCGGTGACGTCCACCAGATCCGCGTCGGCCACTACTCCAACATTCAGGACAACTCCGTCCTCCACGGCATGAAGGAACAATACGGTGTCTACGTTGGCGACTATGTCACCGTCGGCCACAACGCCATCCTCCACGGCTGCACCGTCGAAGCCCGCTGCCTCATCGGCATGGGCTCCATCATCCTCAACGGCGCCGTCATCGGATCCGGTTCCATCATCGCCGCCGGCACTCTCATCCCCGAAAAAACCATCGTCGAGCCATATTCCCTCTGGATGGGCTCTCCCGGAAAATTCCGCCGTAGCCTCGATGAAACCGACCAGGCAACCATCCTCCGCTATGCCGAGAATTACCTGGGCTACAAGAAGTTGTACTTGCTGGAGAGGAAGAACTCTTAGCTTAGTAAGATTGCCCGGCCCGCCGCTGGGTGGCGGCTGTGTGGGGTCGTGGGGTGAGGCCGGGCAATTCCGTGTTACTACTCAGGATTGCAATTGCTCACTTTATACCGCACCAGGCCTCTTCTTACGTGTGACGACGATCACCATTCTTCGTGATCAGGCCACGCCCGACTGTGATGGAGGTCACCGCCAAGACGGACATCCCCCGCTAAGGTTAAGAGCGAAACTGATCCATAAAACAACTCAGGAGAAGCACTCATGGCTTACGTAATCACTGACAGCTGCATCAAGGACGAGCTTTGCGTCGATGTCTGCCCGACTGACTGCATTCATCCCAAGAAGGATGAGCCCCAGTTTGAGGCGGCGACCCAACTTTATGTCGACCCCGCCGGTTGCATCGATTGCGGCGCCTGTGTTCCCGCCTGCACCTCGGATTCGATCTTCGTGGCCGACGAGATTCCGGAAGACAAGAAAGAGTTCGTGGAAAAGAACGCCGCGTTTTTCGCATAGCCTCGCGGTTGCGACCGTATGTCGGGCCCCGTCCAAGCTCCGCTTGGGCGGGGTTCTTTGCTGTTGCACTTGCTTTTGGGTGGCGCAACGGTTCACCACTGCAATCACAGCCGGTTTTGTGTAGCGCGGGCGCCCCCGCCCGCGGCCGTTGCCTTTGGCTGGCGCAGCGGTTCACCGCTGCGAATAAGTGGCTTTTCTTCAGCCGCTGAGGACCCGGTCGTCGCCCCTAACCAACTTTCCAGCAAAGCCCTCTATTGTGATCTACATCCTTTGCACGAAAGGACAAATCGTGCATACTTGCCTCGCTCTTACATACAGGGGGCTTGGCCATGCCTTCTCGCATTTTGTCTGCCGCGACCATTCTGCTTGCCGCGTTTCTTCCTCTTTCTCTTTGCGCTGTCGATAATTCTCCCTCTGGCCCTAACTCCGATCCTACTTACCAGCAACTTCGTAACCTGACCCTCGGAGGCGAGGCGGTGAGCGTCACCGACTTTGAGTTGAAGCGCGACGCAGGCACTTTCCATCTCCATTCGGGAATGGTGTGCTTTGTCGCTCCCGTGCAGGGCAAGGTCACAGGGGCCGTTTTTGTAGGTGACGGTAACTTTGTCCTCGACCCGCCGTCGGCATCCGAGCGCCAGAGTTTGAAGCTGCTCACCAAAGAGGACGAGTTCAGCGAGAAGTTCACGCAGGCGGTCCTGCGCTTTACGGATTCGACTTATGACGACATCAAGAAAGGCGGCAGCCCATCGTCCGGCGGCTGTGATGCGGGCTTACTGAAAGATAGCCAGAACACGACCCGCCACAAGTTCAAGAACAATCTCGAAGCGCGCATTCTGCAGGATGTGATGAGCGAGGAGCCGGGAGGGCTGTTTGTCGCCTTCATCCACGGCAAGCGCTACAGCGATAAGGAACTCTATGAAATTGATCCGGACTGGGGATCCGGCGAAGTTAGTTTCCGAACCTACGAAGAGAACAAGTGGGGCTACTGGGCGTCGTTCGGTGTTAGCGGAAAACACACGCGCGGCAGTGTCGGCAGGCTGGTGCGGATTGAGCATCAACAGTTGGATGTGACTTTCGAAAAAAGTGGTGCCCTCTCAGGGAAAGCTGCGACCGACTTGGTGGCGCGGCGCAACGGTGTGCGGGTGGTGCCCTTCGATCTGTTCAAACCCCTGCGCGTGCAAAGCGTGATCGCAAACGGGCAGGCTCTTTCCTTCATTCAGGAGGACAAGAACGACGACGGAAACTTCGCCGTCATTTTGCCCAAAGCTCTCAGCGCGGGCGAGAAACTAACGATTACCACGAGTTATGCCGGAAAAGAGGCGGTAAGCAACGAGGGCAGCGGAAACTATTTTCCGATTGCCCGCGATAACTGGTATCCGAACAACCCCGGCGGGGCTTTTGGCGAATATGTGCTGTATGACATGACGTTCCGTATTCCCAAAGGAATGAAGATGGCGGCCACCGGAGTGCTTGTCTCCGAGAACAATGAAGGCGGTCAGAATGTAACCGTGTGGAAAAGCGAAAACCCTCAGACCGTCGCCGGCTTCAGCTTTGGCCGCTTTAAGGTAGAGGAAGCGAGGCTCACCAAGCCCGAATATTTCATCCAGTCTTATGCCAACGAAGAATCTCCCGACTGGGTGCAAAGCTTGCAGCGCTCGCTCAGCGGTGAGCTGCCCACGCAAGGGTCGCACATCGGAGCCCCGGTCGCACTCGGTACCATGAGCACGACCGCGCTGAACAAGAAAGCGCTCGCGGAAGGCGAAATGGCGGTCCAACTGTACACCGACTATTTCGGCCCCTCGCTGTTCAAACACATCCAGCTCACGCAGCAGACGGCGTGCAACTTCGGACAATCCTGGCCAGAACTGGTATGGATCCCGATCTGCTACTACTTTGATACAACCGTGCGCCATTCTCTGGGGCTGGACCACGCCGATCGCGGTTACTGGAAGGTGGTCACCGCGCACGAAGTCGCGCACCAATGGTGGGGTCACACGGTCGGGTTCGCCGCCGGCCGCGACCAGTGGATGAGCGAAGGCTTCGCCGAGTTGTCCGCGTCCCTCTACATCAGCATGATCGAGAAGAATCCAAAAAAATTTATCGAGTTCTGGAACGACGAGCGCGAGTTGCTGCTGGAACGCGATGCCCAGGGCTTTCGCGCCATCGACGTCGGCCCCGTAACCCTGGGATACCGCGCCGATAATTCGCGGACGGGATACGGCGTGACCCGACGCCTCATCTATCCCAAGGGTGCATACATTCTGCACATGATCCGCATGATGATGTGGGACCGCAAAACAGGCGATGAGAATTTCAAGGCCACCATGCAGGATTTTGTGAAGACTTATTCCGGCAAGGCCGCCACCACCGAGGATTTCAAGGCGATGGTCGAGAAACACATGACCCCGGAGATGGATTTCGAAGGCAATCACCGCCTCGACTGGTTCTTCAACGAATATGTTTACGGCACCGCACTGCCCACCTACAAGATCGACTCCACGTTCGACAAGGACGCCAATGGCGACGTTGTGTTCAGCTTCAAGGTCACGCAGTCTGGCGTCGATGACAAGTTCCGCATGATCGTCCCCATCTACCTCGAACTGGCGGACGGCCGCTTCTTGAACCTCGGGCGGGCGCGTCTCATCGGGAATAGTTCGGTAGATCAGAAAGTCCCGCTGAAGGGATTGAAAGATGCGCCCAAACGGGGCCTCGTGAACTACAACGACGACGTACTCGCGTCCAACTAGCGCCTTGACGTAGCCCCGCCGTCCCGGCGCTACAATTCTCAGGACGACGCGCGCGGATAGCCAATCAGGTACGTAATCGGCGCCATTCCCGTCGCATGCTCACCAATCTCCCACTGGTATTCGTTGACGCTCAGTTTTTCGACCATCTCGCGCAGTTCCTGTGGCCGATATGTCCGCAGGCAAGAAACCACTCCATCGAACAGCAAGACCACCGGGAGGATCGGAACCAGATACGTCCAGAGCAGCCGCGACCAGCGGAACGGACGGATCCACGGAGTGCAGACGAACAGCAGGAACACAAACGCGAACGTAAGGCCGATCGTTGACCAGGCGCGCCTCGTGATCTCAAATATGGCAACGCCTTCCCCGGCGTCGACGGCATCCTGGACTATGGCGCGAGCCTCATCCGGCGAAAAATGATGGAACGACGTGAACATCGTGCGCAGCCCCTTCAGCTCACGAGGAACTTTCGTCGCATCAACCGGCCTCGGATAGAAAGTAATCTGATTCTCCGAAGCCAATCGGGCATTTTGGAATGCCTTGAGATTCGGGTATTTATCCGTAAGCCGGATCTGCAGGCTCGATAGATATCCTCCAGGGTTCCGGCCCCGCAGCTTGCGACAAAGGTCCAACCACGGTCCGCCGCCGCCAGAACACATATCGATAATCGATGTGCTGCAAGTAAAATCAATCGCGCTTTGCAGCAGCGGCACGATGGGCGCGTAGGACTTTAAGACATTGAACCCGAACTGGAGCGCATCCGTAACGTAATCTCGAAGAGATGACGGAAACCACGTTTGATCATGGAATTCGATAAACTGTACGCGACGCATGGCAACAGGGCCTGGTGAGTAGTATCAACGCCGCGCGCATTCGCGTCCATTTGACGGATTCTATTGCGCAAGCGACTCGCAAAGTACGATTCGACGTTACACTAATGATTCAAGCTCGAAGCCCGCAGCTCGTAGCTCACAGCGCACTATGATCAAATCTCCCCGAGGAACCCGCGACCTTCTCCCGCCCGACACCGCACTCTGGAACTTCGTCGAAGCCGCCGTCCGTGACGTCTTCCGCGCCTACAATTTCCACGAAATCCGCACCCCCATCTTCGAGTCCACCGAACTGTTCGCCCGAGGCGTAGGCGAAGAGACCGATATTGTCAGCAAAGAAATGTTTACTTGGGAAGACGGGAGGCCTGAGGAGCAAATGGCGAATGCTTGGCTTCGACGGCAGTCGCTGGTCATGCGGAACGCGCTGCCTTCGCTATCCCAAGATCGTCCAAGGTGGGTCGTAGAAACCAAGGACGCAGTCTTCCCTTTGGAGGCGGAGATATCCCCGAAGCTAAAAACTCTGGAACGGCTCAGCAGGTTTTCGCGCCGCGCGCGAGAAGCCCGTGAAAGTGTGCGACCTGTGCTACTGCATCCCACTGACTTCGCGGTAGACGAACAGTTCCGTAAGGCGGCGGAACAGTTAAGAGTCGAGCTAATCGCCATCGAGGTCGACCCGCTTCAATCCCTAACCCTGCGCCCCGAAAACACCGCCGGCATCGTCCGCGCTTACATTGAGCACAAACTCTGGGAGCGTGGCCTGAACAAGTTCTTCTCCATTGGCCCTATGTTTCGCCGCGAGCGCCCGCAAAAAGGACGCTACCGGCAGTTCTACCAGATTGACGCCGAAGTCATCGGCCCCGCCGCCTCCGGCAGCCAGTCTCCCGCCAGAGACGCGGAGATTCTCGAATTACTCGCCACGCTGCTCGACCGCGTAGGTATCGCCAACTGGATGCTCGAATTGAACTCCGTGGGCTGCCCCGCCGACCGCGCAAAATTCAACGAAGCTCTCCGCAAGGCGCTCGCACCCGTGGTCGACAAAATGTGCGCCGACTGCCAGCGCCGCGTTGTCACCAATCCGCTGCGTGTCTTCGACTGCAAAGTTCCCGAAGATCAGCCCATCATCGCGACTCTCCCCACCATCAACCAGTTTCTCGACGAAGCCTGTCGCGCCCACTACGAAGAAGTAAAGAACATCCTCAACGCCGTAAAGATCCCCTACGTCGAAAACCCGCGCCTGGTAAGGGGTCTGGATTACTACACGCGCACGGCGTTTGAATTTACCCATGGGGCGCTGGGCGCGCAGAATGCGATCCTCGGCGGCGGCCGCTACGACGGTTTATCGGAAGCGCTCGGCGGACCGCCGGCTCCGGGAATTGGTTTTGCTATCGGAGAAGATCGGCTCGTGCTCTCGCTAACCGCGTCAGCGGAGTCGGTTATCCGCAAGCCCGACGTATACGTAGCTCCGGAGGGGCCAGGGATGAATCGCGTAGCCGCGCAGTTGGCTCGCGAACTGCGCCGCCACGATCTGGTAGTCGAACTTGGAGACGAATTATTTCGCTTGAAAAAGTCGTTCGAGGCTGCCGACAAAAAGGGGTCGCGCTATATTCTCATCGTCCGCGAAAACGAAGTAGCCGCCGATGCCTTCGCACTCAAACATCTGGCCTCCGGCGAACAAGTCACAGTTCCGCGCGCGCAGCTGGCACAACGAATTTTGCAGAAGTAGCTTTAGGCTTTTACCCTGTGGCTTTTCCCTGTGGACCTCTGTGTCCTCTGTGGTTAAAGCTCTTCTCGCACCACAGAGGTCACAGCCGGTCACCGGGTAGATTCATTTTCTCTAGGAGGCAATCATGCGAGGCATTCAACTGTTAGGCACGGTTTTTATGAGTGCGACCCTGGCTCTTTCTCAGGCTCCCACTTCCAAGCCAATCTCCACCTTCGACCAGCGACTCATCGAGCAGGAAAAGCAGCTCCTGCAGGCGACTCAGAGCAAGAACTCAACCGCGGTCGAGCGCGCCGTAGCCGATGATTTCCAGGGCATCGAAACCAACGGCGACTTCTATGACAAAGATGACGTCGTCGAATCCGCACAGGAGGGAGCGAGCAAGGACACGAAAGGCGACGGACTGTCCAAGGACACGCGCGCCTACGATTTCCGCGTGATAAAGCTGACCGATGATTCCGCCGTCGTCGCCTACAACCTGATCGTCCCCGGAGAACATCCACGCTATCGCCACATGGCCGACACCTGGGCGAAAATCGATGGCCGCTGGAAACTGAAGTTCCGCCAGATTACGCCCAACCTTTGGAGCGCAAACGATCTGGACTAACCGCGAGTCCTATTGGCTCGCCGGAAACGTGAGCCACCCGTCACGCAGCAGGTAGTATTCGTTGACTGGGCGGTCGTCCTCCATGGCGGGCACATCCTTGTTCACAGCGATCAACTGGTCAACCGAAATTTCTTTCTCCAGCACGGCCGCAAACTGCTGCTCGGCGGTGGGAAACGGTCCCCATTCCACCAGGTCAGCAGCTGCACTCGCCGGCATGCGTTTTGCCAGCTCCGCCGCGGTCCGATTGGGGATAGGCTGCCGGCTCGCAATAAAGTGGATTCCCCAACCCTCGATGCCAACAAACGCGCGCACGTAAGGGAACGACTCTTGCAGGGCGCGCGCAATGGCAATGGTCGTCGCCGTATCTCCAGCGGGAAACCATTGCTGCAGGATGCCGTCCGGCCGCAAACGCTTCTGCGCGGCGGCATAGAACTCGCGCGAGTACAACAGGCTGGAACCAGCAGCCTGAATCGGCGGCGGGGGATCAATGACGATTACATCGTACTGTGCGGTGGTGCGCTCCAGAAAACGCCGCCCATCGTCAATCACGACGTGTGAGCGCGGCGATTTCAGCAGCTCCGGCCCGTCCGCGTGGTAATACCAGAAAAGCGCGGGAACGCTGGGGACAAGCTCTACCGCCGTCGAATCAATTCCCCAGGAAAGCATGGAACGATGGGTTGTGCCCATGCCAAAACAAATAACCAAGGCTTTCTGCGGAGGATGATTCAGGAACGCCAGGGGCATTGAGGCTATCATTTTCGTAATCGGCGTCAGCGCAGTCATGCCCACGCCGTTCACCAGCAGCAGCTTCCGCATTCCGTGGCCAGCCGCCACGACGGTAGCCGTGCTGTCCCGCCGCACCTGCGCGTTCGGTGCCTGTTCCGCATAACTCTTCGTCCGGAGGATCAAACCAGCCGACACCGCTAAAATCACGACGAAAGCGATCGCACGCTGAACTGCAAACTGTTTTGCCGGCCCGGACTGCCGGAACAACGTGAACGACAAAGCGATCAGCAACCAGGGAAGAGCAAGCGCCACCAGGGCGTAGCGCTCATTGAGATGCGGCAACAAGGCAAACCCCGCAACCAGTGGGCCCAGGATACAGCCGGCCACGTTCGCCGCGTACCCGATTCCCGCTCGATTGGGATCACCTTCCGAAAAACGGTCGACCAGCCCCGGAGTGATGAATCCCAGCAGTCCACTGAATGCCGCAATACCCAGGGGCACCCGCAGTCCCGAGGAGAGTCCCACGCGCGAGTCAGCGGTCAGCAGCGGGATTAAAGAGACCAGCCAAACGAACAGCCAGATCAGGGATCCGTCATTACTGTGCCGGCGGCTCCAATACCGGTAGACGCTGGATCCCAGGAACGTCGCGGCCAGATAAACGCCCAGAATAGTCGCAAAAGAATAGACGAAGGTACCGACATAGGGCGTGTATTCCCTGGTCCACACGACTTCCATCCCCATGCTGGTCAGTCCGGTGGCGAACAGTAACCAGAGCGTGCCGTTCCCGACCATCTGATGCAAGGCGGGTGAGGCGGTTCCAGCGGCAGCCCGTTCGTCTTCACCGTCGCCGCCCACTTGAGTTTCTTGCTTGCTCGCCAGCAGCACAGCCGCAGCGCAGATCGCAAGATTGAGTACCATCCCGAATTGCAGGGTGCCGGAGAAGCCGAAGATCTCGACCCACAGCAGGGGAATCAGCGCTCCCGCCACCGCACCGAACACATTCGCCAGATAAAGAAAGCTGAATGAGCGTCGCGACTCCAGCCGCCGGTCACTGCGGATGGCAAACATGCCCACCGGAATGGTAGCCCCCATCCATGCGCACCACGGAATCACACTGCAAGCGAGCCACAAACCGGCAGCAATGTAGTAGCCCGATGACGACAGGCTGCCCCCCATGCGCTCCAGCACGAAGCGGCCAGCCCGCAATTCCAGGGGCACGATCACGGCGGAACAGCCAATCACTAACTCGGCGACTGCGTAAAGTCGTAACGGACGAGAGGTGAGACGTTGCGCATACTTGCGCACCAGGTGCCCGGCGATCAAGGAGCCGGCGCCCAATCCCGCCATGAAAGTCGAGAGCACAATCGACACCATGGCCGTGGTGACCCCAAACTGCGCCATGGCCAAACGAAGCCAGATCAGTTCATAGAGAATGCTGCAGAATCCGGAAATGAAGAAAAAAGTGAAATACCAATACCGGGTCGAACCGCTGCTCACAGCTGTCGTCTCTCCCGGTCGTTCCGCCCACGCCTTGGGGGAAAGAGCTTCCACTGCGGGCGGCATCGCTTCAGTACTCATAGGTGGCTCCGTGTGCCAGTAGACTCGAATAACGGTTCGTTGTTCCTCGCGGCGAAGTTCCTCGCGGCGAACCCGAAAAATGCTCCCCTAAGTCTCGCAGACAGCTACACAATGCAGGCAGATGTAACTTGCCGTCATGGTGACGAGAGTCACCAGCCCGAGCAGACAAGGGACGTCCTCAATTCCGCGTGAAAAACGAGCGATATGCGCTGCTATTTACCTACCGGAAACGTCGGCCACCCGGCGTTGCGCAGCATGTAGTATTCGTTGAGCGGGCGATCGTCCTGCATCGCGGGAACATCCTTTTCCACGGCGATCAGCCGGTCGATCGAAACTTCTCTCTTCAGGACGGCCGCAAACTGCTGTTCGGCGGTGGGGAACGGTCCCCATTCCACCAGGTCAGCAGCCGCACTCGCCGGCATACGCTTTGCCATCTCAGCCGCGGTCCGTTCGGCAATCGGCTGGCGGCTGGCAAAAAAGTGGATCCCCCAACCCTCGACTCCAACAAACGCGCGCACGTAGGGGAACGAGTCTTGCAAGGCGCGCGCAATGGCCACGGTCGTCACCGCATCTCCACCGGGATACCATTGCTGCAGAATGCCGTCCGGCCGCAAGCGCTTCTGCGCGGCGGCATAAAATTCACGCGAGTACAACAGGCTGGAGCCCGCAGCCGCGATCGGCGGGGGTGGATCGATGACGATCACATCGTACTGTCCCGTGGTGCGCTCCAGAAAACGTCGCCCATCGTCAACTACAACGTGCGAGCGCGGCGACTTCAGCAACTCCGGCCCGTCCACATGGTAATACCAGAAAAGCGCGGGAACGCTGGGAACAAGGTCCACCGCCGTCGAGTCGATTCCCCAGGAGAGCATGGAACGATGGGTCGTGCCCATGCCAAAACAAATAACCAAGGCATTCTGCGGAGCATGATCAAGAAACGCCAGCGACATAGAGGCCATCATTTTTGTAATGGGCGTCAGTCCGGTCATGTTCACGCCATTCACAAAAAGCCGCTTCTTCATTCCCTCGCCAGTCGCCAGGACGGTAGCCGTGCTGTCTCGCCGTACCTGCGCGTTCGGAACCAGTTGCACGTAGCTCTGCGTCATGAAGATCAAACCGAACGACGCGAGTAGAATCACTCCCGAAGCCGTCGCCCGCTGGACCGTGAAATGTGTTGCCGACCGGCCCCGTCGAAACCATCCGAACGGAAGCGCAACCAGCAACCAGGGAAGCGCCAGCGTCACCAGGGCGTACCGCTCATCCAGATGCGGCAACAAGACAAAACCCGCGACCAGCGGGCCCAGGATGCATCCGGCCACGTTCACCGCGTATCCGATTCCCGCTCGATTGGGATCGCCTTCCGAGAAGCGGTCGACCAGCCTCGGAGTCAGAAACCCCAAAAGACCGCTGAACGCCGCGATGCCCAGGGGCACGCGCAGCCAGGCGGCAATCTCCAGGCGCGGATCCGCGGTCAGCAGAGGTATTAACGCGACCAACCAGACGAACAGCCACACCAGAGATCCCTCATTACTGTGCCGACGGCTCCAATACCGGTAGATGCTGGACCCGAAGAACGTCGCGGCCAGATAAATGCCCAGGATGGTTGCAAAAGAATAGACGAATGTGCCGACATAGGACGTGTATTGCCGTGTCCACACGACCTCCATCCCCATGCTTGTCAGTCCAGTGGCGAACAGCAACCAGAGCGTGCCGTTCCCCAACATCTGCCGCAAGGCAGGGGAGGCCGTGACAGCGGCTTCCCGCTCCTCTTCGTTCGCGTGATTCCCACCTGATTGCGCCTTTTGCTTGCTCGCGAGCACAAAAGCAGCGCCGCAGATCGCAAAATTGAGCCACATGCCACATCGCAGGGTGCGAGCGAAACCGAAGACCTCGACCAGCAGCAAGGGAACCAGTGCTCCCGCCACCGCGCCAAACACATTCGCCAGATAAAGAAAGCTGAATGAGCGTCGCGACTCAAGCCGCTGGTCACTCCGGATGGCAAACATGCCCAGCGGAATCGTAGCCCCCATGCACGCACACCACGGAATCAGACTGCAGGCCAGCCAGAAACCGGCAGCAACGTAGTAGCCCGATGACGACAAGGACAAAGACAGGCTGCTCCCCAGGTGCTCCAGCACGAACCGCCCGGCCCGCAATTCCAGCGGCACGATTACAGCGGAACAGCCAATCAATAACTCGGCAATTGCATAAAGCTGCAATGGGCGGGAGGTGAGACGCGATGCGTACTTGCGCACCAGATGCCCGGCGATCAACGAGCCCGCGCCCAATCCTGCCATGAAAGTCGAGAGCACAATCGACACCATGGCCGTCGTGACCCCGAACTGCGCCATGGCCAGCCGAAGCCAGATCAGTTCGTAGAGAATGCTGCAGAATCCGGAAAAGAAGAAGAAGTAGAAATACCAGCGCCAGCCGCCGGCCGCGACTACTGCTTCTCCCGGTTGTTCCGCCCAAGCCTTTGGAGAAAGAATATCTGTTGGGGTCGGCATCGCTTCAGTGCTCACAGATGGCTCCGTTTATATCAGGAAACTCGCATTATGCGGTTCGTTGTGCCTCGGGGTAAACCCGCTCGGGGTAAACCCTAAAGAGGCTCGCTCAAGTCTCGCAGATCGTTACCCAGTGCGGGCAAATGTAAGTTGCCGTCATGGTGACGAGAGTCACCGTCCCGGGCAGGGATGTCGTCACATCGATAGCACAAAAGAGGATTTATTGCGCCGGCCGGAATGTTTTGGAGTCACCGAGCGAGCCGATCGCACTCCGCGGAGAAGCGGTTGTACCAGGTACGAATGAAGTCGGTCGCGACCTCGCGCACGTCGCGGCCTTCCAGCGTGGTAGTTTTACCCACCAGGTCAGCCCAGGTGTGGATCTCGGTCCCGCCCGTCGGGACCGGCCTGAAGTGCACCCACTGTTCCATCGTATCGCCGTGCACATGGTCGATCCAGGCCACTAAATGCGGAGGAGCGCAGACCGTAATCACGTGGTCCACCACCGCTCCCACCGGGCTCTTCAACTCGATGTTCATGTGGCTTCCCGGCATCCAGGGCTCGCCCAGCCAACGGATCTCGCCGTAGAGTTCAGAAAAACGGGGCCACAAGTCCACATTGGAAAAAACCTTCCAGGCCAATGCCCGATCGGCCCGGGTCACAACCGTGTGCTCGACCCGCAACAGTTGAGTCGGCTCTTCCCTCGACGTCTTCATGTCTTTCAATTCCAGAAATGTGGATTGTACAACCGCTGGTGCACTCATTTGATTTTCTCATAAGCCGGCCACTCGGACCAGCGGTCACATTGGTTCTTGGATACGCCGTGACCCGAGAAGGCATAAGTTGCGCTCCCATAGATCTTCAAGAGTTGAGGGGTACAGCCCGCTTAGGAACGCGACGTCCCGCCCCGGTTGGAGGGGCGAGGCGGCATGAGGATCAGACGACAGGGACCTTCCGTTGCAGCCTTGCGATCTGCCGTTAGTCCCCGAATTGGACTTGAACAACCTCAGTGGTTTCTTGCGCCGCAGGTTCAAACTTCCACTTGAGCACCGCATCGGCCGCCGAGTCGATCAGCACCGGGCTTCCCCCCAGCACTTTCGTGGACTTCACGCTCCCATTTCCCCGGACCACCACTTCCAGCTTCACCACCCCTCGAATGCGATTCGTCTTCGCAATCAGAGGATAAACAGCGGGGACTTTCTCGACCGCTTTTCGTCCCGTGCCTTCCGCCTGAACCCGTCCGGTCCACGTAATCAGACCGGCGGTCACAATCACCGCAACCATCAAACTTCCGACTAGACGCATTGGGGGAATCATCCTTTCTCATTCACTGTATCTGCGCGCGGTGCGAGTGAAAAGTGTCAAAGGTAATGGGGCCAGGTGACCTCTCATGGTCGAAAATGACCCTGAATCATGATCGCCTGACTTCTCGATCGTGTTCCATCCAAAACTCTGTTTCGGCGGAATTCGTCGCGCCCGAAGCAGCGACTACTACGCGAGATGACAAAGCGTGCCGTCGCTCCGAACCGCCGCCATTTATAATCCGAGGTTCGGCTCACCACCGCGGTTTCAGCCAGACGAATCTCAGCAAGACGAATTTCAGCAAGAAAAGGCGAAAACGTGCTCGATTTCTTAGGCGACCTCAAACGAACTCATATGTGCGGAGCCCTTCGGCTCTCCGACTCCGGCAAGAAAGTTGTGCTCATGGGATGGGTCAACCGCCGCCGCGACCTCGGCCAAATCATTTTCGTCGACCTGCGCGACCGCACCGGCGTAACCCAGGTCGTGTTCAACCACGAACTCAATGCCTCCGTGCATCAGAAAGCGGAAGCCCTCCGCAACGAGTTCGTGATCGCGGCCATCGGTACGGTCAAGCGCCGCGATGCCGACACCATCAATCCCAATATCCCCACCGGCGAAGTGGAACTGGTTGTGGAAGAGCTCCGCATTTTAAACGTGTCGAAGCCGCTGCCCTTCCTGCCATCCGACACCGTGCTGCCCAACGAGGAGATGCGCCTGAAGTACCGCTACATCGATCTGCGCCGCGATGCCATGCAGTTCAACATCGAACTGCGGCACAAAGTAGCGATCGCGATCCGCGACAACCTCGCTTCGCAGGGCTTCTTCGAGATTGAAACGCCGTTCATGACGCGCTCTTCGCCCGAAGGCGCGCGCGATTATCTGGTGCCCAGCCGTGTGCAGCCGGGTTCGTTCTACGCCCTGCCCCAATCGCCGCAACTGTTCAAGCAGATATTGATGATCTCGGGCTTCGACAAATATTTCCAGATCGTACGCTGCTTCCGCGACGAAGACTTCCGGGCCGATCGCCAGGCGGAATTCACTCAGATCGATCTCGAGATGAGCTACCCGCAGCCGGAGCGGGTTTGGGAAGTAGTCGAAGGTTTCTTGACCGCGGCCTTCAAAGCCGCCGGCCACGAGATCAAGACGCCCTTTCCGCGCATGGACTACGACGATGCCATGCGCCAATACGGTATCGACAAACCCGACCTGCGCCTGCCTGCATTCACCGACGTGGCCGATTGTTTTACCGCGGCTGACTTGGAATCGCTGGCGATCAACAAAGAGCTGCCCGTGATTGCCATCCGCATTCCGCTCGTGGGCGAGCTGTCGCGCAAGGAGCGCGACGACATCAAGCCACTGTTTGTGTCGAAAGGCGGAGCGCGCGTCTTCGAAGACTTCAAGCGCATCGAGAACAAGCATCCCGAAGCGGGTGCGAAAGTGCGAGAGAAAGTGCGCGCGATGGCGGGCGCCGCGGCGGACGATCTGCTGGTGCTGGTGGTGGGCTCGAAGCAGTCGGGCACATCCGGAGAAGCGCATCCCGCCAGCAAACGCAAAGTGACGCCCGCCGAGATGGCCATCTATGCCTCGGCGGGACTGTTGCGCGTGGCGCTGGCGCAGAAATATTCCGACCGCCACAGGCTTTTCCAGAAAGGCGATTACCGTTTTCTGTGGGTGACGAACTTTCCCATGTTCGAGTGGGATGAAGGCGAAAAGCGTTGGAACGCCGCGCATCATCCCTTCACCTCGCCGCACGATGAAGACATGGACAAGCTCGAAACCGATCCCGCCATGGTGCGAGCCCTCGCCTACGACGTGGTGCTGAATGGGACGGAGCTAGGATCGGGCTCGATCCGTATTCACCGCCAGGATGTGCAGAGCAGAATCTTCCACGCGCTCGGCATGACCGAAGAAGAAGCGCGCGCGCGCTTCGGTTTCTTCCTCGAAGCCCTCGAATACGGGACGCCGCCCCATGGCGGGATAGCGCTCGGCCTCGATCGCATCGTGATGATTCTGGCCGGAGCGGATAGCCTGCGCGAAGTAATTCCCTTCCCCAAAACCGCCGCCGCGAAAGACCTGATGATGGAAGCGCCCACCCCCGTAGCGGACGCGCAATTGCGTGAGTTGGGGATTGGAGTGGTGAAGAAGTAAGGCGCTGGGAGCTTCTGGGTGGCGCAGCGGTTCGCCGCTGCGATCCTGGCCGCCCGGTGGATGCGCCGGGCATCGCCGGGCATCCCTGAAACGCCCCGTCGAGTGGTCGACAGCCGGGCCTGAAATTCTCAATGCGTGTAATCGCCTTCCATGAGAAGGCCGGTCGGAGTCAAGTGGGTTCCTTTGTTTTTTCGTTGGACAAGGTTTTTTCTCCCGCCGAGTCGCCACTGTCGCCACCCTTCCATCCGCACTCTTCAAGGAGCGATTTTGTTCGCTCGGTGCAAGTTGGGTGTTCTCGTTTCAGCCGGTGCTGCCACCTGATTTTCGACCTCTGTTTCCATCTTAGGATGGAAGCTGGGCCAGG
>DATFZT010000241.1:0-3698 GCA_035314185.1 Terriglobales bacterium
CGGGAACGTTGGCGGCGGCCACTTTTCCCAGCCGCGAACGAACCGCCTGCATGGCCTCAGAGTGGCCAAAAATTATGTTGTCAGGAGGAACCTCGCCCAGCGACTGTGCCAGAGGACTTACCGTAAGTGTCGTCATGAGACTGAACCCCCATTGCGGCAAGTGTCAACCGCATGCACTAAAAGTGCATCCCAAGCACCAAACCGGAGAAGAGAGCCGAGCAACCGGGAAGTTTTCTGTTAAACGCTCAACCCGTAATGACTTAGGACGATCATAGCCCCAGCTCGAGAGCTTGCGACATGGCACCAAAGTGCTATGTTGAGGAAGACTTGGGAAGGGAAAAATAGTTCACAGTGCGGAAGCCGTTTTCCTCAAACGCTTGCCGGAAACAGCCGCCGCGTCGGTGTTTAAAGGGCGGGCGAACTTCAGACCTAGAAGATGGTAGTCATCGAGGTGCGTAACCCACACGGCCTTCGCTTGCATGATGCGAGAAGAGGTCTTCAAGCCGTTGGTGGGCCCGATGGGAGCGCTCGGGATCTCCAGTGAAACCATGGTCGATCTCGGCAAAGAACGGCGAACTGCCACCAAAGCACCCCCAGGAGAGATGTTAATAGAGGTAGCAAACTCCAGGGAATCCTTGCCATTGCCGTCTCGGATGCGGATAAAAACAGGAATGGCAAGCTGCAACCGCGACCACTTGCGCTCTTCCTTCTTAGATAACCTATGTCGCACTTGTCAGGTCCGCCATTCAGAGGTATAAACACCCCTAAGACCGCACCTTAGGGGCCAAACTTCGGAGGGGAGTCGAGCCTCCCTGGAATCGGTCCAAACCTCGCCACCGACAGGGAGATTGCCGGTGTAAGTTCAGGGCGTTAGGGATTGCATAATGACCATTGGTCATACAAAAAAGATGCAACGTTTTTCGCTTCAGTGCCTGTTCCGGGTCATTTCCAATTGACAGTCTAGGTACCTAACATTACTATCAACATACCCCCCACGTTCTGACGGTAGTAGAATTCCCTCCCCAACACTGACGTGCGTTAACGGGTTGTCCATGGCTACTATGTCAGATAAAAGCCCAGCCGCTATCCCGACTGGCACGAGTGCGCAAGATGGTATGCCGGCAAGCGCCGCGGCCTTGCTTTCCGCTCCCTGTTCCGCGGACGATGTGGCGCGCGATCTCGAACAATTGCGCGATCGATTCCGCAAGACGACGAATGCTTTGGCCTCTGCCGCCCACGACCTTAAGACGCCCCTGGCCATTCTCAACGGCTACATTGAACTGCTACAGAGCCAGAAACTCGGTCCGCTCAATGAGCGTCAGCGCGAAGTCATGGGCGACATGTTTTCGAGCGGGCAGCGCTTGCAGCACTTCATTCAGGATTTCCTGACCTTCAGCGTGCTGGAAACCGGCGAGCTGCGCATGCAGTACATCGAAGGTGACATGAACGCGTGCCTCTCTGAAGTTTGCCGGTTGTGGTCAGGCCGGTTTCAGGAGCGCGGTCTCGCATTGTATTTCCTCGCTAATGACAAACTGACGCCATTTGCATTCGATGGGCCCAAGATTCAGCGCGTGATTTCCAATCTTCTGGAGAACGCCTGGAAGTACACACCTCAGGGTGGCACGGTCTGGCTGCACGCCGAACCCCATATGTGGGAGCGTCGCGGCGTGAGCAATCCCGCCGTCAATGGAGGAGACCGCCGTCGTCAGTCGCTAAAAGTGCCGAACGTCGTCAAAGTGAGCGTTGCCGATACCGGTCCGGGAATTCGGCCGGAGTTTCACCTGGAGATCTTCGATGATTTCTTCCGTCTGCCGGGCAGCGAATCGGCAGAGGGCATGGGGCTGGGACTCGCCATTTCCCGCCGCCTTCTGCAAGGCATGGGGGGTAAGATCTGGGTGGAGAGCGAACCGGGTGCAGGGTGCAAGTTCTCTTTTCTGGTTCCGCTGAAACCAATTCTGAGCACTCCGCCACGAGGAACTAAATGAGCGAAGCCGCCAACATCCTGCTGGTGGATGACGAACCGGGAATGCTGCGCTACATCCGCACGCTGCTGGAAGTGGATGAGCATAAAGTTCAGACCGCCAGCACCGGCGAAGAAGCCGTCGAGCACGTCCAGAAAGGAATGCAGCCCGACCTGGTGTTGCTCGATCTGCTTATGCCCGGCATTGACGGGTTACAGACCCTGGAACAATTGCGCCGGCTCAAGCCCGGCCTGAAAGTGGTCATGCTCTCGTGCGTGAACGACACGCGCAAAGTTGTGCAGGCGATGCGCCTCGGGGCCATCGATTATCTGACCAAGCCGTTCCAGAAGGCCGAACTTGACGCGGTCATTGGACAGTGCGTCGGCACGGCCAAGGGTGAGAGCTACGCGGGCGAAGTCGAAGAACTTTGCGACGATGTGTTCTTTGTCGCCGCCAGCCCGGCGATGAAGAAGATTCGCTCGCAGGCGGCGCTGGTCGCGAACGTTGAAATCCCCGTCCTGCTGCTCGGTGAAAGCGGCACGGGCAAGGAAGTGCTCGCCCGCCTGATCCACAAACTTTCTCCGCGCGCCCACCGCACCTTCCTCAAAGTGAACTGTGCGGCGGTGCCCGCCGACCTGCTGGAAAGCGAACTGTTCGGCTACGAGGCGGGAGCCTTCACGGGCGCCAATCACGCCAAGCCCGGCAAGTTCGAACTGTGCAACAAAGGCACCATCCTGCTCGACGAAATCGGCGAAATGCCGGCGGGGCTGCAGGCCAAGCTTCTGCACGTGCTCCAGGATCAGACTTTCTCCCGCCTCGGCGGCCGCACGGTGATCAAAGTCGACGTCCGCATCCTGGCCGCAACCAACATCAACATTCCCGAAGCGCTCGCCAACAAGCGTCTCCGTGAGGACCTTTACTACCGCCTGAACGCGTTCACCATGTCGTTGCCTCCGCTGCGCGAGCGCAAGGAAGAAATTCCGATTCTCTTGAAGCATTTCATGTCGCGCATGTCGGAGTCTTACGCGCGTTCCCCGTTGCCACTTTCGGGTCCGCTGATGGAGGCATGTCTGGCACATTCCTGGCCGGGCAACCTGCGCGAACTGAGCAACTTCATCAAACGCTACCTGGTTCTGGGAGATGAGACGCTGGCGGCATCCGAGTTGCAGCCCCGGCCCGATGGCGGCAGCGGAGCGCACGCCGATGGCAGAAGCGCAGCCGCGGCTGCCGAGAACGGCGGCGGACTGAAGTCACTGTCGCGCAACGCCAAAGATGAAGCTGAGGCCGAAGCCATCGCCCGCGCTCTGGAAGAGACGAACTGGAATCGCAAGCAGGCCGCGGCGTTGCTGCAGATCAGCTACAAAGCTCTGCTCTACAAAATCCGCCAGTACGGCATCGCACAAAGCCGCAGCACGCACCGTTTGTCCGCTGGCGCGTGATTAAGCTCGAACTGACAACTGAGAGTTTTTTGGTGCGGATAAGAGGACTCGAACCTCCACGACCTTGCGGCCACTAGGACCTGAACCTAGCGCGTCTGCCAGTTCCGCCATATCCGCACAAGAAAAAAATCGGCAGGGCCCTTTTTTAAGAGGACTACATCTAATATCTACTGGGTGGCGCATGGCTGTCAATGAAGGCATCGGGCGTGTAGAGCCTGATTTCCGGGGAATTTGGACAGCCGGGGCGGCTGTCCCTACGCACGCTTGAACGATAAGCTACGAAGAACGACCCATGGCA
>DATFZT010000242.1:0-50808 GCA_035314185.1 Terriglobales bacterium
ACGTCGAATCCGATATAGTGAAGAGCATTCATGGGGTTCTCCTGGTGAGCTTTCTGAGCCGGCGCTTTCTTCGCCGGTCTCAGCATCGTAGCCGCTCGGAGAACCCTTCTTCATTTCACTTATGCATTCATACAGACGGGATGTTCCCTCATGAAATTGGCAGGAAACGTCCCGTCTGTCCCCGGATTTTCGAACCGCAAGCAGGCGAAAAAGGCGAAGCTTTCTTCCCCTTGACACGATTTACCCCACTTCGAAGGCCACTAAGGCCATAGAGGGTGGCCCGTCCTATCGCGAAGCGAAGGGCGGGGCCTTTGACCAGTTCCATTTACTAGTTGTTCTTGGATGAACATACTTGAGGGAGGCACCGGCAGAGCGCCCAGCCATCCTACTGTCCGATGGAGCCGTTCCGATGGACCCGTTGGCCTTGAAAGAAGCGGTGACGCACCATGGTATGGCCAAGCAGAAAAAAGATGATTGCCAGGAAGACTGCAAACAGGAACTCTCGAGTTCCGAACGAGGGTGGCTTTCGTCCTTCCGGGTCCTGCATATTCGATTGACTGGCCATACTTGATTCTAACCACCTCGGTCAATTGTGGGGCCGTTCGATAGGGTGGAATCCCACCCCTTCGACTCCGCTCAGGGCAGGCTCTGACGTCGAAAAGCACGACGTTAGGATGGAGCACCCGGCTGAATCCAATGGTGCCGGCGGTTCGGGTAAGCCACTTCTCGAAAAGCGCGAGAAGTGGCGCACCCCCAGTTGGTACGGCCCTATTTGTTTGAAGCCGGAGTACCGGCCGCCGGCGCGGTCGTCACTTTCTTCACGTCGTCCACCAGATCGGCCATTGCCTGATCAAAGTTCTTGCGCCGCGCGGTTTCCCGCGATGAGCTTTGCACGTGCTGGATGAATGGCCACAGCACAACATGCGTCTTGGGATCGACGATCGACAGACAAAGCTGGGAATCGGAAATGCCGCTCACGAAACGGATTTCGAAAACCAAGTCCGCGTCCGCGGGAGCCGACGCCAGTTCATATTTCCCCCAACTCTTCATGAGCAGGTAGAACTCGTTGTAGGTCAGGTCGGGCGCTCCCGGATCCGCATCGCTTTCCCGATAGGAGATAAACACTCTTTTGCCGGTGAGGATTTGTATGGGTATCGGAGCTGGGGCCAGTTCTGGTCCTTTTTTCGCTTCCGCCGTGGGGACGGTTAGCAGCGTCATCGCCGCCGCGATACAGAAGATCCGTATTCCGGTGATTCTCGGCATAGCTTCTCCTAACCAAATCAAACGCGATTGAAATCTCATGGCTCCCGCAGTTTTGTAATAATTACCGCGCAATAAGTATCCGTCTGTGTCCCTTTAACAACAACCGACGTCGAGTATTATCAATAACCTGCAACCCCACCCCTCGTCCCAAAGTTTGTGTGTAGTTTATACGCACATACCGAAGTATACGTACAGTTGCATAAGTACAAAGTGTTCCACGCGAAACACTGTACGTACAATCGGCGAAACATGCTCTCAAAGAGAAAGGGGCCGGTGGGTTAACCGGCCCCGTCGAGTGGCTGCCTTACGCCGTAATATCTCTAGGCTGTAATAAGGTTTTCCAGGGCAAGGCGGTTAGGGATCACAATCGTGGACCCGGTTTGCTGGATGAGACGCTGCTTCTTGAAGCCCGCGAACAGCCGGCTCACCGTCTCTCGCGACGACCCGATCATCTGCCCAATCTCTTCGTGCGTCAGAGCCAGCTTCATCTGGCTGGGATTTCTGGCTGAAGTGTTCTGGTCGAGCCAGCCCACCAGCAGTCGAGCCAGTTTTTCGCTGGCCGAGTCGGAAAGAATCAGGTCACGGATTTCGCGGCAGGTGGAGGCGTAATCCTGGCTGATGTGTTGCGTCACCCACAGAGCAAACTCGCCGTGAAGGCGCATGAGGCGGAGCAAATCGGTGTGGCGCAGGAAGCTGATCTCGGAAGGCTCCTGGGTCTCGGCCGTCGCTTCATAGTTGCGTCCGGAAACTACTGCGGCGACTCCCAGAAGGCAACCGGGGTCGGCAATGCGCAGAATCAACGTCCTGCCGTCGCTGCTGCAAATGGAAAGCTTTACCCGACCTCGGCGCACGATGAACACTCCGCGGGGAGCCTGCCCTTCGGCGAACAAAACCGCTCCGGTGGGGTAGGTGGTGGTGAGAGCCTCTTGCTCCAAAGCTTCGGCGACGATAGGGGGAAAATCGCTAAAAGTCTTATCTGCTGGCGCAGGCTTCTGGACATGGTTAACGACTTGGGTAGCCATCTTTAATGCCTCCACTCACAGGTAGTTTGGCAAGCGCCTCGCCATTCTTCAGAGGCGGGGGAAGACTACTGTGAAAGTCTTCTAAGTGATAGAAAATACGTTGTTTGAGTTGGTGTCGTGAGATACGGCTGCAGGCTTGGCCCAAAGGACTTAAGGCTGGAAGTGCGTGGTTTCACACAGCAATGTGTGATCTCCATCACCACTTCTTTGGTTACATGACCATGGAGAATGGTCGGCGTTACGCCGGTGTAGCTCGGGATCAGCAAGTTTCACCCCAAGGTTGTATGAATGGTATTCAGCAGAGCGGTTCGGCTGAATGGCTTTTCCAGCAGAGTGATGCCGCGCTTCAACACTTCCCGTTCCGCGATCAGTTCCCCGGTGTATCCCGACATGAATACAACTTTCAGGTTCGGCTGAGAAGCGTTGAGGCGTTCCACTAGTTCGGGACCGCTCATGCGTCGCATGACTACGTCGGTCAGCAGCAAATCAATGGGACCCGGATGAGATTCGACCCATTCGAGCGCGGACTTTCCGTCATCCGCCTCGACCACGGTATAGCCGTGTTCCTGGAGAAGTTGACGAGTCAGGCTGCGCATGATTTCATCGTCTTCGACGAGCAGGATAGTCGTCCCTTGCCGTTTCGGACTGACGGTCTCGACTTCAGAAGGCTTGGTTTCAAGCCCGATTTTGTGATCGGCGCTGGGGAGATAAATCTTAAAGGTCGTTCCGTGCCCCAGTTCACTGTAGACGAGGATGTGTCCGGCGCTCTGCTTGACGATGCCATACACAGTGGCCAGACCCAACCCGGTTCCTTTGCCCATCTCTTTGGTGGTGAAGAAGGGTTCGAAGATGCGCGACGCGGTAGCTTCGTCCATGCCGTTGCCGGTATCGCTGACCGCGAGCACAACGTATTTTCCCGCGGACATGGCTTGATGCTGCTCGGCGAAACCCTCGTCAAATCGCTCCGCGCGAGTTTCAAGAATAAACTTGCCGCCTCGTGGCATCGCGTCGCGCGCGTTCACCGCGAGGTTTACTACGATCTGGTCGAGCTGGCCCGGGTCTGCCTCCACCACTGCCGTGGGTGATTTGGACACAATGAGAATCTCGACATCGTCTCCCATCAGCGGCCGCAGCAGCTTGCCGACGTCCTTCAACCGTTCGTTCAGATCAAGAACACAGGGTTGGATGACGGAACTGCGGCTGAAGGTCAGGAGTTGGCGAGTCAAAGATGAACCGCGTTCGATGGACTTCTTGATATTCTCGATGTACTTCGACGATTCCGCGGCGGGGTCAAGGCGGTCGCGGAGGAATTCGGCACAGGCATTGATGATTCCCAGGATGTTGTTAAAGTCGTGCGCGACTCCTCCCGCCAGCCGCCCGATTGCTTCCATCTTCTGGGATTGATGAATCTGGCCCTCAGCCCGTTTCTGGGCCGTGATGTCGCGCTCAATCGCTGAAGCTCCTATGATGTCACCTTTGGCATCGCGCAACGGAGAGACGGAGATAGAAACGTCCAGGTGTCGTCCGTCCTTGGTTACGCGCACCGATTCATCATGCTCGACGCTTTCACCGCGCGAAATTTTCCGCAGGATTTCTGGGATTTCGTCGGGATGATCGGTGGGCGCCAGAAGCGATATATTTTTCCCGATGACCTCCTCGGGCGTGTAGCCATAAATGCGCTCGGCTCCCTTGTTCCAGCTGGTAATGGTGCCGTCCAGGCTCTTGCTGATGATCGCGTCTTCGGAGGAATCGATAATCGAGGCCAGCCTGGAGCGGGATTCTCCCAGTTGCTCGACCGTTTTCTGGTACAGCTCTTCATGCGCCCGGCGCAGTTCTTCTTCAATTTGCTTGCGATCGCTGATGTCGCGGATCGCGCTCAAGACGAAAATTCCATGCTCAGTGGAAACCGGACTGAGACTAATCTCTACCGGGAATTCCGAACCGTTGCGCCGTCTTCCGAAGAGATCCAGGCCCGCTCCCATGCGCCGCGCCTTCGGCGTTTGCGCGAAGTTCTCACGATGATGGTGGTGCTCGCGCCGATAGTTCTCAGGGACGAGCATTTCGACTTTTTGTCCAATCAGTTCGTCGCGGTCGTAGCCGAATAACTCTTGTGTTTGGGAATTGACTTGAACAATGGTTCCAGCGCGATCAACGGCGACGATGGCGTCGGGAAGGGTTTCCAGCAGATCGCTGGATAGGAGAACTTCGGCTACGGCTTTGGCCGAAAGCGAGGAAGAGCGGTCATCTTGATCCAAGGGAGGGCGCAACCGGCAACTCCACTATTCAAAGTATCTATCGGCAGTTAAATCTATCGCTGGAGCTGCCTGATTGTAAAGCCGTGCGTCGTAAGCGCCTGACTTTAAATGAGATAATCGTGCGGTTTCGAGTCCGTGTGATCGTAATCACAATTGCCGGTGAGGGTGCACCGAAGGCCAACGGATGGGCCAGGTGCGTCCATAAACGTCATTACTGTCCTATGCTGCTCAAGGATTACTTTAGCTACCTGTTCCCGACTCACCTGACGCAATACACTCGGCGGTGGTTGGCGATCGCAGGAAAATGAGGAAATACAGGAGAAGATTTCTGTTTTCGACTTCATTAATCGTCTCGTGAGGACGCCTCCAATTTCGGACCCGCAGCCTAAAAAGAGCAGTGATCGCAGTAAGGTACTCGACGCACTGCGCGCCGTCGCCATCCTCCTGGTGCTTGGCAGACACACCTTCGTTTCCGAAGTCTGGACTCAAATTGGATGGTGTGGTGTCGATCTGTTCTTTGTGATCAGTGGTTTTCTGATCTCAGGCCTTCTCTTTCAGGAATACAAACGCTTCGGAGACATTCATCTTAAGACGTTTTGGCTGCGTCGGGGTCTGAAGATCTATCCCGCCTTTTACACGTACATACTGGTGCTCACGGTGGTGACGTTGGCCAGCAAAACCCCCGGTGCCAAAGTTCCGGTCCGTCCAATCCTGGTTGATGCAGCATTCCTATCCAGCTATTTTCCAAGTCTATCGGGCCACACGTGGTCATTAGCTGTCGAAGAGCATTTCTACTTCGTGCTGCCGGTATTTCTGCTGATTTTGAAGAGATTACGCGCTAAGAAGGAAGACCCGTTCGCGCCAATTCCAGTCGTTTTTCTGCTCATCGCAATCGGTTCGCTTTGGCTTCGCATGGTGGCAAAACCGGCGTACCTCTTAGATTACGTCGCTTATTTGATCCCGACTCACCTTCGGATGGATGGTTTGTTTTGCGGTGTGATGATCGGGTACTTATTTCACTTCAAGCCACAGCTTCTTTTGCGAGTTAAGGGTTGGCCGCTTCTGATTGCGGGCGGTATGTTGCTCACCCCCATCTATTTTTTCGAGATTGAGAATTGGAATATGTATACATGGGGACTCACGTGCACATTCCTCGGCTTCGCGTGCATATTGATATGGGCTATCCACGTACCTTTCCAACGTGGACACTTTCTGTGGTGGCCGGTCGACCTGCTTGCACGCGTAGGTTTCTATTCGTACTCGATATATTTGTGGCACTGGATAGTGATCAACTACCTTCGCCCCTACTTTCGATACAAATGCATCACCACTGGCAGTCCGATAGCGTGGAGCAGCGAAATGGAGACGTGGCAATGGCTGCTCTCCGCCGCGCTCAGCATTATTGTGGGCATAGCTATGGCGGTTGTTGTCGAGCAGCCGGCGCTTAGACTTCGGGATCGCTGGTTTCCATCACGTACGCGTCCAAGTTTAAGTCCAGGCCCAAGTCCAAGTCTGGGTCCAAGTCCAGGTCCAGGTCCATCGACTGTGCACCAGCCCACTGTTACCGCTTAAGAATGCAACCTTGGGGGCTTCCAGCTCCTATCCCAACCCACGATGTGACCCCAGTAACTGGATATCGCCTGGTGCGGCCGACTACTATCATTTCGCGCTTCCACGGACAGTGGTGGAGGCCTTCCCAGATGTCGGTTCCGGCTCCAACCACGATTGTCAACCGCAAGCTCCAATCATTGGACGGACTGCGCGCAGTGGCAATTCTTCTGGTTTTCTTCCATCACATGCAGGACCACATTCTGGTGCTCAACCTGCCTACCTTTCTTCTCAGAATGTACGTTGGCCAGGGCTGGATGGGAGTGGACCTGTTTTTCGTGCTCTCCGGATTCCTCATCACCGGCATTCTGCTGGACACACGCGAGGCGAGCAACTACTTCACCGGGTTTTACGCGCGCCGCATTCTACGGATATTTCCGCTCTACTATCTCGTTCTCACCGTTGTGATCGTTGCGGGCATCCGGATTAATTCTCCCGCGCTGACGGCTACGCTTCCTCTGCCCGAAGATCGCTGGCTCTACTACTGCTATCTGACGAACTGGCTTGGCCTGTGGAAGGCTCACTGGGGCCCGGATTACGCCAACTATCTCGCGCACTTCTGGTCGCTGGCGGTCGAGGAACAGTTCTATCTGGTCTGGCCCCTCATCGTCTGGGTGGTTCGCCCCCGCTCCATTCCCTGGATCGCGGGCTCAGTTGCCGCACTGGCGGCAATAATTCGCTTAGCCTGGGTCGCACACAGCGGCCCGCAGATGGCCATCGCATTGGCCACCGTCAGCCGATTGGATGCGCTCTTCATCGGGGCGTTCTGCGCATTCCTTTTCCGCGACCATGAGCGCATGTTAAAAATCCGCAAGTGGCTCCCGTGGATCGCGACCCTGGGCGTGGGCTCATACCTGCTCGCCTTCTCCGCGGTGCTGCTGTTTCCGCAGCGCGCGGCGGTATTGCTCTTCGGCCCGGCTCCCGTCGTCCATCGGCTGGACGACGTCATCTTGCTGCTCACGGAAGGCGGCGGCTATACCATGCTTGCGCTGGGATTCGGCGCGCTGGTTCTTCTTGCCGCTCACACTGAAGCGGAGAGCACGTGGATGCAGAAGATTCTTAAATCGCGTGTGCTTGCCCCGATTGGCCTTTACAGTTACGGGATCTACGTATTTCACGTCCCTATTAATGGTGCAGCTTCGATCTTCTTGTATCCCAGAATCTTCAGGGGTAGCGGGGCTAGTGGAGATGTGATGATGGAGTGCACCTATATCGTCGTGCTCGCCGCCGTGACTTTTGTCGTTTCGGCAGTGAGTTATGAGTTCTTCGAGAAAAGGATTCTGCGCTACAAGCGCTATTTCGAACCGAAGTATGCTGCTGCGTCCTGCGACGCCATGCCGGGCGACCGTGCAGTCGCAGAGGCGGCAGCTGGATCCTAGCTAAACCGCCCCGGCTATGGAGCAAGCGATTCCGGTTCCGCAATCGTGCCCGTAGTCAATTCGGCTCAAATAGAGTTTCCTCGATCAGTTCGCAAAGAATGTGTCCGGTCAAGATGTGCGCTTCCTGAATACGAGGTGTCTGATCGCTGGGAATGCAGATACAGTGATCGACCGCGCTGCGCAACTTCCCGCCGGTTTTTCCGGTCAGACCCACCGTCACGAGGTTCCGTTCGCGAGCCATGTTCACGGCGCGCAGCACGTTGGAAGAATTGCCGCTGGTGGTGAGGGCGAAGGCGACATCCCCGGGATTGCCGATCCCTTGAACTTGGCGTGAGAACACTTCGTCAAAAGAATAATCGTTGCCGATCGCGGTCAGGACGGAAGTGTTAGTGGTCAGAGCCCAGCCCGAGAGGCTCTTGCGTTCTTTCAAGAACCGTCCGCTCAGTTCCGCGGCCAGGTGTTGGGCGTCGGCCGCGCTGCCGCCGTTGCCGAAGAACAGGATCTTGTTTCCGGAACGCAGGCTCTTGGTCATGGCGTCCGCCACCTTGACGACTGCGCTCAAGTACGCAGCCGACTCGAGGAGACTTTGCATTACCGCCGCGCAGTCGCGAATTCTGGCCACCGCTAGAGACTGCGCCGTATCCGCGTTCATAGGAGATCTCCGGTCCAACGCTGAGGTTCACGAAGTCGCACTGGTTTGGGTCTCGTTCCGCAAGGGCTCACCTGGGCCATATTCAAAATTGATGCGCTCCTGCTCGACCACCAGCGGGCGCTTCTGCACCAGGGTATGGATGGTGCCGATGTATTCTCCAATGATGCCCATAAAAAGCATCTGCACCGACATGAAGAAAAATACGCCGATGACCAGGGGCGCGATGCCCACCGAGAAGTTGTTCCAGAAGATCAGTTTGTAAACCAAGTATGCCAGCGACACCAGAATCGAAATGAGCGCGCCCACAAAACCGGAAAAGGTCACCAGTCGCAGCGGCACTTTCGACAGATTTGTGATTCCGAGCATCGCCATATCGTAGAGCGCATAGAAATTGTTTTTGGTGATTCCGCGTTTTCGCGCGGGCTGATGGTATGGAATATCGAAATGCGGGAATCCGGCCTCGGCGATCATGCCGCGGAAGTACGGATACGGATCATCAAAGTTCTTGATCACTTCCACTACCTGGCGGTCATACAGGCCGAAGCCCGTATAGTTCTCGTAGGTTTCCACTCCGGAAAGACGGTTCACCAGTCGGTAGTATTTCTTCCGGATCCAGAACATCAGACCGCTTTCGTCGCTCGCCATCTTGACGCAGATCACCACCGGGTAACCCTCCTCCCACTTACGGATCAGATCAACAATCATCGCGGGAGGATCCTGCAGGTCGGCGACGATCCCAATGACCGCGTCTCCGCTGGCCTGATACAAGGCATGCATGGGGGAGCGGACAGTGCCGAAGTTGCGGGTATTCCTGATTACTTTTACGTTCTTGTCCTGAGCAGCGATCGCCTTCAGTTCGTTCAGGGTGTTGTCGGTGGAGGCGTTGTCGATAAAGATGTGTTCGTACCTGTAGTTGCCGGCGGCGGCGACGGCAGCGCGCACTTGGAGGTATACCTCGCGCACGTTGCCCTCTTCGTTATAACAGGGTGTGAGGATGGTCACGCTTTTGGGCATGGGTGAAAGTTAGGTGCGATTCAGTCTGTGTCTGGGAATGGCATAGCAAACGCCTTCCCAACACTCTTCGGCGTAGCGCCGCAAGAACACATGGTACTCGGGTGCAATGGAACGGATGAGATTCGGTATCTGCCAAAGGTGCTCGCTTCGGTGATACGTGCAGACCGCGAGCACCGGTTGATGGCGCCGCAACAATTCACCTGCCCCGGCCAGTGCTTCCGGCTCCGCGCTTTCGATATCCATTTTGATGTAGGTCGGCGTCAGAGTCGTCGGCCACTCGATGTCATCCAGGCGGCGGCACTCGATCGCCGGTCCTGAATCGGAGTTCGCCTTCTCGGCCGTAACGTGCGAGGACGCGGAACTATTGAAAGCGAACGAGACTCGACCGTTGATGTTCCCGACGGCGTAGGGCATTACCGTAACCTGATCGCCGATTGCGATGGCCTTTACGTTGGAGTCCAACGCACCGCGGTTTGCCGGATCGGGCTCGAAAGCGAAAGCATGACGGAACTTGCCACCCCAGTGACGATGGAAGCTCCGGATGCTGTCGCCGTCGAAGCTGCCGCAATCGACGAACACTTCGTCGGGAAGCGGGGACAGTAAATCCAGTGGAAAGTAGGTGTCAATCGCGTCCAGCGGCGGTGACAGCGCTGAAAAATCGAGCCAGTAGCGCCAGAGTAGCTGTTCGCGCAGATCGCGCTTCGAAAGTTCGTCCCCCAACGTGGGGTAACATCGCCGGATGCTGGCGCACTGTTCTCGAAACCTGTGCGGCAGTTCAAGTCCACATTGCGGGATGAAGATGTCGGCGTACTTCCAGAGGAGCGGGGCGCACGGCACTACCCGCAGACAACCGAGGTCCTGAAGCTGGCGACGCACCGCGGAGCCTTGGTAGATGGTGACGACAAAGCATGCGTTCTGGCCGTACTGTTCCACCGCTTCCGCGGGAGAGAGCACGGGGAGACCCATGACTTGCTGGTGCCAACGGTCACGATTATTGTCGGCAAAGGCCAGCGGCTCAACTCCCGCTTTGCGCAGTCCGGCGAGGACGCCCTTGCCCAGCGGCCCGGCCCCAAATAACACCAACCTTTCGCCCAGTGGGCTCGCTAGGTCGTCGAAAGCACTGCGCTCACGTGCCCGCACGGTGTCTGGTGACTCCGCCTCGATCCGCCGCAAGATATTTTCAAGTTGCTCCACGTCGTTGCCCGCGGTTACCTGGGTTGGCGTCACTTGCTCACTCCGATTTTGTTTTTCTCGTCGAACCTTAGCGATTCGATGTCGATCGCTCCGTTCCGCTCATACCACGTATACAGGTCCCTGATCGAGTCCTCTACATCCCAAAACTGATATCCGGCCATTTCCGTTAGCATACGCGAGTTGTCGGCGGAGTACTCGGGTCCCATACCTTCGGTCATGACGGATATATCGGAATTGGGATTGCACCCCGAGACCCGGGCGACGATTTTAGCTAACTCGAGTAGCGCCACGGGTCGTCCGCTGCAGACGTTGTACGCCTTGTGACGGGCGTTGTTTTCGATGAACCATCTCGTGATCTTGACCAGGTCTTTGATGTACAGGTAGTCAAACACGGCATTCTGCCGCAGCACAATCGGCAATCTTTTCAGCGCCCGGCAGCAGGCGTTGGAAATGAAGCGCACCGTGTAGTCTTCGTAGGCGCCAAAAACTGCGAACAGTCGTAGATTAACGATTCGGTCCGAGCGCTCGATGTACTTGGCGCAGATGTATTTGGAAAACCCGTATGCGTCTTTGGGCACGCGGGTATCGAAATAGTCTTCCCGAACTCGTGCCGGCACTTGATAGCGGTCGTACTCCGCGCCCGAACCGAAATGAATGAGTTTGCCGACGCGGCCGCCGTTGCCTTCGAGATTGCGCGCAAGATTGAAAAACATGCGGCAATTGCGGTCGAGCAGGTCAGGAGGAGCAGCCAGGCGCCGATTCGAACGCGTGCTGGCGGCATGCACGACCACATCAAAACTGTGCCCGTCGAGGTATGCGCGCACCGCCTGCTCTTGCAGCAGATCCAGTTCGGCGGACGAGGGCGCCAATACCTCATAGGTGCCGGCGAGCTGCTCCGCGAGATTTCGTCCAATGAACCCTGACCCGCCGGTGATGAGTATGCGCGTCGTCATTATGATTATGCAGGCGACCGGAAGGAGAACTTTTTATGTCCCAGAAAGCTGTACAGCACCATGAACGCCGTCAGAAGAGCGCCGGCGATATACGGCGCCTGGGCGAAGAATCTTGTATTCCGCCGAATGAGCAGGACCAGTACGGGTAACGCGAGTACTCCAAAGAGAATGCCGCCGCTGTACACCCCGACGCAACGGATCCATTCGCGCAGGTAGTTGCCCTTGGTTTTGAATACGAACCATTTGTAGCCGAAGAATGAGACGGAGATGTTCAGCAGACTGGAAATCACCGAGGCAGCGATATAACTGTGCGGAATCATCGGGCTGAGAAGTGCCGTGAAAAACGCGAACGAGCCATATCCGAACAAAGTATTCCAGGCACCCACCAGCAGATATCGCCCGAACTGTCCGGGAGGAATGTGGCTGGTGAGCTTCGCGCGGCACTGGTTGGCAAAATCGGAGAGGCTCATCTCTTCAGAATTACAGCTTACAATTTACAATCTAGAATTTTGCCGCCATTTTGTTGGACGCGAGCAACATATCCACGACCTCGCGCACGGCTCCGTTGCCGCCGGCGAGTTTGGTGACCACCTGGCAGCTCTCTCGGATCGAAGGACGCGCATCCGCGGGGCAGGCGCTGAGGCCAACGATGCTGAGCGCGGCCAAATCGTTGACATCGTCCCCAATGAAACAAATCTCCTGCAGGCGCAACCCGTGTTTTTCCGAGAACGAGTGCAGCGCGCCCGCTTTATCCTTGCAGTCCTTGTGAACGTCGCTGATGCCCAGTTTGCTGGCCAGACGGTCGACCAGCGGACTGTTCTCGCCCGACACCAACGCAATCACCATTCCCGATTTTCGCGCCAGCGACAGGCCCATGATGTCGGCAAAGTGAAAGCGCTTCCATTCTTCGCCGTTTGGCCCCCACCACACGCCGCCGTCGGTGAGCACGCCATCGACATCCATGGCGATGGCCTTGATCTTCTTTAAAAGCTTCGTCGCGACCTTTTTTGCAGCTTGTGTCCCGACCCTGGCCACTAAGTGGCTCCCACGCGCCGCAGCTTCTTGATGATCGGTTGCTCGCGCTCCAGCACTCGCTTGACGCCGTCCCCCATCGATTTTTCGATCAGGCGGATGTCGCGAACCAGGCGCGTGATTCCATTCGGTTCGAGCGACGCCGCGTGGTCCGATCCCCACATGGAGCGATCAAGCGTGATGTGCCGCTCGATGATGCAGGCGCCGAGCACCGCGGCCGCAACGCTCGAGGGCAGGCCGGTTTCGTGGCCGGAGTAACCGACCGGCACGCGATAGCGATCTCTAAGCACATCGATGACGTGCAGGTTCAATTCTTCGTAGTAAGCGGGATACGTACTGCAGGCATGCAGAAGGATGAGTTCCTTCTTGCCCAGAACTTCTACCGCATGGTCGACCTCTTTCATCGTACTCATTCCGGTCGACAGGATGATCGGCGTGCCAACCGCGCGTGTATGGCGCAGCAGGTTGTCATCGGTAAGGGATGCGGAAGCGACTTTAAAGCACGGCACCTTAAACTGGGCGATGAAATCGACGGACGCCTCATCCCAGCAAGACGCGAACCAGTCGATCTTGACCTCACGGCAATAGCGGTCAATCTCCTCATACTCTTCCTGCTCGAATTCAAGGCCGCGCTTCAGATCGCCGTTGGTCGCTCCAAAAGGGCTTTCCCGGGGTTTCGCCAGTTCTTCGGCCGTGTAGACGACATCGATGGTTCGTTTTTGAAACTTGACTGCGTCACAACCCGAGCCCGAAGCCACGTTGATAAGTTTTTTCGCAAGGTCGATATCTCCGTTGTGGTTGATTCCGATTTCAGCGATCACATAGCAAGGTTTCCCCGCTCCGACCACCTTGGACCCCAATCGAATCTCCGGAAGCTGGCCGGGAGAACTGTGGCTAATTTCGTGCGGCATCGGAAAGTACCCCTTTTGAAGCGATTTCGTTGATCGTTTCCAAAACGTAGTCTAACATCGGCTGGGTGAGTCCGGGATAGACGCCAATCCAGAAGGCCTGATTCATCACGCGGTCACTCATTCGAAGATCGCCCACCACGCGATACTTCAGGTCCGCATAGGCGGGTTGACGGACCAGGTTGCCCCCGAACAGCTGGCGAGTAGCGATCTTTTTCGCATACAAGAAATCAATCAGCGCGTTGCGAGAAAATGGAGCCGTCTCCCGCACCAGCAGGGGCAAGCCAAACCAACTGGGATCAGAGTTCGGAGTTGCCTCGGGCAAAACGAATTGCTCTTCGACTTTTCTATCTTTGAGTCCCGCCTTCAGATACGCAAAATTTCGTTTTCGCGCTTCGATGAATCCCGGCAATTTCTTCAACTGCGCGACTCCCACGGCCGCTTGCATGTCGGTGGCCTTCAGGTTATAGCCCACATGCGAATAGATATATTTGTGATCGTATCCGTGGGGCAGGTCGCCCTGTTGCCAGTCGAAACGCTTTCCGCAGGTGTTCTCTTTACCGGGAGCGCACCAGCAATCACGTCCCCAGTCGCGAAACGATTCGACCAGCGTGCGCATCAGAGGCTTGTTCGTCAAGACGCACCCACCTTCGCCCATAGTGATGTGGTGTGCCGGATAGAAGCTGACGGTCGCGAGATCGCCGAAGGTTCCCACATTCTGTCCGCGATAGGTCGAGCCGAGCGCGTCACAACAATCTTCGATCATCCACAAGCCATGCTTCTTCGCGAACGCCGTCACCGCATCGAGATCGAACGGATTCCCCAGCGTGTGCGCAAAAATGACGGCGCGGGTGCGCTCGGATACAGCCGCTTCAAGATAATTGACATCCACGTTGAAGGTGGGAATCTGAACATCGACGAAAACGGGAACCAGTCCGTTCTGCAGGATCGGATTGACCGTAGTCGGGAATCCCGCGGCCAGCGTGATGACCTCGTCGCCGGGTCTAAGCCGCCGATCGCCGAGTTTCGGCGAAGTCAGGACGGTAACCGCCAGCAGATTCGCCGACGAGCCTGAGTTCACCAGCACCGCCTCGCGCACGCCTGCGACTTTCGCAAGCTCACGTTCGAACTGTTCGGCGAAGCGTCCGGTGGTCAGCCAGAAATCGAGTGAGGAGTCGACCAGCAGTTCAAGTTCTTGTTCGTCGAAGACGCGGCCCGAGATCGGCACAGGCGATGATCCCGGCACGAACCCGGGGGAAGGGAAGGCCTCGCGGTAGTATTCCGCCACTAGGGCGCGGATCCGGTCGCGCAACTCGTTTACTCGGGACACTACTTCAGCGCCTCCCGGTACCAGGCGATGGTTTTTTCCAACCCTTGATCCAGCGTGAACCTGGGCTTCCAGTGCAATTCCGTACGCGCGCGTTCTGCGCTCAGGAACTGATGACGAATCTCGTTTGAAGCCTGGTTCTGAATCTCGGGCTTCAACTTCGATCCCATTCTTGCCAGGATCGCACTCACCAGTTCCAGCACGCTGATCTGCGCTTCATTCGAAAAGTTATAGGCCGCGCCGCGGAGCTTCGAATTCTGCATGAGCCGCTCCGCCAGCAGCATGTAAGCCGCGGCGCCATCTTCCACGTAGAAGTAGTCGCGCACGTACTTGCCATCAGAGCGAACAATCGGCCGCTCACCACGAATCACCGAGCGGATCGTGCCCGGTACAACGCGGTTCCAGTTCAAATCCCCGCCGCCGTAAAAATTGCCGCAGCGCGTAATCGCCAGCGGGACGCCAAACGTGTGGGCGTAGGACTGCGCAATCAGGTCCGCGCACGACTTGCTGACGTCGTACGGATGCTTCCCCTGCAGCGGCATATCCTCTTTATAGGGAAGCACCGCCTGATCGCCGTAAGCCTTGTCCGAAGAAGCGAGGATGACCGACTTCACCACGGGCGAACGCCGGCAAGCCTCCAGAAGATTCCACGTTCCTCGTATGTTGCTCTCGAAAGTTGAAAGCGGATTGCGGTTGGCAATTCCGACGATCGTCTGTGCCGCGAGATGAAAAACAACTTCGATCTCGTACTCGCCCAGCACTCGCTCCAGCAGATACGGACTGCTCAACCCGCCGCGCACAATGTTGACGCGGTCGGCGAGCCCCTGGTGCACAAATTCGCTGGCCGGAACCCAGTCGCGCACCAGCGCCGTCACGGACGCGCCCTGCTCCAGCAGGTGTTTCGTCAGCCATCCACCCACCAGTCCCGTGGCGCCAGTGATGAAGACACTACGGTCGCGCCAGAAGCCATTCGTCATTATTATTCCTGATTATTCCTGCCAAGCTTATTTCTGCCAGGCTTATTCCGGCCAAACTTTCCACGGCGCCTGGTTCGCGCTCCATAGCTGGTTCAAGTACTCGTACTCGCGATACGTATCCATCGCGTAGAAGAAGCCGTCGTGCTGGTAGGCCATCAACTGCCCGTCGTTGGCGAGCCGCTCCAGGGGCTCCTTCTCAAAGATGCAATCGTCGCCGCCGAGATAATCGAACACACGGCGATCGAGCACGAAAAAGCCGGCGCTGGCGCGGCCGCTGGTCTTTGCTTTTTCCTGAAACTTGGTCACGCGGCCGATCGAGTTTGCTTCGATGACTCCGAAGCGCGAACTCGGCGTGATGGTCGTGACCGTGGCCAGCTTCCCATGGCCCTTGTGGAATTCCAACAGCCCTCGGATGTTCACATCGCCTACGCCATCGCCATAGGTCAACATGAAAATATCGTCGCCGATGTACCTCTCAACCTTCTTGACCCGTCCGCCCGTCATCGTGTTCTGTCCGGTATCGACGAGAGTGACCTGAAAATTTTGTTCGCGATGGACGTTCTTGTACTCAATCTTGGAGTTCCGCCCGAGGCAAATGCTGAAATCGTTGTTCATCGCCTCGTAGTTCAGGAAATAGTCCTTAATCATGTTGCCGCGGTATCCGAGGCAGAACACAAAATCAGTAAAGCCATTGTGCGCGTACAACTTCATAATATGCCAAAGGATCGGACGGCCGCCGATTTCCACCATGGGCTTGGGCCGATATTCGGTCTCCTCGCGCAAGCGTGTACCGAGCCCTCCGCACAGCATCACTACTTTCACGAGATTCTCCTGGGAGGCGCTAGTGCTGGTTCCAATGCTAGTTTCCCGGATTTTATTTCTTATTCAGACCTTAGGCAAGGAAGGACTCTGCACCCGTACCAAGGCCAATACGATGCGAACTTCAAATTATAAGGTTAGATATTCTGTTCCCAGGTTGCACGAATTGTTTTCAGCATGGCCGGATAGATGATCCATTTCCGGAACGGATCGATTAAGCCCACGTAGAACGGCGTAATCCACGTACTCTGGCGCACGTAAACCGCAAAGTAGAATCGATAGCTATTGGCTCTCTCAGCGAGGGCACTGAGGGCCGCACCATGCACGGTACGGTTCTGTATTTCAAGCAGCTGTTCGTTTTCGAAACGATAGACAACTCGGAACAGTCCTTCTGGCGTTCCAGGGACGACCGAAGAACAAGCACGATCTTCTGGCGTTAGGCGGCTTCCAAACGAGGTTGCCAAGGCGTCTTTCGGTTCGGCCTCAAGTCGAAAAATGCTTCCAAGGAAAAGCCGAAGACGCATAAGCGAGCGGGCCACCGGCGGAAGTTTGTTGCTTCCCCCCTTACTCGCACGGCGAAGGAATTCAGAAAGCGTAACGCCCTTGCCGTGCATCGGCAGATCAACCGCCCAGACGTCGTGCAACGGGACGCCGGCGAGAAACGCATGCACACGAAGCGGTAGCGCGTAAAACTCCGTTGGAGAAATCTGCGGCATCTCTTATTCTTCGCAAACTCATTTTAGGCTGCCGCTAGTCGTGCTCAGCTGAATTTATTTTTTATTCTGTTGTGCGATCCATTTATCGGTGCGCGCTTCGAGCAGATCGAGGGGAAGGGTTCCGCCATCGAGCATCTCGTCGTGGAACTTGCGGATGTCAAACTTGGGGCCCAATTCCTTCTTGGCGCGTTCGCGGAGTTCGCGGATCTTGAGCTGGCCGAGTTTGTAACTGAGCGCTTGTGCCGGCCAGGCGATGTAGCGGTCAGTCTCGGACTGGATGCTCGGCTCGTCAATCGCGCCCGACTTGCGGAAGAAGTCGACGACTTGATCGCGGGTCCAACCTTTCGAGTGAATGCCGGTGTCGACCACCAGACGCACGGCGCGGAAAAGCTCGGAAGACAGGCGGCCGTAGTCGGAAACGGGATCCTGATAGAAGCCAACCTCTTTGCCGAGTTCCTCCGCGTATAGCGCCCAGCCTTCGATGTAAGCGTTGAAGCCGAGGCCATGAAGCCGGAACTTCGGCAACCCTTCGAGTTGCTGCTGCACCGAGAGCTGCAAGTGATGTCCGGGGATGCCCTCGTGGTAAGCGATCGCCTCGTTGTCAACCAGGGAGCGATGCGCGAAGTCGGAAGTGGCGACCACGACGCGGCCGGGGCGCTTGCCGTCCGGCGTGCCGGTGACGTAGTGGGTCGCGGCGGCAGCCTGAAAGGCAGGTATGGCTTCGACTGTGACCGGCGACTTCGGAAGAAGAGTGAAAAGCTCGGGAAGTTTCGGTTCCATCTGGGCGATGTAGTGGCGGTAATCCTCGAGGATCTGCTCCGCGGAAATCGGAATGTATTTGGGGTTCGTTTTGACGGATGCCCGGAAAGAGGCAAGGTCGGCGAAGCCCGCCTTCTTGGCGATCACGGTCATCTCCGCCTGGATGCGATCGATCTCGCGCAGCCCGAGTTGATGGATTTCGTCCGGCGTCATGTGGGTGGTGGTCCGGGCGTAAATATCGTTTTCGTAGCGCTTCGGGCCGTCGGCGAGAGAAGTGATGGAGAGCGTGGTGCGGCCCTCAGGCGCGTATTCCTTGCTGAGAAAGTTCGCGAAGGTTTTGTACGCCGGGATGACGTCGGTATTGATGGCGTCAGTGATCTGCTGCGTCAAGCGTTTCTGGTCGTCGGCTGAGATGTCCGCCGGATATTTCCTCGTCGGGATCAGAAAAGGGTCGGCGTCAATGATTCCCTGGCACTGTACGGGGAGCTTCTCGATCAGGAATCGGACGGGCATGAGTTTGTCTTTCATGCCCGCACGCAGGACTTCGGTGGTCTGGCTGAGGACGCGCGGGATCTGGTGAAGACGGGCAATGTAGTCCTCGTAGTGTTTGACCGAGTCGAAAGGGACGGAGAGCGGCAGATCGGCGAGGCTGGTATGGACGCCGTTCTGCTGATTGATGGGCATCTCATACTCTTTCAGGTTGAAGTCGGCGATGCGCTGCTGAAGGACGCGAACCAGGAGGTCGTGAGAAAGCTGATCCTGGTCGGAGAAGCCGGCGCTGGGGATGGCTGCAAGCCGGGCCAGGAAGTCCTGGTTGGCCTGGTGGCGCTGGTTGATGGCATCGAGTGAATACTCGGCGAGCTTGTCGTTGTAGCGATAGTCGCCGTAGGAGGTGGCGCGCTCGGGAAAGTTCCGGAGATCTGACTCGTACTGCTCTTCGAAAAGAGCGTTCTGTGCGGCGAGGCGATCGGCAACCGGCTTAGGGTTTTGGGCGAAGACGCAACCCGCTATGGCGACGACGAAAAACAGGGTGTGGAAAAGGCGCATAGTTATGCAGGGTATCAGAGGCAAGGTCGGCCGCGCTATTTTCTTCGCCTTCCCCGGAAGTTCGATCGAATGTGTTGCGATCTAGAAGTCTCGAAGTCTAGAACTCATAGCGCGCGCCGGCGCTGTCTAGTGTGCTGACGCTTTCCTGAACCACTCGTCGAACCACTCCAGACTACGCAAGTTGTAGTCGTAGGAGTCGACGGGCTTTACCAGCATGTGTCCTTCGTTCGGATAGACCACCAGTCTGGTGGGCACGTTCAGGGTTTTGAGCGCGTGCCACCATTCCACCGATTGTTCCATGGGAACTTCGCCGTCGCGATCGCCGACCAGAATCAGCGTAGGCGTCTTCACCGCTTTGATGAAGTGCATGGGATCACTCTTGGCGTAAATCGCGGGATCGTCATAGACGGACGCTCCAAAAAACGGAATCATCCACTCGTCGATATCGTTCAGGCCATAGTAGCTGAGCCAGTCGGAGAGTCCGGCGCCCGCCACCGCGGCGGCAAAACGGTCGGTCTGCGTCTCCGCCCACATGGCCATGTATCCGCCATAGCTGTGGCCGCGAATTCCGATGCGCTTGGCGTCGATCGGGTACTCCTTGGAGACGGCATCGATGCCGGCCATGATGTCGCGATAGTCTCCGCCGCCGAAATCCTTGATGTTGGCTTGCACAAACGCCTCGCCCTGTCCGTAGCTGCCGCGCGGGTTTGGACAGAGAACGAAGTAGCCCATCGCCGATTCGGCTCCGGTGAGACCTTCACTCCACGGAGACATGCACGCGGACGACGGGCCGCCGTGTACGTTGACTACGAGCGGATATGTCTTGCCAGATGTCTTGCCGGGAGCGAAGTTCCTGGGCAGCGTAAGCCAGCCTTGCACTCGCGTGCTTCCGTTCTGCCAGTGGATATTGCGCTTTGCGCCCCATGACGGCTCGAGACCGTCGTTCAGGTGCGTGATCTGTTTCCAGGTGCCAATCGCCCCCGCCCAGACTTCGGGTGGCGTGCTGGCCGATTGGCGCGTAACCGCAGTCACCGTTCCGTCGCGGGAGAACGATCCGCTAGCTTGAGCTGTGTCCGAGGTTGCGGACGCTACTTCTTCGCCCGTCCACCGTATCTGCGCCTCGGCTCCGGTGGTGCTCACGCTGCCGAAACCGGAATTCCCGTCGACATTTGCGGCGAAAAGAATGCGGTCGGGCGACGCCCACGCAATAGAGGAAGGAGATGCCCTGAGGTTCGGAGTGAGATTCCGTGCCGTGTCGCCGTTAGTCGCGCCGTTAATAGGAACAACGACGATATCCCCACCCGTGACCCCGGCGTCGCTCATGATGCCTTCGATCAGCGCTACATTCTTGCCGTCCGGTGAGACGTGCGGGTCTTCCATCTGCCACTTGGGCGCGTAGATCTCGCGCATCTCGCCACTGCGCGCATTAATCCGATAGAGCCGCGCGACCCACCAATTAGCGTCGCCCGAGCCGTGCGCTGCCGTGGCTACCCACGCCGCTCCGTCGGGCGTCCAGTCGTATTCATAAATGTACACATCGGCCGGCGTGACCTGCGCCAGGTGGTTTGTGCTCAGGCTGATGGTGGTAAGGCGCTGCTCGAATATCTGGTTGTCAATCACGCCCGCCAGCGGGATCATCGGCTGGAGCGGGCCAGCCACCCGCGGCAGCCCCTTAATAAAGAGGATAGCCAGCATCGCTCCGTCGGGTGAAAAACGAGGCGTCTGGGCATAACCTTTCAATTCTGCCCGCTTTGCCAGAGCGCTACCACTACCACTTGCATCGACGGCCGCGGTCCAGACTTGAGCCACGGGAATTTCGCCCGGCAAATCAGCCAGAAATGCGATCTGCTTGCTGTCCGCCGACCAGGTGACCTCGCGCAGTGGAAGCTTGCCTTCGACGGAGATTTCCTGGAGAGCGCCGCCGCGCACCGGCGTTACCGTGATCTGTCCTTCGACGATGTAGGCAACCTGCGTTCCATCGGGAGAGAGCGCCACTTGATCGATCTTTCTCGCGTGCGGCAAGGAGTCAAGCGCGGCCGCGGCGCGAGTGGGAACAGGTCCCTGATCTTGCGCCAGAAGCGGAACCGAGTGCAGTGAGGCTGCCAGCGCGCAAAGCAGCGCGGCAAAATGTAGGTGAGACTTAGACGCCGATTTCGTGGCCGTTTGCATGGCCGATGAGTATACCTGATCTCCATCGCGCCCTCGGGACAGCTGGCAAGATGCCGGCGCTACAAGATGCGGCTAAATGAAGTGCGGGAGTCTTACGGCTCCTCGCGATAGATGCTGATTTGCGGCGTACCGCCTTCCTTTAGCTTCGCGCGGAACATCCTGGGAGTGTTGAAGCTCCAGGCCTGCTGACCATCGGGCGTAAGCGCGATGACGCCTCCGTCGCCGTGGATGGAGGCGAGATCCTTTTGTACAACCTGGTCGACGGCCTCCTGCAAGCTCATGCCCTTGTACTGCACCAGCGCGCAGATGGTGCGCGCCACCGTGAGCCGGATAAAGTACTCACCCGTGCCCGTCGCCGAGACGGCGCACGACTGATTCGAAGCGTAGGTTCCCGCGCCGATGATCGGCGAGTCGCCGACGCGGTTCCAGCGCTTGGCCGTGGTGCCGCCGGTGGAGGTACCGGCCGCGATGTTGCCACGGCGGTCGAGCGCGACGACGCCGACCGTGCCGTACTTGTGCCCGCCACTACTTTGAAATTCAGCGACGGGCTTGGCCGGAGGCGCGGGCGCACCCTGGGGACGCGGAGGAATGGGCGAGCCGTCCTTTTCGAGCTGCCGTAGAAGCTCCTGCCAGCGGCGTTCGGTGAAGAAGAAGCTGGGCGGCACTTGTTCGAGATGCACGTGCGCGGCAAACTCATCGGCGCCGGAGCCGATCAGCATGACGTGCGGCGACTGCTCCATGACGGCGCGGGCCAGCGAGATGGGATTCCGCGTGCGCTGCACATCGGCAACCGCGCCGGCCCGCATCGTCTCGCCGTCCATGATTGCGGCATCGAGCTGGTTAGTGCCATCCGCTGCGAAAACCGCGCCCCGGCCTGCGTTGAACAGCGGATTATCTTCGAGCAGCTTGATGGCGGTTTCGACCGCATCGAGCGACGAGCCACCTTTATCGAGCACGCCGGCAGCAGCAGCGAGCGCCTCTTTGAGGCCGGCGCGGGATTTAGCCTCGACTTCGGGAGACATCGATGCGATGACTCCGGCGCCGCCGTGTAACACCAGGGCCCACTTGCGATGCGCGGAGTCAGGCTGCGTGGTCTGCGCTGGAGCACTCTGGGCCGGCATTACAAGAAGAGCAAGAAAAGACGCAGGCAAGAGTGAGGGAAGCGAGCGAGAGTTTGCGCGTACGCAAGTTCATAAAACTCCTTGAAGTAATCCGGGACTGACGATTTTCTCACGCGAAAACGGCGTCGTCTTCGCGTTCAGCTTTGCCCGTAGTGGCTCCGTTTGGAAGACGCATTCCCCCAGCGGCTAAAGCCGCTACTGATTATGCGGCATTTACGGCACGACTGAAGTCTTGCCCTTTCAAAACAAATCGAAACTGAGCCACTACCGCTTTGCCGCACTATTTCCTGTACACGACGCCATTCTTCATGACGAAGCTGACGCGCGTGAGTACGGAGATATCCTGCAGCGGATCGCCGGGAACTGCGATCACATCGGCGTAGAAGCCGGGCTTGAGCTGGCCGATTGCGTCCTGCTTGCCGAGAAGGCGCGCGCCGTTCAACAAGCTGGCACGGAGCACATCGGCGGCAGGCATTCCGTACTTCACCATCAACTCAAACTCGCGTGCCTGGGTTCCATGTGGAAACGGGCCGACGTCGGACCCCACCGCCATAGGAACACCCGCCGCGAGTTGCTTGCGAAACTCATCGGCGTGGAAGGGCAGCTCGCGCTCACGCTCGGCCAGAGCGGGCGAGTCGGCGTGGGCGGCGAAGTATTCGGCGATGGCAAAGGTGGGCACGGCGTAAATCTGCTTCTCGCGCATGATGCGCATGGTCTCGGTGCTGAGCTGGTAGGCGTGATCGATGGAGGCTACGCCGGCATGGACCGCGTAAAGAGCTCCGGGCTCCCCGGTGCAATGCACGGCGACGCGCTTACCCACGCGTGCCGCTTCCTCGACCGCGACTTCGAGTTGCGACTCGGTGTACTGGTAGGGCGTGGTGAATTTGCCGTCGGCGAGGCGGTCGGCGCCGGTTTGATAAATCTTGATGAAGTCCGCGCCCTCCTTGATCTGCTGCCGTATTACCGACACCAACTCGCCGATATTGTTGGCGTAGGTGGCATTCGATGAAATGTGCTCGGCGGGATTGAAATGGATCGCGTCTTCATGCCCTCCGAGAATGCTGATGGCGTTGCCGCTGACGCTCATGCGCGGACCGGGAATCAGTCCGGAATCGATGGCATTGCGCACGGCGGAGTCAGCTGAACCCGCGCCCTCGGTTCCCATGTCGCGCTCGGCGGTGAAGCCCGCCATCAAATCGTCGCGGGCCGCGATTTCGGCGAGGATGGTGCGCTCGGGCACCGATTCAACGACGGTTTGCAGATCCTCGGCGCCAGGATGGAGAAAGAGATGGACGTGGGCGTCGATGAGTCCGGGCATCAGTGTTGCCGGACCCAAATCGATTACCGTGGCGTCGCTGGGATGGACGACCGAGGAACCAGCTTCAACGATGCGATTGCCGCGGACGAGCAATTCGCCGGGGCTGACGAGCGTGCCATGCTCCACATCAAGCATGTGGGCGGCGTGGAGCACGATGGCGTCGTTCTGAGCTTCGTTCTGAGCATCGAGCGCATCTGCCGTGGCGAGAATCAGAATGAAGAGGAAAGCGGTAGCGAAGCGCGGACATCGGAACATGCGCAAAATACTAGCACGCCGCTTATCGTCAGCGAAGGACACAGGAGCGGGACGAGTCGAGCCCTGCCGCAACTAGCGCAAGCGAAGGGAGTATCATGCGGATAACTAACGGAGCAACTGAAAAACAATGCCTGATTCCCCCGAGATCGTTGAATGGACGCCGCCTCGTGCGCCGCGTCGCCGCCGCCGCTTTCTCATTATCCTGGCCGTCGTTGCCGCTGTTTTCTTCGGCGGGCAGACCGTGTTGTCGTATTACGTGGACGTGCTCTGGTTCAGTTCGCTTGGCTACTCGAGCGTGTTCTGGAAAACACTGAACCTGCAGTGGGGAGTCTTCGCCGCTTTTACCTTGGTCACATTTCTGATTCTCTACGGATCGTTCCTCGCCCTGAAGCGGGCGCATCTGCCCGATTTGCCCAGCGGTCACACCATCGTCATCGGCGGACAACCGTTGAAGCTGCCGGTTGAGCCTGTTCTGCGCGTTATTGCGCTCGGCGTTTCGCTGGTCATTGCGGCGGCCACCGGCGCCGGCATGATGGTGGAGTGGCCGTCGCTCGCGCTTTATTGGTATGCGCCTCCTTCCAGCGGTGGCGTCGTCGATCCAATTTTTGGCCGGCCGCTGAATTTCTTTCTCTTCACCCTGCCCGCATGGCAGCTCATCGTCGGCTGGCTGCTTACCCTGGCGGTGATTATCTGTGTGCTCGCCGCTTTCTTCATCCTCATCACGGGCGGAAGCCGCGCGCTTTCCGGGCGTCTCAGCCGGGCTGTCATGTTGCCCTGGCGCGGGCTCTCCATCGCATTTTCGTTCCTGTTGCTGGTCCTGGCGACGCGTGTGTATCTCGATCGCTTCGAGCGTTTGTTCGACGACCATACCATCTTTGGGGGCGTCACCTACACCGACGCGCACGTGATGCTCACCGGGATGCTCGTCGTTTCGGCGGCGCTCGTTCTCGGCGCGTTAATTGCGGCCGTCAATGCCGTGCGTATGCCGCGTGGGCGCTGGCTCGTGGTCGCAATTCTTCCCGCCGCTGTTTTCTATGTTGGCCTGCAAGTGGTCGGCTGGTACGTGGGCAGTTTTATCGTCAAACCGAATGAGCTGGTTCGCGAGCAGCCCTATATTTCCCATAACATCGAGATGACGCGCCAAGCTTACGGATTAAGCAAGGTTTCGCAGCGCGAATTTCCCGCCGAGACCACCATCGAGGCCGCCGAGCCGGCGAACAATCAGGCTACGCTGCAGAACATCCGCCTTTGGGACTGGCGTGCGCTGCAAGACACGCTGCGTCAAATCCAGGAAATTCGCACTTACTACGATTTTCCTGATATAGACATCGATCGATATGATATCGACGGCACGACGCGCGAGGTGATGCTGGCCGCGCGCGAACTCAACGTCGATAAGCTCCCGGAGAGCAGCCGCAACTGGATCAACGACAAGCTCATCTACACCCACGGCTACGGCATTACCATGAACCCGGTAAACGGCTTCACGCCCGAAGGGCTGCCCACGCTGCTCCTGAGCAACATGCCCGTGCAGAGCACGGTACGCGGCTTGAACGTGACGCGCCCGGAGATTTATTTCGGCGAAGTGACCAACACCGACGTTTACGTGAAGACGCGGCAGAAGGAATTCAACTACCCGCAAGGCGCCAGCAATAGCCTCACGTCGTACGAAGGCAACGGCGGCATCGTGCTCGGCGGTTTTCTGCGCCGCATGATCATCGCGCTCGATCGCGGCGACCTGGCGAAACTGCCCTTCAGCGATGACGTGAACCCGGAAAGCCGCCTGTTGATGCGCCGCAACCTCCACGACCGCGTGACAGCATTGGCGCCGTTTCTAACCTATGAGCCCGATCCCTACATCGTGCTGGGCGACGATGGCCGTCTCTCGTGGATCATGGATGCGTTCACGCTTTCCGACAGCTATCCGTACTCGAGCCATTATCGTCTCGACAACAATCCGATCAACTACATGCGGAACAGCGTGAAGGTGGTGATCGACGCCTATGACGGCACCACTACGTTTTACGTGTTTGATAAAGAGGATCCGATCATCGCGGCCTACCAGCGTATTTTTCCGGACCTGTTCAAGGATGCGGCCCTCATGCCGTCCGATCTGCGTAAACATGTGCGCTACCCTGAGTTATTGCTCAAACTGCAGGCGGAAGTTTACGGGCTGTATCACATGACCGATCCGGAAGCGTTCTACAACCGCGAAGATCTGTGGACGGTCGCCACCGAAGTCGGCATGAGCGGGAGCGGCGGCCAGACCACGCAGGTGATGGAACCGAATTTCGTGCTGATGAAACTGCCCGGCGAAACCGGCGAGGAGTTCGTGGAGATTCTGCCCTTCACTCCCGCCAACCGGAATAATCTAATCGGCTGGATTGCCGGGCGCAGCGACGGCGCAAAGTACGGCACGTCGGTGGTCTACAACTTTCCCAAAACCAAGTTGGTCGACGGACCGCTACAAATCGAGGCGCGCATCGATCAGAACGCGCAGCTTTCCGGACAATTGACGCTGTGGAACCAACAAGGCTCGCACGTGCGCCGCGGAGCTCTGCTGGTGATTCCGACCGGGCGAGCGCTCCTGTATGCGGAGCCGATTTATCTGCAGGCCGAGAGGAGCCCGATGCCGGAGCTGCGTCTGGTGGTGCTCGCGTTGCAAGATCGCTTGGCGTACGGACCAACGTTCGAATCGGCGATGGCCGCCCTTTTTGGCGGAGCGTCCTCGTCCTTGACTGCTGCGACGACTGCTCCATCAACGACCGCCCCATCGACGACCGCCGCGTCTGCATCAGCCGCATCGCCCCAGCCGCCCGAGAATCTCAACGCGCTCATCGCCGAAGCCGCCCGAGATCTAGCCGACTACCAGCGCCTGACGGCCGAAGGCAAGCTCGGCGAGGCTGGGCAGAAGCTGGAAGAGCTGAAGCGCGCCCTCGACAAACTGAACGCGCGTCAAAAATAGTTTCAACAATAGTTCCACTGCGGTGCTGCGCTCATCGTAGTGTGGCTGCAGCTGCCGCTGCATTTGAGACTCGTCCACGCCTCCCGGTTACTTCCGGCCGAGCCCTTCTGGATATCTGCCGCCGGGGAATGTCCACCTACAATTCTTAAGAATGGCAGCTATGCCGGGAACCAAGCAAAATGCGCGCCGCGGTGAAGCCGTATGGATCTATCGCCCCTCGCTCGATTTAATCGTCGGATGCGGCGCTTGGTCGGTTCCGTTATTGCTGCTCGCCTATTTTTCTTCGGCTGCCAGCACGCTCACGTGGTCCGTCCTTTTCTACGTTCTGGCGTTGTTCTTCAATTATCCGCATTACATGGCGACCATTTATCGCGCCTATCACACGAAAGAAGACTTCGAAAAATACCGGATTTTCACCGTCCACATCACGCTGCTAGTGGCGCTGACCGTGATTTTTTCGCACTTCTGGATTCGTTCTCTGCCGTTCATCTTCACCATCTATCTCACCGCCAGCCCCTGGCACTACAGCGGACAGAACTACGGTCTGTTCATGATGTTCGCCCGCCGCGCCGGCGCCCAACCCTCGAATTTCGAGCGGCGTGTCCTGTACGCAGCTTTCCTGATCTCATACGCAGTCTTGTTGCTGAGCCTGCACACCGGGCCTTCCGGAGATTCTCTATTCGTCTCGCTCAACATCCCGCAGACGATAAGCTCGCGAGCGCAGGTTGGGCTGGCCGTCGTATTTGTGGCGTGTTCCGTTTTCGGTCTGTCCCGGCTGATCGCGCAGGCCGGCTTCCGCAGAATGATCCCGTCGCTTACTTTGTTTTCCACGCAGTGCGTCTGGTTCCTCGTGCCCAGCCTCCTGTCGTTGCTTGAAGGATTCCAGGTTCCGCGGAGCCGCTATAGCACCGGCGTTCTCGCAGTAATGCACTCCGCGCAATATCTCTGGATCACCAGTTACTACGCCAAGCGAGAAGCCGCCAGCACGCCGAACCGGCCCTGGCGTCCTTTCTCTTATTTCGCGATTCTGGTTGTCGGCGGCATTGCCCTCTTCATTCCCGGCCCGTGGCTCTCGACGCTCGTATTCCATTTTGATTTCACGCGCAGTTTCTTGCTCTTCACTGCCCTGGTGAACATTCACCACTTCATGCTTGACGGCGCCATCTGGAAATTGCGCGATGGACGTATCGCCGCCTTGCTGGTAAATTCACGCGCCCAGATTTCCAACAGCAAGCTGGCGGAAGGTGCGCGAGCAGCGGGCAGCAGGACGATGGCCGCATTACGCTGGCTGGCTTCACCAAGCTCCGCCGCACGCGCTCTGCGAATAGGGACAGCCTCGGCACTGCTGCTCTGGGGTTGCGTCGATCAGGTTCACTATTACTACGCCCTGCACAGCGGCGATCTGGACGATTTGAAGCGCGCGGCGTCACTGGCTCCTTACGACACGCCGCTTGAGGTGCGCCTGGCGCGCCAGGCGTTGGAAGAGGGTAATCCCGAGGATTCTGTCGCCGCCTGGCAATATGCCATCAGGGCGAACCCCGCCGATCCCGCCCCGCGCGATGCATGGCTGATGTACTTGACTCAGGAGAAACGCCTCGATGAGGCCTACCGGCTCACCGGCAGTTGGCTCAAGCTCGCGCCCAGGGATGCCGCCCTGCTGGTAAATCATGGCATCCTCGCCCAGCAATTCGGACATGCCGATGAAGCCGAAGTGAGTTGGCAGAAGGCGCTCAAACTCGACCCGTCGCAGGCCGATGCCGAGCTCTATTTAGCCGCGGAACTGGACAAGCAGGGCAAGCTCGAGGATGCCATCAGTCACTACGAAAGCTTCGTCGCCAAGGTAGTGCAACGGCCCGCATCCAGCCTTCCGCCCGCAGCCACCATGATCAGCGTGGCGCTGAAGCTGGCAGATTGCAACACCCGGGCCAACCACACCGATTTCGCATTGCGCGACTATGAAATGGCGCGCACTCTCGCGGCGAAAACCGGGGAAAGGAAGTTAGAGAGCTTAGCCGACATAGCGGAGGCCTCACTGCAGGCAAGGGTCGGCGACACCAGCAAGACGCTGCCGCTCTATGAAAGGGCGCTTCAGCTCGATGCCGGACTCGATGACCATCCGAATGAAGCTGTCGATTGGTACATGTACGCGATGTTTTTGCGAGACAAGGGATTTCCAGCACGTTTTGTCTATGCCAGTCTGCTGAAGTCCCAGTCGTTGTTGTCTTCGGATGCCGATGCCAATTCCAAAAACCAGCAAGCAGCCGCAGCCAGCAAGGCCCGCAAAGAATTGGAGCGGCAACTCGGGCCCGAGGCTTCCGTCGTCAGAGGCAATCTCGAGCCGGCTCTGCAAGAGGCGCTCGCTCTAAAGCGCTGACGAGATCACGGGAACCGCACGTCGAGGCTGTAGATTTCCTGTGTGCTGCGGTCGCGCATCAGCAGCACCGAATCATCGGGCGCAAGTCCCACCCAAAATTCCCACGGATCGAAGCCACGCGGAACGTCCTTCAGGCTGAACAACCGCTCGAGTTTGCCATCGGGCACATGGATGCGCACGATGTCGTCGACCTTATCCGGATAATCTTCAGCGTAGATGTAGCTGCCGTCATGCGACCAGTTCTCGTACCCGAACTTCGAGGTGGCCAGCGGCAACCACGTCTTCCGGGCGAAGTCGTACAACAACAGCTTGGTCGAGTCCGAGGATAGCGCCGCGATGTAGCGGCCATCGGGTGAGCACCTCGGACTGAATAAACCTTCGGAGCCGGGAACAGCCGCGACCTCTCCGGTCTGCAAATTCAAAATGTGAATATTCGGTTTGGGCGCCGCAGCATAGTCGTACCATGGCATTCCCGCAAACACAATCGAACTCCCGTCCGGAGTCCAGGTGGGATCGCCTTGGTTGTGGTTGTCGCTATTCAGTTCGGCTTTCAGATGTTGTGGCGTGCCGCCGTCGGCCGAAAGCAGGTAGATCTTCCACGGATGCCCGGGAAGGGAAGCCATGAATACGATCTGCTTGCCATTGGGCGACCAGCGCGGCATGTGGACCTGCATGGGAGCAAACGTCAGCTGGGTTCGCGCACTGCCGTCGACTTTGCTGCGCCACAGTGCGCCTTCAGGATGAGTCACGTAGATCAGCGTCTGGCCGTCCGCGGTGATATCCGCTTCTCCGGCCGAGACTCCCGGAACATAAAGGGAGGATTGTCCCGATTGCCCCGCAAAGCGAATCAAATCGAAACGCCGCTGCTGCCCGATGACAAACAGCTTCGTCCCGTCGGTGCTCGGTGTCGGATTGGTGAATAACAGCGGTCCAAAGGTGAGCTGTGTTGGGAGATTCGCGCCTTTGCGAAACCACGACGTCCCTTCCCGCAACGCCCAGATATCTTGCGCATAGTTGCGCGCCGAGTCGAAAAGGAAATACCTGCCATCGGGAGTCCAGCCACCAACCGCCTCCTGCGGTGGCCGGTTCCACCCGGGCAGAAGTGGATAGAGCGCGCGGCCCTGGGCGCTAACTTCCCCTTGCCCTTCCCAAAGTGCCACGCTGTGCTGGCTCGTGTCACGAACCGAGAAGCGCACGCGCTCGCCATCCGGAGCAAAGCGCAGGTCAAACGGGATGCCCTTCACTTCGGCAAACTCCCGCGACTCCGTCCCGTCGGAATTACAAAGATAGAGATGGCTTCCGTTGGCGAACAGGATATGTTGGCTGTCCGGCGTCCAGGCAGCGGCGTGTGCCAGAATCTCGCCCACACGCCGCGGAGACCCAGCCGGCACCGGCACAATCCAGACAGGAGACTCGGTCTCGGAACCTTCGGCTGAGCCTCTAACCAACAACTGCGAGTTTCGCAGCGAGAAGTCGTAAATATCGGCGGTGGCCAGCGGGCTCTGGACGGGACCGGTGTCTCCGCCAGACGTCGAAACTTCCCTCAACACCGAATGCCCTCCGGCATATTCGGAAAAATACAGCCGTGACCCGTCCGTGGCGAGGGAACGCTTGGGGAAGCCGTCATTAGTAATTTGCACAGAGCCGACAACCGCCGGAGGTGACGGAGAAGGACGAAGGAAATATCCCGCGGCAATCACGGCCACGGCTCCGAGAACTCCCGCGGCGATCCAACGCCGCTTGCTCATGCTTGGGGCGGTCGAAGTCCGTTGCCCCACGCCGGATGTGAATGCGGTGTGCGACGCTGTTTCCGAGCCGCCGGACGTCTGGATAGCCGTGTCCATGTCCATCTTCCGCTTCAGCCCCTGCAGTTCGGCGCGCATTTCTCCAGCCGTCTGGTATCGCCGCTCTGGATCCTTCTCCAGTGCCTTTCGCACCACCACCTCCAACTTGGCCGGCGTGCTCGAAGCAAACTGCAGAGGCCACTCGGGGTTGTTGTGCAACAGGGCATCAGAAGTAGCAGCCGACGTCACGCCGCGGAAAGGCAGTTGGCCGGTGGCCATCTCGTAGAGCACGATGCCGAACGAAAACAAATCGCTGCGCCGGTCGAGTGGCTTGCCCAGCGCCTGTTCCGGAGACATGTAGGCCAAGGTCCCAAACGATGCCCCCGGGCTGGTGAGATGCACGGCAGCCTGCGTAGCCAGGTCTTGAGTAACGTCAGCTGCCGCTTCCTCAGCGGTAGTCAGCTTGGCGATGCCGAAGTCGAGGATCTTGGCATGACCGCGCGTGGTCACAAAAATGTTGGGCGGTTTAATGTCGCGATGCACAATGCCTTGGCTGTGCGCAGCCTCCAGCGCATCGGCAACTTCGATGGCGAACCCCAGCAGAGTGTCGAGCGGCAACGGGCCCTCGGCAATGCGATCTTGCAGGGTCGCGCCGTCCAGATACTCCATGGCAATAAAGCGGCGTCCCTGCGCTTCCGCAATTTCGTAAATCGTGCAGATATTCGGGTGGTTCAGCCCGGAAGCCGCGCGCGCTTCGCGGCGAAAGCGTTCCAGCACGGCGGGATTTCGCGCCACCATGTCGGGAAGAAACTTGAGCGCGACAAAGCGTCCGAGCTCGGTGTCTTCCGCCTTATAAACGACACCCATGCCCCCGCTGCCGAGCTTCTCCAGAATGTGGTAATGCGAAATCGTGGAACCTATCATGGGCCTGTGATAAGAGCTAGGTGCTGATGGTAGGCGGGGAGCAAGGGCAAGTCAATGCGCGAGCGGTGTATTACGCATTGAGGGCAAAATGCTATGAAGCCACAGCGGAAATCGTGAGCGGTGAGTGAAGGGGCGCAATTTCGCCGCAATGCTCAATTGATGGAAACGCCTGAGATCATCGACAATGCTTTTGCGCCTGTATCGGATTCAATTATCTGCGTCGGATTGCAAGTCTCTGTGGGATGCTCTCAGAAGCCAGATGGATTTTGTGGCAGGGACAGGGTTCGTTCACGCTCTTCGAGAGCAGCAAAGATCTCTTCCAGCATGGTTGCAAGCTTTTCGGGGTCGGTTTCCATTGAAGCTGCTGCGACGAGTTCTTCCCAATGTTTCTCGACTCGCTTCTTCGGACCATCGCTCAGCATAGTGAACTCCTTACCGGCGGAAACGGAGGGGGCGTTGTTCCCTGATCGGGGAGCAGTTTTATAGCCCGCAAGCACGCAAGTGTTTTCAGCGCGAAAAATCGCGCGGCGGCATCAGTAGTTGGAGAAGCATGAAGCTCCGGACGACTGCGCGGTTTCACCTGCTTGAACAAGATCATATTTTCGGCGGGTCGGGCTTCGGAGCATTCGCCATCACCTTCAACTCTAATCCCTTTAGGGTACCCAGCGAATAGGCCGCAGATTCGCGTTCTTGAACGCGGTTGTTGAAATCCAGCAAGTCACGAAGGCGTCCTGTGACGATACGTTTGACGTCTCTGATTCTTTCTGCAAATTCGTCTAGTCGTATTTCTACCAGACCAGCTTCGGAGAGTACTCTCCACACCTGCAGCTCGTCGGGTTCATCATCGGATCGACTCACGGTTCCAAACCTCGTTGCCTCGTTCTATTCACTCGACCTGAGGCTCCTGCTCCCGGTCAGTTCGTCATCGGTCTCTATTATTATTCTTTGTCTTGGTCTTGGTATGGCACTTTGGACGGTGCCGGCTTGAACCTGAGGTATGTGTATGCCAGATACTGGTTCAGCTCCGCCCAGAAAGACTGGTCCCGTTTGCGAGGATCCATCCCGGCCCCGGCCATCGAAAGGAGCCGCTCCTCGCATTCCTCTCGCTCCTGGTCAGTGACGTCACTGATTTTGCGCCACGCCTGTGGCTGGGGACAGCCCGAGATCCTGTGCTCTGGTATCACTCGTCCGTCCTCAAGAATGAAATCCCGCCAGACCAAACCCCAACGCACTTCTCTGAGAATAGCCGTCTCGGATGCGGTGGAAGATTTCAACGAAATGATCTGGCCTTCCTCTGGAGGCCAGTTGGCCGCGGTACGTAGTTGCTTTGCCGTGGACTTCATCATTCGCGCACCGGCGGGAATCAGGTTTAATTGCTTTCTTCCGGATTGGGCTTGCGGCTGACGATCCGAGATCCCTGTACAGCTGGTCTCGGCCAATCGCTGCGCGACAGAACCCGGTCCACGGCCTGCTCCACCCTCAACATAAAGCTTGCGTCAGGATCCGACACCGCGGTTGAGGTGGACAATGCCATAGCGAAGGTGTTCGCGTTCCTAGCTGCCTCAACCTTTGGCACCAGTTGCGGCTGCTGTTTCAGATAGCCGATCCAGACAAGAGTGACGGCGTTGTACGCCGTGCTCTTCAGTAGACTGATAATCGCGGCATGACTGTTGCCATACCACATCACAAAACTGACCAGGATTAGCTCAACACTGGCGAAGACTCCGAATCCCAGCGCTATGCCGAATACCTGTTGACGCGAGCAATTTCTGAAAATACGGCAAAGAAGCATCAAGAGCACGAAGAGCCCAACTTGCATCAGGCGTACGCTGCGATCAAAGGAAAACACCGCCGCTACGACCCTGTCTCCATCCGCTTCGCCACTAGACCACGCACCTAAAATTGCAACCAGAAAGAGCAGCCCGCACGACCATCGGAATATAGCGGTTCCCAAGATCTGAATACCCCCGTACTCCCTAAAGAGACTGCGCAATATTTCATCCATCACCGCGACCGTAAAGATCACGCTGAGGGCGTTTCCGGCCCAGTAAGCGTTGAAGTAGTTGTCGGGGAAATACCTGTACACGACGAACAGACATGCCGACTTGAGGGTCTGAAACAGGATGTAGGAAAAGAATCGGGGAAACACACTGCGGACCTGACGGCGGACCATGAAGATCAAAAGCGTGATCTGCAAGAGCGGACCGCCGAGCCAGTTTACATATGTTAACCAGTTCATCGCATTGCGTACACGTAACGCTCGAAAGCATACCTATCCCTCGACCGCTCTGCAACATTTATTTAGCGCGGCCTAGTTTCGATCTTGTTAGCTCAGCCTCCCTAGACTTATTTACAGTGCATGGGGCGGCACAAAGGCATCGGGTCGCTACCATCAGCAACGACCACAGCCTGTTCTGCACGATTGGCAGAATTGCCAGGCGGCGAGGCGCTCGACAAGATTGCGCCGTACAACCCAGCCAGTGCCACAGCGGTTAGCAGGACTTCCAGTGCTTTGTTCATGGGGGAGTCTCCTTTGCGCATACTTCTGCGCGTGGCGAAGTATATGCCCAATCGATGCTTTGTGAGCACCAAAACCTGTGGATAATTGTTGTTTTTGAGGATCTGTGCACTGCGGAACTATTGGAGCTGGGGCCGTCGCGAGATGGTTTGGCCGATCATTTGGGGGCAAATCAATCGAAGTCGAGAAGTGGGCTCACAACGGACTGCTGCCGCAGGTTCTGGTCTCGCAGCTAGCGGTCGAATCTTCATCCTCAACCCATCTCGCGAGAGCCAAGTCACGGTTTCTTCCGGTGAGCGTCGAACCAGTTAAGCGTATACACAACCTTGGCAACCTGATGGCTTGGCCGCCGGCTCAGTCCGTGAGGCTCGCCCGGAAAGCGCACCAGAGCCGACTCCACTTTAAGCAGTTTGAGCGCCGCGTAGTATTGCTCGGCTTCCGATATGGGAGTGCGAAAATCTTCCTCGCCGGTCATGAGCAGAGTAGGCGTCTTCACATTCTTCACCAGAGAGATTACCGAGCGCTTCATGTAGTCGTCGGAGTAATCCCAGGGATTCCCGGAGAACCAGTATTGCGTACCGAAAGCGGGCAGGTCAGAGGTTAGCACCCAGCTATACCAGTTGATGACGGGATAAAGACTGGCAGCCGCGCGGAAACGATCGGTGTGATCGATCATCCAGCAGGTGAGTACGCCTCCGCCCGAGCCGCCGGTGACGAACAGGTTGTCCTTGTCGATGTAGCCCTTGGCGAGAAGCGAGTCGACGCCGGAGTCGAGGTCCTGGAAATCGTTGCCGGGATAGGCGTGGTGAATGAGATTAGCGAACTCTTCTCCGTAACTGGTACTGCCCCTTGGGTTTGTGTAAAGGATGACATATCCCTTGGCGGCCCAGATTTGCGCGTTGAGGTCGAAACGATCGCCGTAATTGGAAAACGGACCGCCGTGAATTTGCAGGATTAGCGGATATTTCTTGGAGGCATCAAAATCAGGCGGCTTGATGATCCAGCCTTCGATTTTGCGTTTATCGAAAGAAGAGTCATACCAGAGTTCTTCGACAGCGCCGAGTTTCTTGGCGGTAAAGAGTTCGCGATTGAGGGAAGTGAGGACGTTGAGTTTGGGATTGGCAAGCGAGGCGCCCGCAACGTCGCCGGGATCGGAGGGCGGGTTGTATTGGATGGCGAAACAGCCGTTCTTGGCGATGCTGAAATTGCCATCCGAGTTGAGATGCTCGGCGAGAACCTTGGGCGAACCGTCGAGGGGCAAGTAGGCGAGCTTGGTGTCGCCCTGATCGGGATAAGCGAAGAAGATGCCTTTGCCGTCCGCGGACCAGCGGGGACCGGAGGCGTCGCGATCAAGTTTGGAAGTGACCGAGTGCGAATTGCTGCCATCGCGGTTAGCGACGTACAGGTATGTGGTCTGGTGGCCCTGGTAACGGTCATCGAAGCCGATGTAGGCGATGAGTTTGCCGTCGGGCGAAATATCCGGGGACTGGTTGGGACCGTTGCGATGCGTGAGTTGCGTGAGGGAACCGTCAGCGACGCGGATTTCGAAGATTTCGGTGTGGAGAGGTTCGTACTCGTAGTTTGCGGTGCCATTCATGGCGAAGATGAGTGATTTTCCATCGGGAGCCCAGGAGGCGTAAGAGCCGCCAAAATCGCCGACTCCCGGGCCATGGGGAAAATTGCCGGTGGTGAGTTGCCGCGGCGCGCCGCCGTCGGCGGCAACAACGAAAACTTGCGAATAGCCCGGCTTCAGGTATCCCGGGCCGTTGAAGCGGTAGATGAGGTCCTCATAAACCTTCGGTGGATCGGCCCACTTGGCGCCCTCCGGTGCGGCGGGAAGCGTCGCAATCTTCGGCGGTGTGGCGGAGACCAGGGAAGTGAAGGCGATCTGCCTTCCATCCGGAGCCCAGGAAATTCCGGCAGGAGCATTTTCGACGTCGGTGAGTTTGGCGGTTTGGCCGGAATCCATCCAGCGGACATAAAGTTGAGACTTGCCATCGCGGTCGGAAACGAAGGCGATGCGAGTTCCATCGGGCGACCAGCGCGGGGAAGTGTCGCTATAAGTGCCGGTGGTCAGCGGACGATGTTCGGAGCCGTCGAAATTGACGATCCAGAGGTTGGAGACGCGGCGATCGGACGAGACCTCTGCGGACTGGCGGACGTAGACGATGCGCTTGCCGTCAGGAGAGATTTGCGGATCGGAAGCAACCTGAACGCGAAAAACGTCCAGGGGTTCCAGCCGATCGGCATTTTCCTGGGCGGCGCTGGCGAGAGGGAAGAGCAGAAGAAAAAGAAAGAAGACGCCTACGGCGGTGAGAGCGCGGAATTTGTGAGACAAGGTGGTCTCCTTTCGCGGATGCATATTACCACCAAATTCTGGGCGAAAGGAGTTGCGTCGCGCCCTGGGACAGTGCCCTGGGACTCTCTCCGGCTGTGAACTTGATTGGAATGCGGCGCGCGCTGTAAACATAGAGCAGACGGTTCTCTCAGCCCGCTGCCCTGATCAGTTCGCTGAGCTTGTCCAGGTCCTGGGCGCTGGCGTCGCCGATCACGAAATAGCGAAGGCCGTTGTGGAGCCAGCTTCGCACCTCAAAAGAAAGGACGTTTCGCCCACCCTCATTCTCCCGCACGTCGGCCGTTCCCCGATCCTGGAAAATAAAAACGGAAATCTGGTGCTGGCGGACGCGAAAAATAAGTTCCGCCCCCGGCGCTTGGCCCAGATAGCTGACCCTTCCACCGACCAGCACGAAAGGTGAGTCCTGCAACTCGGGAAGGTTGAAGGTGAAGGGAATTTTGCCCGCGAACCATGGTTTCACGGTGTGCCGGTCGGTGGAAACAACGTCAACCGGGTTGGCGCTGGCGAGGGTTGCCACGTGCTGGTCCACCAGTTCGCTGATCAGCTGCCCTTCGCTCCGGCGGTCACCCTGGAGATTCAGAAAAAGTGCACCGGCAATCAGCAGCGCGGTGGCAGTCGCAGTTACAAACACGGGAAGCCACAGCCGCTTCCACGGCATTGGCCTCGGCGCCGCGATGCTCTTCTGAATGCGCGCCCGAAAAGCCGGGTCTGGGGTGAATCTCAGGCCGGCCGCCGCGACCGCGCGCTTCTGCTGAACTTTGCGCAGGCCCTCGGCGGCGCAACTGGAGCATCCGCGCAAATGCTCATCCAACGCGCGCGCCTCGTCGGCGGGGAGTTCCCCGTCGAGGTAAGCATCGAGTTTTTCAGTCCAGCCTTTTTCCGTCCCGGCTTTTTCAGTCCAATGCTCGCAGGCCATGATTTACCTAACCACGTTCACGTAACCCCATTCACTTTCCTTGCAACTCCTGCACGGCATCGCGTAAAGCCCGGCGTGCGCGCGACAAACGCGACATCACCGTTCCCATGGGGATGGTAAGAGTTGCAGAAATTTCCTGATACGACATCTCTTCAAATTCACAAAGCAGCAGCACCTCGCGATAAGGAACCGGCAGCCGGCCCAAGGCTTCCTGCACCAACTGCCGATCCGAACGCTGTAGCAGGATGCTCTCCGGCGTGTCGTTGACCGCGGGAAGATTTCCCTCGTCGCCTTCCAGATCCAGCGGCACGGTCGCAGCCGCCTTCAGGCCGGTGCGCGAGGTGAAGAACGTGTTGCGCAGAATCTGGTAGATCCAGGCGCGGAAGTTGGTGCCCGGCCGGAACGACGAGAATCCCTTGAGCGCCTTCACGTATGTCTCCTGCACCAGATCCTCGGCTTCCTGCCGATCCTGTGTCAGCCAGTGGGCAAAGTTATAAAGCCGGTCAAAGAGCGGCATGGCCAGCTCCTCGAACGACCCCGACAATGAGCGCTCTTCCGACACCCACACAAGAGTAAACCAGCGAACGCCCGCTTTATTCCCACAGCGGCAAAATAAATTTCCCTGGAATAAAACCGAATGCCGCGGGTTCTGCACGGTGAAACGAGGAGGAACTCCGACGTGATCGCGACGCTGAAAGCCGCGGTCGCCAAGATCAGTGAACTATGTGCGCAACATCACGCCCTGGCCTTGATCGATTCCACGCTGGAGTAAGAGTAATTGGCTATCGAAGAATTCGAAAAGACCATCACAAACTTCGCAAGGAGCATCGATCCATCTTCGGCGGCCAAGAGCAAGAGCCTCAGGTTCTGCGCTTCCTGGTTACTGCCTGCCGCTGGAACTCCTGACTGCCGCAGTCGTTGCTCTTACCGCCCACATCGGAGGTTTTCTCAGCGGTGTCAACCTTCCTGGCTAGCGCCCTGCGCGGCTCGTTGTCACCGCCTCCACGCCAGGCGAGACCTTTGTCTCCATTGAGTCAGCGCGATGCCGTTTGGAGGAGGTTGAAAGCGCGTGACTTGAGTAATGGAGATGCCGCTCTCCTGTTATCGTTCCGGTCTTGATCAACCCTATAATTCCGCTGTGACGAGAACATCCAAGGGGGGCGAAATCTTTCTCACTGTTTTTGGCCTGATTTTTGTGGCCTTTGGACTCTTTGGAGCCACCGCATTTTTCTCCGGTGACCCCAGCCAGGTTCACGGGAATCGATTCGTGGGAGTGCTGGTCTGCACGATCTTCGCTCTAATCGGCAGCGGGATCGTTTACGCGGCGATTTACGGGAACCGCAAATTACAGGAGCAGGCGGCAGCCGAGGTGTCCAACCCACAATCTCCCTGGCTGTGGCGGAAGGACTGGGCGGTTAGTCGGGCGGAAAGCGAGAACCGGAACCGCGCCTTCGGTCTTTGGGCGGTGGCGATTTTTTGGAATGGGATTGCGTTCACTATCGCGGTCTCGGTCGTGCCTCAACTGTTGCGCAACTACGATCTTAAAGCCCTCATACCATCTGCGTTCTGTATCGTTGGCGTCATTCTGGCGGGTGCGGCCATACGGGCCAGCATCCGGCGGAAGCGCTTTGGCCAAACCTATTTCGAGTTCGCCTCGCTGCCCTTTTCTCCGGGCCGCACGCTGAAGGGCACCATCCACTTGCGCTTCAACTCCGATGCCAGACATGGCATCGACCTGCGCCTTTCTTGCGTCCGCCGGGTCATCACGGGCTCGGGTAAGAATCGCTCCATCCAGGAGAGCGTTCTTTGGCAGGCGGACAAGAATGTGCCAAAAGAATTGCTCACCCACGGACCGATGGGCGATGCCATGATCCCAGTGGACTTCAGCATACCGAGCGACGCCTATGAGTCGAATCACGACCAGCCGAGCGATCAGGTGCTATGGCTCTTGCACGCGCAAGCGGACGTTCCGGGCGTGGATTATTCCGACGATTTCGAGGTCCCGGTTTTTCGCCTGACGCCATCGTCGGCGCTGGCCTCAGCCGCAGAGCCGATGCCAGTTTTTCTGAGTGACGCGCAGGGCGCAACCGCTCCCCCCGCCTTCCAGTCCGATGCCTCCGACGTGGCCGCTCCCCAGAATCCGAAAGTTGTAGTCTCGGCGGGGATGGACGGCAGCACCGAATTCTATTTCCCGGCGTTTCGCAACCCGTCCCAAGTCCTGGTTTTGATCTTCTTCACCGTCGTGTGGACGGCCATCGTCTATTTCCTCGCACATTCCAAAGCTCCATTGTTCATCACCGTGGTGTTCGGACTGGCTGAACTCCTGCTGATCTACGGACTGATTCTTTCGACGCTGGTCTCATTCCGCATCCAGGCGGGCAATGGCAGGATTGTCCGCCGTCGGGCTCTGCTCGGCATCGGAGGGGCTCGTGAATTTCGCTTCTCCGACATTGCTCAGATATTGCCCGTCACCAAGGCGCAGCAACCAGGGACACCAGCTTCTTACTCTCTCCGCTTGCAGATGAGGAATGGAGAGAATGCGACGCTCGTCGACATGATCGATAACCGTCAGGAGGCGCGCTGGGTCGCCGCCCAACTGGAGAAGCTCGCCGGCCTTAAACTCGACACTCACGTCGCGGTCGACACTGTTCTCGGCGGCTACGGTCCGCCGCCGCAACGTGGACAAGCACCGGCAAGATCGCTCCCAGCTTTTCGCCAAAATAGTCCGGTCGCAATCGCGGTGGGGATCGCGTTCTTCCTCGCGTGGACGGGTTTCGTCGGCTACCGTTTTCTCTCTCGGGATTACGGCAAGCCCACCCGTGTATCCAAGGTCCCGGCACCGGCCAAATCTTCCCCGCGCCAGGTGGCTCACTCGCCGCTCACAGACATTGACCTGCAACATCTGGATCTGCAACATCTGCAAACGCTCCCCGAACAGGCGCAGGCGGAAGAATTGCTGGACCGGGCAATTCACCACGATACCGGCGCGCTCGACTTGTTCGAGCAGAATGTTGGCGTTTGGCACGATCTCCAGCGCACCGCACACATAAACGACTTGGAGAGGCGCTCTCAATTCTCGACCGACCTGCGCGTTCGCTACGCCAACGCGGATCTCAACCTGGCGATCAACGGAGTGCTTAAAACTGACGCCTCGGCAGACGCCCTCATCGCACAGGCGAAAGCCGACCCCGTACATCGCGCCTACAGCGTGTACTCCATGGGAATGCTGGCCGGGCGCGGCGTGGGCTACGATCACATTTATCCCGTCCTGGTGGACTACGCCAAGAATGACGCCAACCCGCAGGTGCGCCAGTGGGCCGTTGAAGGCATGCGCTACCTTGGCACCGATGAAGCTCTGGACCAGCTCTTCGATTCCTTTACGCACGACCCTTCCGACGCGGTCCGCAATCGCGCGGGCTGCAATGTGTCCGACTGCGGCAACTTCATGCGCAAACAGCGCATGCGAATGGTGCCCAAACTGATAGAGTTGGCAGCAGATCCACAAACCAACCCGCAAATGCGTAACTGGGCCTTCCTCGCGTTGCGCGAGATTACCGACAAAACCCTGCCCGCCGATGCATCGGCCTGGCAAGATTGGTATACGCAACAGGGGGCAGAAAAGATGGCGGAGTTCGAACAGTTGGACTGGTGGAAAGTCCGCGGCGATCAGTAACGGCCATCCCTGAGACTTGGCGATAATCCGAACACTCTTGCGCGCACCGCCTGATAACGCGCAAGCAGCCGACCTCCATTTGGCGTGTGAAGTGTATCTTTGATTGCAGCGTGACCGATGTTATCTTGAGTCTGGCCAGACCATTCTCCAATCAGATCTGCAGTTAGAGATATGCGCCGAATGCGATCTCATATCCGAATCCTCGCCCGGGGCACCTCAAGATCAACACGTAGATCTTGCTCATGAACATACTTGACCTCGTTGTAGGCAAGCCGATCCGCACCAGCGACGAACGCGCCGAGCAGATCGGTCCTGCGCAGGGCATTCCGATCTTTGGCCTCGATGCCCTCAGTTCGGCTGCGTATGGCCCGGAAGCCGCCCTCAGCCTGCTGATTCCCCTGGGCCTTCTTGGCGTTCGTTATATCGTTCCCATCAGCGCCGCCATCATCACGCTGCTGGTGATCGTGTACTTTTCCTATCGCCAGACCATCGCCGCCTATCCCTCCGGCGGCGGCTCCTACACTGTGGCGCGGTTCAACCTGGGAGCACCTGCCAGCCTGCTGGCCGCATCCGCGCTCCTCGCCGATTACATCCTCACCGCCGCCGTCGGCATTTCCGCGGGAGTGGGCGCGTTGGTCTCGGCCGTTCCATCCTTGCTGCCGCACACCGTTTCTCTCTGCGTGGGCATACTCATCGTCATTACCATCCTCAATCTCCGCGGAGTGCGCGAAGCTGGCGCTGCTTTCGCGGTTCCTACCTATCTGTTTGTCGGCACACTTCTCATCACCATCGCCGGAGGTGTTGTCCGCGTGCTCGTCAGCGGAGGGCATCCCACGCCCGCAGTTGCGCTTCCACCTCCACCGCCGATGACGGAAGCAGTTGGCTACTGGCTGCTGCTGAAGGTTTTCGCCAGCGGCTGCACCGCTTTGACCGGCGTGGAGGCTGTGAGCAACGGCGTGAAGGCGTTCCGGGAGCCCACCGTGAAAAATGCCCAGCGCACTCTTACCGTGATTATTTTTCTATTAGCGGTGTTGCTGGCGGGAATCTCGTATCTGGTAAAGACTTACGGAATTGCTGCCACCGATCCGGGACAGCCCGGCTATCAGAGCGTGCTCTCCATGCTCACCGCCGCGGTTTTTGGCAAAGGCTTTTTTTACTATCTGACCATCGGCTCGATTCTTGTGGTTCTCTCGCTCTCCGCCAACACCGCTTTCGCCGACTTTCCGCGCCTCTGCCGCGCCATCGCGCAGAACAATTACCTCCCGCACGCCTTCGGATACCGCGGCCGGCGCCTCGTCTACACCTACGGCATCGTCGTGCTGGCGGTGCTCTGCGGCGGAGTTCTCATCCTTTTTGGCGGGATCACCGACCGGCTTATCCCGCTCTATGCCGTCGGCGCATTTCTGGCCTTCACGCTTTCGCAAGCCGGCATGGTCATGCACTGGCTGAAAAATCGCGGACCGCATTGGCTGAAGAGCGCGCTCGTAAACGGCCTCGGCGCTCTCGTTACCGGCATCACCACGGGCGTCGTGCTGATTGCGAAGTTCGTCGAAGGCGCCTGGATCACCCTGCTTTTCATTCCGTTGACAATTTTTCTCTTCACCCTGGTCCGCCGCCACTACCACTCCGTAAAGCTGCTGACCAGTTGCAAGATTCCCGTTGACGCCGCCGGGCTCAACCAGCATCCCATTGCGGTGATTGCCATCGACCGCTGGAGCAACATCACGCGTCAGGGAATTGAATTTGCCGCCCGGCTTTCTCCGGAAGTGATCGCTTTGCACGTCGAGCCCAACGAGCACTCCGAATTGCTGCAAGACGATTGGGAACAATACGTCGACCGGCCCTTCCGCGCGGCAGGCAAGGAACCGCCCCAGCTTCACGTCCTGCCTTCACCCTACCGCTTCATCATCATTCCCATCGTTCAGTTCATTCTTGATCTTGCGAAAAAACATCCGGATCGCAACATCATCGTGGTTATACCCGAGCTCGTCGAAGACAAGTGGTACGAATACTTCCTTCACAATCAGCGCGGACGGCTTTTGGAATGGGTTCTTCTCGTCCGCGGCAATGAGCGCGTCTTTGCGGTGACTGCGCCCTGGTACGTCGGGGAAAGAAAATAACTCCATCCGAAGGTGAGGATGATGATTATTCCGCCCTAGTTCGTTCCCCCCGGCTTCTCCGCTCCGCCGGCCGCGCTGCGTACTGCCGGCCAGTTATACACCGGATATTTCGGTCGCTTGATCTCCGGTACCGGATGGGCTTTCAAGAGTTCGAGCGCTGTGGCCACGCCTTTCTCGAGTTGCGGATCATGTCCCTGCCGCCATAAGGCCGGGTCGAACTCGACTTCGATATCCGGCGCTACGCCTTTATTTTCCACGTCGAATTCACCTGTCTCGGGATTGAAGATGCCCCAGCGCGGCGCCGTGATTCCGCCACCGTCGATCAGCGGTGGATAGCCACCGATGCCGATCAGCCCGCCCCAGGTGCGCGTGCCGATCAGCGGACCCGTCCCTTGCCGCCGGAACATCCAGGGTAGTGCGTCGCCGCCTGAGCCGGCGCTTTCGTTGATCAACATCACCTTGGGGCCGAGCACCGTTTGCGGAATGTCATTGTCTTTTCCTTCCCGCGTCATGGCTACGGCGAACAGCGGACGTTTTAGCCAGTCCACGATGTAGTCCGCAATCCATCCGCCTCCGTTGAAGCGTTCATCGATGACGGCACCCTGCTTGTCGGTCTGGGCAAAATAGTAGCGATTGAAATTGGTGTAGCCGTTGACCGCCGTATCCGGCAGATAGACATAGGCGAGGCGGCCCTTGCTCAGTTCCTCCACCTTGTGGCGGTTTGCGTCCATCCACGCGCGCTGCCGCAGCGAGCGCTCATTGGCAATCGGAACCACCATCACGTTCCTCGCTTCCTTGCCACCAGCGTCAGACGCCACCTTCAACTGGATGGACTTGCCGGCCGTCTCCTGGAAGAAGCTGTAAATCTCGTCGCTGCTGCGGAGTTCGCGCCCGTTGACCGCCAGCAGGTACTCACCTTCGTGGACGTTCACCCCCGGTTCGGTCAGCGGAGCTCGTAGGTCGGGATTCCAGTTCTCGCCCTGATAGACGCGCAAGAAGCGATAGCGGCCATTCTCTATGCTGTAGTCCGCGCCCAGCAGGCCGACGCCGACGTGTTTCACCTCCGGCCTGTCTCCGCCAGAAATGTAAACGTGCTGCGACGTGATCTCGCCCAGCATGTCGCCGAAAATATAGTTGAGGTCGGCGCGGCTCATGACGTTGTCAACGTACGGTTGATACGTCGACATCAAGCCCTTCATGTCAGCGCCGTGCAGGTTGGGATCGTAAAAGAAGTCGCGCTCAATCCGCCAGACTTCCCGGTACATTTGCTTCCATTCCGCGCGCGGATCGACGTACACCTCCATGGCATCCAGCTTGAGCGCACCGTCCGGCTTGTTCGGATCCGGAGGCTTGCCCAGCGCGTCCACCGCTTTGATAAACCACGGGCCATGCGGACGTCCGCCGCCATCTCCGCCGCCTCCGGCTTTTCGCTCCGGCAATTGCTCGTAGAGCGCTTTCTCCCCGTTTGCCGAAACAAGAAAGTTCCCGACATTGTCCAGCAGTTTGTCCGTCTTGCCCTTGCAGATATCGAACTTGTGGACGCTGGCGGCATTCCCCGCGCCATCGTCCACCGGCGGCCCTTCCAGCAGATACAGAACGTGGGTCTTGCCCGCCAGCAGGCCAGCGTAATTTCTTGCCGGAAATGGCAAAGCCAGAATACGCTGATCAATCTGCTCAAAGTCGATGCGCACGGCCGGGGGTAGCTTCGATTTGTTGTCGTCCTTCTTCGCGGTCTTATCTTTATCTTTATCTTTATCTTTGTCTTTGTCGTCCTTGCCGGAGCTTTCCTTGGCCTTTTCGCCCGCTTTTTCGCCGTCGCCCTTGGGCGGTTCTTCCGCCTTGCATTCTTCTGTGTCAGCCGGGCCTTTCGGCTTTTCTGCGGCGTTCTTGTCAGAAGCGCCCGCAGCCGATTCGATTTTTTCCTCGTCACTTTGCGGAGCCAGCGGCGACTTCTGCTCCTTGCTCAGCACGATCACATATCCGCTCCGCGTAACCGGTATTTTGTACGAGCCCATGCTGCTGGTCAGGACCGGCCCGTCATCCGTGCTCGCCGTGAAATAAAGATACTTCCCATTCCTGTCGAATGCGGCAAACGCCGCGTCACTCATGCCATCTGTAACCTGGTGCGCGGTCTTGTCTTCTACGCCATAGATAAACACCGCTCGCATCCAACTGGTGAGCTGTCGTGTGTATGCGATCCACCGGCTGTCCGGCGACCACACCGGATTGAATCCTGTTCCAGGTTCACCTTCGTATGGGTTGGTGTCGACCAGCGCCGGCTTGCCCGCTTCAATGTCCACATACCACAGGTTCAGACGCTTGTCGCTGTAAACGATCTTCTTGCTGTCCGGCGACCACACCGGCGAATAAAAAAACGACGGTGGATTGCCCAGATTGATTTTGCGCACGTCACTGAGCCCGTCCTGCGCGCGCAAGTGCAGAGCATATTCGCCCGACTCGTCCGAAAAATACGCGATCCACTTTCCGTCGGGCGACCACGCCGGATTGCGGTCGGCAACTCCCGGAGAATTCGTCAGGTTCCGGATGTCGCCATGTTCCACCGGCACCGTTAGAATTTCGCCGTGCGCCTCAAACACCGCGCGCATTCCAGTGGGCGAAATATTTGCGTTCTCGATGTGCGAGGCCGCTTTTACAAAATGCGGCCGCACGGCAGGGAAGTCGCCGGTCACGTGAATATCCACGGCATGCTGCTGCCCGGTTGCCGGGTCGAAAAGATGAATCGATCCGAATTGCTCATACACAATGGCATCCGGCTCCGCCGACGCCGACTTGATATCCGCCCCGTTACTCCGGATCGCCTCGCTCACCTGTTTCGTGGTTACGTCGTACACATACAGATTCACCGGGCCATTCCGGTCGGAGAGGAAGTAAATACGATTGCCGACCCACATCGGAGTCAAGTCGTTCGAATCCGTGCGCGGAATCTTCTCCACGCTGGAATCCGCCAGGTTCGCAATCCACACCGGTGAAGCCTTGCCCCCGCGATAATGTTTCAAGCCGCGCTGGAATGCCCACGATTCCGCGAAGTTAGTGAACGGCACATAGGCGAGGTGCGAGCTGTCGGGCGAATAGGATCCTTCGACTGCCGAGGGCAGCGGCACTTCTTGCGGCAGGCCTCCCTCGACTCCGACCGTGAACAGGCGGTTGAAACCCGAATAGCTATTCCGTTGGGAGCGAAACAGAATGCGGCCGTCGTGCGTCCAGCCCACCACTTGATCGGGTCCAGGATGTGATGTCAGCCGTTTAGGCATCCCACCCGCCGCCGGAATGACGTACACGTCCTCGTTGCCCTCGTACTCCCCGGTAAAAGCGATCAGCGAACCGTCGGGGGAGAAGTACGGATCAATTTCGATGCCGACGTCGGTCGTGATCCGCCGAGCTTCGCCGCCGTTGCGGTCAACGGTCCACAGATCGCCGCCATAACTGAACGCAATCTGGGTTCGGCTCACCGTTGGTTTGCGAAGCAGCAACGGCGCGCCGCTGGCCTGTCCGCTCACCAGGGTTGTCGCAAACAGCAGGGGAAGAAGAAAACGAAACGATGTAAGTGTCAGCAATCTAGGGAAGTGGAAGCTCATGAAAGTCTCCTCGAATCGACTGGCCTGCGAAACGCCAACTGGCGGACACGCGTGCAGAACGGGAATTTGCAGCGGAAGTCTATCACAGCCGCCCAATCGTAGCGCCGGCGTCCACGCCGGTCATTCACATAACAATCCTAGACAGCTATTTTCCGCAGTTTTCGTCGGTCGCGATCGGCGGATAATCAGGAACCGCAGCCGCCCTTTGCGGTTCAACCATCTTTCGAAAATCCGCCAGATTTTTCTCCTTCAACTCTTGCCATTTCTCAAGCGTCGCGTTCATCGCCAAGCAGACTCTCCGCCAGGCCGCGAAGGACTCTGCGGAAGGCGCAAAATCAGCGCCGTCCACCAGAGCGATCAGCGCCACCAGACTGTCGTTCACCGTCATGAAACTCCCATCCTTGGGAGTAGCAAGAACAGCGACGGACGCGCCTTCGAGCGCCGCCGCCTTCGCATCGAGTTGTGTTGCCGCGGTGGCGACCGGATCTCCCGCCGGCTGCTTGCTGAACTCTGTGAGGCGCAAATGCAGGTCCTTTACCTGCTGATAAGCCGTGAAGTTACGTCGCAGCGCCGCCGAAATTTTGAGTTCCAGATCAAGTGTGGTCTCCAATCCGTCCCGCACGGAACTCACTCGCGGATCCATCTTCACATCGAGCGGTTGGCGGTAGGTCTGGCCGCCGGCCGTCAATCGAACTTCATACATTCCCGGCAACACCAGCGGTCCTTGCGGCGGGAGCGGCGTCTCACCGACGATCGCGCCCATCGAATAGTTATAAGGAGTCTGCACGTGCACCGCCTGCGGGTCCGGGTAGCGCAAGTCCCAAACAAAACGATGCATGCCCGGGCCTTTCGCAAGTGGCTGTGGATGCGCAATCCAGTATTCCGCGATTTGCAGCGGCCGTTCATGCACCTCGGGTTGCAAAGCACTGGAATACGCGCGTATCAATTTTCCTTGTGCGTCGTAGATCCCGAGTTGAACGTCGGTGGTCGTTTCTGCCGGCAAAAAGTAATCGAGAATGGCGCCATCGGGAGGGTTCTTTCCGGCCGGAATTTCCGGCGGCACCGGTGTGTCCTGATTTTCGTCGCGCCGCACCCGAATCGCCGCCCGCGGCTTGTAAAGAAAAGGTGTTGCGGGAGGTGATTGCGTGTCCATCTGGCGCAGGGGCGAAAGGTCATCGAGAATCCAGAACGCGCGCCCGTAGGTTGCCGCCACCAGATCGCCCTGCTCGATGGCCAGATCATGCACCGCCGCCATCGGCATATTCAAACGCAGCGACTGCCAGTGGCCCCCGCCGTCGAATGACACATATACCCCTCGTTCCGTTCCCGCGTAAAGCAGATTCTTGCGCATCGGATCTTCGCGCACCGTCCGCACGATGTCGGCATCGCCCATGCCGCTGACGGTTTCCTGCCAGGTAACTCCGAAATCATGCGTCTGAAAAATGTGCGGCCGCAAATCATCGAGAGTATTGCGGTCGACCGCAACATACGCAGTACCGGCGTCGAAGTGCGACGCTTCGATAAGTTGCACGGCGCTCCACTCCGAGACCGCGGGCGGCGTAACATTCCGCCAAGTCGCGCCGCCGTCGCGCGTTAACTGCACCGCTCCGTCATCGGTTCCGGCCCACATCACGCCTTCTCCAACCGACGATGGAGCAATCGTCATAATTGAGCCCAGCGGCTTCTTGGGGTCCTTTTCGTCCGCCAGAGTCCGCGTCAGATCCGGGCTGATCGTCTCCCAACTCGTGCCACCGTTTACCGTCTTGAGCACAAATTGCGTTCCCATGTAGAGGAGGTGCGCATCCTGGGGAGAAAAGACCATGGGGATATTCCAATTGAAGCGATACTTCGCCCCAAACAGAATCGGCGCGGGAGAAATGTCACGCATTTGCCCCGTCTTTTTTGACATTCGCACCACGCTGCCCCCCGGACCAGCGTTATAAACCACGTCAGTATCGAGCGGGTCGGGGATGGTGTAGCCGCTTTCGCCCGGTCCCACCGGAAACCAGTCGCGCTGGGTAATCTGCCCATCATTGCCGCGGCTCGAAGTGGCGACCGTCCCGCTATCCTGCTGCGGTCCATATACCCAATAAGGAAATCCGTGATCCGTTGCCACGCGATAGAACTGGCCGGTGGGCTGGTTGTACCAGGTGCTCCACGATTCGCCGCCATTCAAACTAATGGTTGCCCCCTGGTCTACTCCGAGGATCATGTGCCGCGAGTCCGTCGGGTCGATCCACATGGTGTGGTAATCGTCGCCGCCCGGCGCTCCCTTGATCACCGTGAACGTCTTCCCAGCGTCGGTCGAGCGGTAGAGCGACTGCTCCGGGACGTACACCGCATCCGCGTTCCGCGGATCGACGAAGATCTCGCTCATATACCAATAGCCGGAGATGCGATCATCCGTGGTAGCGCGCTCCCAGTTCTTTCCACCGTCGTTCGTGACATACAGTCCGTTGTACTTGTCCTTGGTCTCGATCAGCGCGTAAACCCGCCGGCCATGGTTGCCCGGAGCGACCGCCACTCCCGAGCGGCCCCAATCCCCAGGAGGCAGCCCGTGACCCGTGATCGGCTTCCAGGTGACGCCTTCGTCCGTCGACTTGTAGAGGCCGCCGCCCGGGCCGAACGACGTTCCCGCTTGTCCAGGCTTGCGGATCGGATGCCACAGCGTCGCATAGACAATTCGCGGATTGCCGGGAGCAAAGCAGAGATCGACGGCACCGGTAACGTCGTCTTTATAGAGCACGTTCTTCCAGGTGCGGCCACCATCGGTGGAGCGGAAAACTCCACGCTCGGTATTGGGGCCGAAGCTGTGGCCCATCGCCGCCAACAACACCACGTCAGGATTACGCGGATCAACTAGGATGCGCGCAATGTGACGAGTGTCTTCCAGTCCCAGATGTTGCCACTTCTCGCCGCCGTCGGTGGACTTATACACGCCGTTGCCGTAGGAGATATCCAGGTAGAGATTGTTCTCTCCGCTGCCCACGTAAATAATGTTGGGGTTGGAGGGCGCAAGCGCCAGCGCGCCGATTGACGCCACCGGCTGGCCATCGAAGATGGGTTTCCAGACGGTGCCGCCATCGGTTGTCTTCCACACGCCGCCGCCGTTCGAGCCAAAGTAATAAAGACCAGGGTCTCCCGGACTCCCGGCAACCGCGTTCACCTTGCCGCCTCGGTAGGGGCCGATCATCCGCCACTTCATACCGGAATAAAGATTGGAATCGATTGTTTGCGCTAGCACTGTTTGCGCTAACACTGTTCGCGCTAACAAGGAAGCGCCGTGAAGAAGGTAAAAGACAAAACAGAGGGCGCTGGAGAAGCGTACAAGACGAACCGTGCCGCTGATCAAGGTTAATCGCTCCTTCAAGATGCGAGAGCATACCGTTTTGGTGCCTCCCGTGGCAAACGAAAGCGACTGCGCCCCAATGCCTGTGGGTCATGCCTCCGGCACCTGTGGATGATCTTGTGGATAAAGAGGAAGGAATTTAATCTCCCGTTCATAAAGCGTTAATGATTCAACGGGTTGCGTTTCTGTTTCTTGATCCGTAGCAATATGCCAATTGCACCGATAATGGGCGTTGACAATCTTCGACCAAGTCTCTAAGGTTGCTCCCGTCGACGGCTGAAAGGGTTGGCTTAAATAAAACTTAGCCAGTCCGAAGTAAGCTGAGTGATTAGCTCGGCGGGGTAACCCGAAGAGCAGCCAGACCTGAAAAAACCGACGGCTCTGCGAGGGGTAGTTGGGGTTTGGGACCGCGAAAGCGGTAATCGCATCAAGGGCTGTGACGGTG
>DATFZT010000243.1:0-3926 GCA_035314185.1 Terriglobales bacterium
CTTGACCAGGAAATCTACGCCTTTCTTCGCGAGGCTCTTCAGTAGTGCCTGCTGCTGCTTATCAAGCGATTCGTCACTCATACATTGTTCTCCTCTCTAGCTTGATCCGGCGCAGAGCGGCTCTGCGTGCGTGGGATAATAGATTCTGGCTTCCTTGCGGGTTTGGATTTTAGCATACGACGCCCATCAGGAAGCAGTGTCATTTCTTCGTTTGTTTTAGCTCCATAATTCTGTCACCCCCTAACGGCAACGAGATTCTGTCACCCTCGAAGGATGGTGGCGATGAGTCAGAAAGAGTTTCAGCGAGTGAAGGTGATTGAGAATGCAGCGGCCGGGAGGCTGAGCGTACGCGAAGCCTCCCGGCTGCTGCAGCTGAGCGAGCGCCAAGTGCAGCGGCTCAAACGCCGCTATCGGCCCGATTCGGTGGGCTGGGTGCAGCATGGCAATCGCGGACGCTCCACGCCGTGGGCCGTTTCCCCTCCCCAGAAGCAGTTGGTCCTAACCTTGGCCCGTGGCAAGTATATGGGCTTCAACGATTCTCATTTGACGGAAAAGCTTTGCGCCGAGGAAGGTCTTGCGCTCAGCCGCGAGACCGTGCGCCGCATCCTGCGGGCGGCCAAGCTGGCCTCTCCGCAAAAACGCCGGCTGCGCCAGTATCGCTCGCGCCGCCCGCCCCGCCCGCGTTTCGGCATGATGGCCCTCACCGACGCCAGCCGCCACGACTGGCTCCAAGGCCGCGGCCCGGTGCTCACCCTCCTCGGCTTTCAGGACGACGCCACCGGCCAGATCCTGGCCGCTCACTTCCAACTCGAAGCCGAAAATACCCTCGGCTATCTCCGCGCCCTGCAAGCCTTGATCGTGGCCCACGGCATTCCGCTCAGCCTCTACCGCGATCGTCATTCCATCTTCCAGCGCAACGATGCCCACTGGACTCTGGCCGAACAACTCGCCGGAAAACAATCTCCCACCCAACTGGGACGCGCCCTCGACCAACTCGGCATCGCGCAGATCCCCGCTTACTCGCCCCAGGCCAAAGGCCGCATCGAGCGCGCCTGGCGCACCTGTCAGGACCGTCTGGTCAGCGAACTTCGCCTCGCCCAGGCCGCCACTTTGGCGGAGGCCAACGCCGTGCTGGAGAACTTCTGCGCCGACTACAACCGCCGCTTCGCCCGTCCCCCCGCCGAGGCCGACTCGGACTTTCGCCGTCTGCCCCGCCGCTTCGACCTCACCCGCTGCCTGGCCCTGCACTATCAGCGCGTGGTCAATGCCGATCACACCGTCGCTCTGGGTACCCACTCCATCGCGCTGCCGCCCCTGCCCGGCCACCGCGGCTACGCCGGAGAAACCGTCGAACTTTCCCATCAGCTCGACGGTACCCTGCGCATCTATCGCGGAGACCAGTTGCTGCTGGCATTGCCCCTGCCCCTGGAAGAGCACGCCCAACGCCGCCCTGCGCTGATCACCTCGGCGCAGAAACGAAAACCCTCGATGCCCCGCATCTACAACCTCTCCGGCCGCCCTGCTCTGGCAGCCGTTACTTAATCGATAGGGGTGACAGAATCTCGTTGCAGTTAATACGACATTTTCTCGTTGCAACAACAGGCACAGCGGTGTTCGTTGAGACTGCGCTACGCCGATTAGGCCTCGCGCCTGGAAAAGAAACAGCCCAAGAATTGATTCGGAGTCTGCTTCATTGCATTTGCGGATTGCGAAGCTGGATTCGGCTGCGAAGAAAGTAGATTGTAGTTGGCGGAATGGCGAAACCGAATGCTCACGAACCGGAAAGTGGTTACTCTTTTTCAGACACTGTACAATACTGTCTCTTGGAACTCTGCTCACGGAAATGCTTCTATTAACGATGGAGGGTAATGCCCGAGTCCATTGACTGGCCGCCGCCGCAACCCGCGCGGCCTCGCCGTCGCCGTCGCTTCCTTCTTATTCTCATCGTCCTTGTCGGCGTCGTCTTCGGCGGTCGGACAGCGTTGTCCTATTACGTAGACGTGCTCTGGTTCCGGTCGCTCGGCTATGGCGACGTGTTCTGGAAAACACTGAGTCTTCAGTGGGGAATCTTCACGGCTTTTGCAGCGGCCACATTTCTCATTCTGTACGGGTGGTTTCTGGCCCTGAAGCGGGCACATCTCTCCGATTTGCCGCACGGTCACACGATTCTCATCGGCGGACGACCCGTGAAGCTGCCGGTTGAGCCTGTGCTGCGCCTCATCGCGCTCGGCGTTTCGCTCGCCATTGCCGCTGCAACCGGCGCCGGTATGATGGCGGAGTGGCCGACGCTCGCGCTCGTTTGGTATGCACCCCGTGCAACTGGCAGCGTCGTAGACCCGATTTTTGGCAAGCCGCTGAATTTCTTTCTGTTCACCCTGCCCGCGTGGCAGCTCATCCTCGGCTGGCTGCTTACGCTGGCTGTGATTACCTGTATACTCGCCGTTTTCTTCATCCTCATCACGGGCGGAGCCCGTGCCCTCACCGGGCGTCTCAGCCGTCACGTCGCGTTACCTTGGCGCGGACTCTCCATCGCGTTTGCGTTTCTGTTGCTGATCCTTGCGATGCGTGCCTATATCGGTCGGTTCGAGCGCTTGCTTGACGATCATACGATCTTTGGGGGAGTGACCTACACGGATGCGCACATCACGCTCACCGGGATGCTCATCGTTTGCGTTGCTCTGGTTCTCGGCGCGGTGATCGCGGTCGTCAACGCCGCGCGGGTTCCACGCGGGCGCTGGCTGGCCGCGGCGATCCTTCCGGCGGCAGTCTGCTATATCGGCGTTCAAGGGATCGGATGGTACGTCAGCAACTTTATCGTCAAACCGAACGAACTGGTCCGCGAGAAGCCCTACATTGTCCACAACACCGACTTGACGCGGCAGGCCTACGGATTGGACCGGGTCACGCAGCGCGAGTTCCCCGCCGAGACGACGGTCGAAGCCGCGGATCCGGCGAACAATCAGGCTACACTTCGGAACATCCGGCTGTGGGACTGGCATGCACTCCAGGACACGCTGCGCCAGATTCAGGAAATCCGCACCTATTACGACTTCCCCGACATCGATATTGATCGATATGACATAGATGGCACGACTCGCGAAGTGATGCTCGCCGCGCGCGAGCTGAACGTCGATAAGCTCCCGGAGAGCAGCCGCAACTGGATTAACGAGAAACTGATCTACACACATGGCTATGGCATCACGATGAATCCAGTCAATGGGTTCACGGCGGAAGGGCTGCCCACGCTGATTTTGAGCAACATGCCGGTTCAGAGCACGGTGCGAGGTCTAACCGTGACACGCCCAGAGATCTATTTCGGCGAGTTGACCAATACCGACGTGTACGTGAAGACGGGGCAGAAGGAATTTAACTATCCACAGGGTGAGAGCAACAATCTCACTTCGTACGAAGGCAACGGAGGCATCGTACTCGGCGGCTTTATCCGCCGCATGATCATCGCGCTCGATCAAAGCGATCTTGCGAAGCTACCGTTCAGCGATGACGTGAACAAGGATAGCCGGCTGCTAATGCGGCGCAACATACGCGATCGCGTATCGGCATTAGCGCCGTTCCTCACTTACGATCCGGACGCGTACGCCGTGCTCGGCGACGACGGCCGCCTGTCGTGGGTCATGGATGCGTACACGGTTTCAGACAGCTATCCGTACTCGACCCATTACCGCCTCAATGAAAATTCCATTAACTACATGCGGAACAGCGTGAAGGTGGTCATCGACGCCTACGATGGGACGACAACGTTTTACGTGTTCGATCCGGATGATCCCATCATCGCAGCCTACCGCCGCATCTTCCCGAGTCTGTTCAAGGACGCGGCCATGATGCCGCCGGGACTTCGCAAACACGTGCGCTACCCGGAGTTGCTACTCAAACTGCAGGCGGAGGTTTACGGGCTTTATCACATGACG
>DATFZT010000244.1:0-17038 GCA_035314185.1 Terriglobales bacterium
CATCTCGTTTTTCCGCAAGCTGTGAACACGTGACGCCTACGCCTGGCTTTTCTTCGCTGCCGCAGCCGCCTTCACTTTCACCGTCTCCCACGGCCGCTTCGGACGCTCCACTTCCGGCTGGTCGCGATCCTTGATGCGATCGTACTGGTACGACTCGCTGGTGGTTCCGAGCGACTCATTGTACAGACTGGGCAGGCCCAGCGCTTCTTTCATTTCTTCGGAGAACTGCTGTAGCGCCTTCAGGTGGTCGGCGGACGCCGGCACTTCGGTCTTGGTCGTCTTCAGAAACTGCTGGTAGCCGCGATTGACCAGCTTCGAAATCTCACTGCCGATCAAGTATCCCGGATACGCAAAAATTTTAACGCCGCCGTCATCGGTCTTCTGGATCGCCGCCGAGCAGCTGTACTTCTTCAGGAACACGCGCGTTTGCGGGCCTGGAGCTTCAATCAGGTCAAACCCATGTTCGCGCAGCCAGCTGACTGCGTCTTCGTAAGTTCGTTGTTCGACTTTCGCTGCCATTTATGAACTCAATTCTCGTGTCATCAGGTTAGATGCGGCTTTCATCGATTCGATGGAACCAAAACTCTCCACCACGAATCTAATGACGGTAGAATGCAACAACGTTAGTATAGATATACCTTTTTAAGATTGCGGGCACATTACTCTAGTCATAAGGGCGTTCCACCTCAATGACACCAGCAGCTTACGGCTCCGCACCTTCGCCGTCGTCGTCCCTTGCCAAAGCCGCGTCTGGCTTGGGAGAAGCTGTGCTCGCTCAAATCGGCAATACGCCCCTGCTGCCGCTCGACGCCCTCACTCGCAATCTTCCGGGCGTAGAACTTTTGGGTAAGGCCGAATGGCATAACCCCGGCGGATCCGTCAAAGATCGCGCCGCCGCCCGCATTGTGGCCGAAGCGCGCCGCGCCGGCAAACTTACTCCCGGAAAAATTCTGCTCGATTCCACCAGCGGCAATACCGGAATCGCCTACGCCATGCTGGGCGCCGCCCTCGGATTTCCCGTCACCCTCTGCGTGCCCGAGAATGTTTCTCCCGAGCGAAAACGCATTTTACAGGCATACGGCGCAAATATCATCTATACCGATCCCGCCGAAGGTTCCGACGGCGCCATCAAGATCGCGCGGCAGTTCGCCGAGGGCCATCCCGATCTTTATTTTTACGCCGATCAATATTCGAACGACGCCAACTGGCGCGCGCATTACGAAACCACGGCAAACGAAATCTGGCAACAAACTGAAGGACGCGTCACGCACTTCGTGGCCATGCTCGGCACCACCGGAACCTTCGTCGGCACCACGCGCCGGTTGAAAGAGCTGAATCCGAAAGTCCGCTGCATCTCCCTGCAACCCGACTCCGCATTCCACGGCATCGAAGGCGCCAAGCACTTGCCCTCGGCCATCGTGCCGCGCATTTACGACGCATCGCTCGCCGACCAGAATCTGGAAATCGCAACCGAAGACGCGCACGCCATGGCCCGCCGCTTGGCTCGCGAACAAGGACTCCTCGTCGGAGTCTCCTCCGCGGCAGCCCTGGTGGGCTGCCTGCGCGTTATTGAGCACCTCAATCTCGAGCGCATGGAAATGGAAGAAGATCAAAGCGCGACCGTCGTCACTATCCTTTGCGACTCCGGCGAAAAGTATCTGAGCGAAAGGTTTTGGCGCGAGGGCTGATAGCCCGTGGGTGAAAGTTGACTTTGGGTGGCGCAGCGCTTCAGCGCTGCGGTTACTGCGACGTTGTTTAACGCGGCTTTAGCCGCTGAGGTTGAACTTCTCCAGTCTAAGCATGCTGAACCTTTCCCAATCCGCCTACGCCTCCCTTCGTCAGCACGGAGAGGAAACCTATCCCCACGAATGCTGCGGCGTGCTGCTCGGGCGTTTCGACGACAACGGCTCCCAGTCCGTTTCAAAGACCGTCTCGCGCATCGCCCGCTGCGGCAACACGCGCGCGGACTCGCCCCACAACCGCTACAGCATCGATCCGAGGGAACTCATCCGCATCCAGCGCGAGGGCCGCGTGCGCGGCGAGGACATCGTTGGCTTCTATCATTCTCATCCCGACCATCCCGCACAATGGTCGTCCACCGACCTAGCCGAAGCCCACTGGTTCGGGTGTTCTTACGTGATCACCAGCGTGGAGAAGGGCAAAGCCGTGCTGACAAATTCATTCGAACTGACGGGCAGCGACGAAGCCGACAAGAAATTCGTGGACGAGAAATCCGAGGTAGTTTGACCATGGAGCGACGGGCGTCCCCGCCGGTCTGTCACGGAACAAAGGGTGCGGACACTTTCGACTTGCATCTTTCGCCCGTACCATAGCATCTTTATCTACATGCCCCAGATCCAGATTCCATCTCCACTTCGCCAATACTCCGGAAAACAAGCCTCGGTCGATGTCCCAGGAAACACCGTCGGAGAAGCCCTTGCTGGCCTGGTTTCGCGGCATCCCGACCTGAAGCGCCACCTCTACGCCGACGACGGCAAACTGCGCGCGTTCGTGAACGTCTACGTCAACGACGAAGACATGCGCTACCTGCAGAAAGAAGCAACCGAACTTAAAGACGGTGATACCATTTCCATCGTGCCGTCAATTGCCGGCGGACGTTGATTATGATTTGCCGATTAGGATTTCCCCTGTGTTCTTTTCCCTGTGCTCCTCTGTGCCCCCCGTGGTCCAGTCTTTTCTCATCTGCCGCAACCCTCTCCGGGTAAACACGCTTTCCGGCCTTCGTCCCGATTACAATTGAACAAGGATCCATATGGCTACTCTTCCCGACATCAAACCCGCCGAAATTAAACCCGAAGCCGTTTTAAGCAACGACGAGATCCTGCGCTACTCGCGCCATCTGATCATGCCCGAGGTGGGCATGGAGGGCCAACAGAAGCTGAAGGCCGCGAAGGTCCTATGCATCGGAGCAGGCGGCCTGGGCTCGCCGCTCGCACTCTACCTGACCGCCGCGGGCGTCGGCACGCTCGGCATCGTCGATTTCGACGTAGTCGACTACACCAACCTGCAGCGCCAGATCATCCACACTACAGCCGACGTAGGCCGCAAGAAGCTCGACTCCGCCGCCGACAAACTGAAGGCGATCAATCCCTTCCTGAACCTGCGAACCTTCGACACGAAACTGACCAGCGCCAACGCGCTTGAATTATTTCGCGAGTTCGACATCGTCGCCGACGGCACCGACAATTTTCCCACCCGCTACCTCGTTAACGACGCCTGCGTGCTCACCGGCAAGCCCAATGTGTACGGTTCCATCTTTCGTTTCGAAGGCCAGGCGAGCGTTTTCGCCACGGAAGAGGGACCCTGCTATCGCTGTCTCTATCCCGAACCGCCACCGCCCGGCCTGGTGCCGTCGTGTGCCGAAGGCGGAGTGCTCGGCATTCTGCCCGGATTAATCGGCGTGATTCAGGCGACCGAGACCATCAAGCTGATTCTCGGGCAAGGCGACTCGCTCGCCGGACGATTGCTGTTAGTCGATGCGCTCGGCATGAAGTTCCGCGAACTCAAGCTGCGCAAGAATCCCGATTGCCCCGTCTGCGGCACCCATCGGACGATTACTAAGTTGATTGACTACGATCAGTTCTGCGGTATCCGCGGTCAGGAAGAACCCGTGTTCGGAGGCTTGTCAGTGATATCAGTGGAAGAATTGAAAAAGAAGCTGGACGCCAAGACAGACATTTTTATTCTCGACGTGCGCGAGCCGCACGAATATCAGATCTGTAACCTGAACGGATATCTCATCCCACTCGGCGATCTGCCGAAACGCCTAAGTGAACTCGACTCCAGCCGCGAGATTGTGGCCCATTGCAAGATGGGCGGACGCAGCGCCAAGGCCGTCGCGTTTCTGAAGCAGGCGGGATTCACCAAAGTGTATAACCTGACCGGCGGCATCAATGCTTGGGCGGAACGTATTGATACTAAGATGCCTAAGTACTGAAGACAGTCAGAATCAGATTAGCGTTGACATAGTTTCTGCACGGAAGATAATGGCCTGTTCTCGAACTTTCTATCCGGGAACAGTAAAGCCGGAGGGTTTCATGCAGAAACGTCATCTTTTATTTCTCGCAGTGCTGCTTCTTCTGGCTTATACGTTAGCGGGCCAGACTTCTAATTCTCAATCTGCAACTGCTCCACCTGATCGACCTAGCGCACAGCCGGAAGCACCACAGCAGACAACTGAAGTTTCGAACTTTACATCCGCAAAGGGATTTGTGCTGGAGGAGGCAACTCCCGTGAAGCTTCGATTCAGTCGGACTGTTTCTTCTGCGGATGCCCACGCGGGGGATAACGTGGATTTCGAAGTGCTGCAAGCCATCAGCGTGAACGGTACGCTCGTGATTCCCAAAGGTAGCCTTGCCGTCGGCACGGTAACTGAAGCTCAACCGAAGCGAAGAATGGCGCGGGGAGGCAAACTTGAGATCAACATCGACTATGTGAGATTACTGAACGGCGATCAGGCAGCCTTGCGCGCGGTGAAGGGAGGCAATGGCGGGGGCCACGTGGGCGCGATGACGGCGGGAATTGTGGCGACCGGCATCCTGTTTTTCCCTGCGGCACCATTTTTCCTGTTCATGCATGGCAAGGACATCACCCTTCCGAAGGGAGCGGAGTTCACGGCTTATATCAACGGTGACATGAAACTTGATATTGCGAAATTTCAACCGGCGTCGCCCGCGCCCCAGCAGGAAGTTACTGCCGCTAATCACGATCAGAACGCCAGCTCTACGTCCGGCAAGTTGCAGATCGACTCAACTCCGCCCGGTGCGGACATCGAAGTCGACGGCGGTTTTGTTGGCAACACGCCGTCTGATGTCCAGGTAGCGGAGGGCGATCACACGGTCGTTGTCAAGAAATCAGGATTCAAGAACTGGGAACGAAAGTTGAAGTCCAGCGCAGGCAGCAACGTGCACATCAGTGCCGATCTGGAGAAGGCTGACAACCCTAGCCCTGTTGTTCAGAACAACTAGCTGGACCGACAATGGCAGGTCGGAGAAAAGAAGGGAGCACTGGAGTGCTCCCTAGCTTCACATTCCAGGAGTTAGTAAGTTACTTACCCGAGCCCCCGCTCATTTCGGCTTTATCCGTAGAGCCGATAGCCAAAGCGAACTTCTTGCCGGAGAAGCGTATCTCGGAAACAGCCGCTTTGCCGTTGGCGTGGTCGACCTCGGCGGAATCGTAGTCGGCGGCTTCATTGAGTGTGATGACTTTCGCTGAAGCCTTCGCGACTTCCTTCCTTCCGCGTATGAAGCTTACCTCGACGTTCGATCCCGTGCCGTCCCAACGCAGTTCATACACGCCAGGAGCAAGCTGTTGACCGTTGACTTCAACAGCTTCCCGTACCTGCAGCGTGCCCTTGTTACTTGCGAACGCACTCGATGCGAGCAACACGGCCAGCCCGAGCACAACAGTCTTTGCCAGATTGTTCAGATTCAGTTTCATATGCTCCTTAGCTTTCTGCCCGGTTTCTGGCCGGGACGTCAGGGGCGGCTAGTGATAGTGATGATTCGCGTACGCTCGACTCGGAGCTTGCCTTTTTCCTGCAAACTCCTACAATGCGCATGTCAGGGTGATGCAAAAAGACGCGGGTCTCAAACTCGTGCTTTTTACCCGGACCCGGCGCATCCAGGGCCGCCAAACCATGCGTGCGCCAGTCCCGTCACCCTGCAAAATTCTTCTGAATGGATCGAAGGTTTTCGTCCACCCCACGTTGGTTCGCTACAGGATACGAATCTCGATTTGAGTAAGTTCCCAGTTTCTTTTTCTTTGCGAACCATTGTTCTTGCAGACATGTTCATTAGACGCGCTGCACCTAGCCGGGTTAGCAGCGCATGGTGCATGTTGCTGGAGTAACAGTGAGGCAATGTTTTGTCTGGAAATCAGGACATGGAAAAGGACCGCAGATCCCTCGCTTCGCTCGGGATGACAACTCTATGATGACAACTCTATAGAGAGCTGCTAACTAATCTTCAAAACAATCTTGCCGTAATTCTTGCCTTCCTGCATCAGCGTGTATGCCTCACGTGCCTGCTCCAGCGAAAACACTTTGCCGATCACGGGATGGAGCTTGCCCGCCGCCAGCCATTCGGAGAGCTGCTTCCACGCGGATTCCATGAGCGGACGGTTGGCGCTAAGATACGACAGCCACAATCCGTGGACGCTCGCGCCTTTCGCGTAGAGAATGCGGGTGTCGAGTTGAGGAGTTTCGCCGGTGGCGGCGCCGTAGACGATGACGCGTCCGAAGTCGCGTACGCATTTGACGCTTTTGGCGACGTGTTCGCCGCCAAGCATTTCGAAGACCGCGTCGACGCCTTCGCCGCGCGTCAGATCCTTGATCGCATCCACATAATCGCGCAGCTTGTAGTTGATGCCGTGTTGCAGGCCGAGTTCGCGCACTCGCGCCAGCTTGTCTTCTGAAGAAGAAGTTCCGTACATTTCGATGCCGAGAATCTTTCCGATTTGCACGGCGGCGGTGCCGACGCCGCCAGCGACGGCGTGAATCAGGACACGGGCGCCGGTCGGCTTGTCGTTCGACTGGTCGTTGGGCTTAGCGACCAAACCGGCCTTCCAGTAAGCGAAGTAGGCAGTGAAGAAATTTACGGGGAAAGCGGCGCCCTGTTCGGCGGTCCAATTTTCAGGGACGGGCCAGACGAGGTTGCGATGCGCCACCGTTTTTTCGGCGAAGGCGGCCCACTGCGTGTAGCCCATCACGCGGCGTCCGTTGGATACTTCGATGCCGGCGAATTCGCGTCCGGCGGTGAGCGGAGGCTTCGGAGTGCCCGCGTATCCGCCGCGCGCGGTGAGCAGATCGGCAAAGTTCAATCCACCCGCCTCCACTTTCACCAGAACCTGTTCGGGCGCGGGATGCGCATCTGGGACCTGCTGCAATTCGAGCACCTCGGGGCCGCCAAAACGAGTGATGACGAGTGCCTTCATGGGGAAAGTTTAGCAGCCTTGTGGAGCGACGGGCGTCTCGCGAGCCTGCCCTGAGCGAAGTCGAGGGGTCCGGCGAGGCGTGGACGCCCGGTCCTCCACCGCCGGGCTTGAATAGTTCGCGGAGTTCGGCTTGCGCATCTATAATGATGACCGAGTTTCCGATCCCCGCGGCCTGGGATATTCTCTGGCGGCGGGGACGAGGGTTGCGCCGGTTTGTCGGGCGCGATTCGAGGGTGCGGATGGAAACGTCTGCACCTCCCGTGTTGGAAAGGAAACGCTCGCTGGGTGACTCCTGCCTGCTTGTTTCCTTCCGTGAAGAATCTGCCAAATGCCGCTTACCGACAATTTCGGGCGCTCGATTCACGATCTGCGGATCTCGATCACGGACCGCTGTAACTACCGGTGTGTGTATTGCAGAACCGGTACCAACGGTGCGGCGTATGCTGAGCTTCCGTTTGAAGACTATCTGCGGATGGCGCGAATACTGGTTGGACTCGGCATCACGAAGATTCGCCTGACGGGCGGCGAGCCCTTGCTGCGCAAAGGGATTGTGGAATTCGTACGGGACCTGGCAAAGCTGCGGACTGCGGCGGGCGTGAAACCAGAAATTGCACTGACCACCAACGGCCATCTGTTGGCTGAGATTGCGAAGCCGCTTAAAGATGCGGGACTCGACCGAGTGACCGTCAGCATGGACGCGGTGGATCCGGAGCGATTTGCGCGCATCACGCGCGTGCCGAATGGATACGAAAGCGTGCTGGCCGGAGTGCGTGCGTCGCGGCGGGCGGGGCTCGATCCCGTCAAGATCAATTGCGTGCTGCTGCGCGGCTTCAATGAAGATCAGATTATCCCGTTTGGAATGTTCGCCCGGGAAGAGCGGGTGGTGGTGCGCTTCATCGAATTCATGCCGCTCGAAGAAGACCGCGTTTGGACGCCGGAAATTGTGGTCAGGCTCGATGAGATCGTCCACCGCATGTCGGAGTATCTGCCGCTGGAGGAGATTGCGCACGAACGCAGCGAAACAGCGCGGCGCTATTGCTTCTCCGATGGCGTGGGCGAGATTGGAATCATCGCGCCGGTGTCGCATCCATTCTGCGGACACTGCAGCCGGATTCGCATCACCTCGGACGGAAAGCTGCGCACATGTCTATTCTCGGTGTGGGATCACGACCTGCATGAGTTGATGCGGCGCGGCGCGACCGACGAGAAGCTTGCGGAGTTTATTGTGAAAGTGGTGGAGAAGAAAGAAGAGCGCCACCACATCGGCGAGCCGGGATTCGTACCGGCGTCGCGGACGATGGTGCATATTGGAGGCTAGGAATAGCTGACCGCCAGCTTTGTAAGTAAGATAGCCGTCATGAAACGATCGATTGCCATTACGCTGAGCGTGGTATCTCTGGTAATTGCACTAGCCGCGCAAACCGGTACGGGGACTGCTTTCAAGGACGGCGAGTACTACAACGCAGAACTCGGCGTTCGCTACACGCCGCCGCAGGGCATGACCGACGAAACCGCCGATGCGCGGGAGACAGTCCGTGCCCGCGCCGCCGCTGCGCACACCACGAATACATTTGATGTACTGTTGCGGCTGGTTTCCGGGCCTGACGATGCTGCGTCGGACTGGCATTCCGTGGGCATCGAGACATACCCGCGCTCAAAGTTCGGTAACCTGAGCGACTCCGCGGCAGAGGAAAAGATCAACATGTGGGCTGCCGGCCAGGAGGTGGTGTCGGCAGTCGGGAAACCAAAGCGCATGTCAGTGGCAGGAACCGACTTTCTAGTTTCAGAGTTTGAGCACTCGGACCCGTCGGTCCAAAAGAATGCGCGGGTGTTCAGCACGATTCGAAACGGCAAGCTGCTGGTGATTGCGTTCACTGCCAATGCAAGTGAGAGATTGGATGGAGTAGCCGAGAGTATCCAGACCTTGCGGTTTTCGAAAACAGGGAAGTAAAGGTCAGGTCTAGTAGAACGAATCGTACTTCGTAACTATCCAGCCAGAACCCTTCTGTTCTTCAGTCACGGAAAAAAGATCTTTGTAGGTTGAGTCCTGACTCGGATCGCTGTAGCGCTGGCCTTTGTAGTGCAGAATCACCAGCGGCGGCGCGTCTTCCCATTCCACCAGGTTCCAGGAAATCAGCGGGTGCTGGGTTTCGGAATTGCAGAGGAATTCGGCGCGTTTCTTGCGGTAGTCCCTCTCCCACTGGCCGAGCAGTTTGCGGCAATTGCCGTCGCGCATCTCCGAGATAAAGTGATTGGCGGTACGTTCGATGGTGCGATCACGAAACGGATTCATGGTGATGCTGATCGGCATCTGGGTCAAAGGGTCGCGCTCTACCGAGCGCGACAGAACCGGCCCCTGGTTGCTGAGCCAGTTCAGATAGCCGAGGAAACCGCCCACGAGCAGGACAGCGAAGCCTACGGCGATGACGACATGGGTGCGTGAAGACTGCATCTAGAGAAGTTTGCGGGATGGGAACAGTGACGGCAAGGTTACTTCAGATACTTTCGTAACGGGGAGTTGCAGCAACTGCTTAGTTGCGCTCGGCTCGGACAGCCGAGCGCGGCCGTCCTTACGCGGGCTCGTTTGCTGCGATCTTGCGCATGGCACTGCGCCCCACTGGTTTGTGTTTTCCAAAGTGGCGGCGTATAGTTACGGATGAATACTGTTGTGTCGTAGTGTCAGGATTGTCGAAGCACACCAGTGGGCGAAAGCCCACTTTTTAGTTTGGGCCGAGTAGCTGGGAGATTTGCTGGAATAGCTGGCGCGACCATTCTGGCGCAAGTTGCTGAAAACATGGCTTTAGATCTAGACAGGGTCCGGCAGATTGCCGAGCGGGTGGCAGGCTCGAGCGGGCTGGAAGTGGTCGAGGTGGAGGTATCCGGCGCGGGTAAGCACCGCATGCTGCGCGTGTTTATTGACCGGCCGGGAGCGGCGCCGTCAATGGGTCGTCCGGACGGCGTGACGCACGAGGATTGCTCGAAATTCAGTCGCGAGTTTGGCACGATTGTCGATGTTGAGGATGCTTTGCCAGGCGGGTCGTATGTGCTGGAGGTCTCGTCTCCGGGACTGGATCGCAGGCTGACCAAGGCAGCGGATTTTGAGCGCTTTCGCGGACAGCGCGTGAAATTGACGACGCGAGAGCCGGTCGATAACAACCGGCATTTTGAAGGGAAGCTGGAAAGCTTCGAAAACGGAAAGCTGCTGCTGGATCTGAGCGCGGCGCGCAAAAAGAAGATGCGTCCGAAAGAGGGCGAGTCTTCGAAAATCGAAATTGAGTTGGGAAACGTAGAGAAGGCAAATTTGGTGCCGGAAATTTAGGAGCAAGGTATCAGCTGTTAGGTGTTAGGTGTCAAGTCTCAGAAACAACAAAGTTCTGTGACCTGACACCTAAGACCTGAGACTTGGACTTTTTATGGCTAGCGAGCTTTACAACATCATCGAAGGGGTCAGCCGGGAGAAAGGCATTGATCCGCAGATTGTAGTTAGCGCGGTCGAGGACGCCATTGTGGTGGCCACGCGCAAATACTACAAGACGCAGGAAAACCTGCGCGCGGTGCTCGACAAAGACAGCGGCAAGATCAATGCCTATGCGGTGAAGTCGATCGTCGAGACTCCGGAGCAAGTGGAAGATCCGAATCTGCAGGTGACGGTGGAGCAGGCGCGCAAGCTGGATCCGAGCGCGGAAGCCGGCGGAGAACTGCTGATCCCGAAAGTGACGGAAGGAATTCTGGGGCGGATTGCGGCGCAACTGGCGAAGCAAGTCATATTTCAGAAAGTGCGCGAGGCGGAACGCGACACGGTTTACAACGAGTATATCGGGCATGTAAACGAAATCGTGAACGCGACCGTGAAGCGGCTCGAGGGTCCAGACGTGATTCTCGATATCGGCAAGGCCGAAGCGCGCATGGGACGCAAGGAACAGTCGCGGCTGGAATCGTTCGCTGTAGGCGAGCGGATTCGGGTCGTAATTGTGCGAGTGGAGAAAGCAACGAAGGGTCCGGGCGTGATCGCATCGCGTTCCGCTCCGGAGTTAGTCCAACATCTGTTCCAGACGGAAGTACCGGAAATTTATGACGGCACAGTGGTGATCCGGGCGATTGCCAGGGAAGCAGGCGAGCGCACCAAGATCGCCGTGTTGTCGAAAGACAAGGACGTGGACGCGGTCGGAGCCTGCGTGGGCATGAAGGGCATGCGGGTGCAGTCGATCATTCGCGAGTTGCGCGGAGAAAAGATCGACATCATCGAATATCACGAGGATCCGGTTACGTTCGCGGAGAAGGCGCTGCAGCCGGCGAAAGTAAGCCGGGTCACGATTGTCGACGCAGCGGACAAGCATCTGGAAGTGGTGGTGGACGACACGCAGCTGTCGCTGGCGATCGGGAAAAAAGGGCAGAACGTGCGGCTGGCGGCGAAACTGCTGGGCTGGAAGATCGACATCAAGAGCGAGGAAGAAAAGCGTCAGGAAGTGGAACAGCAGATGTCGGCACTGGTCACCCAGACCGTAACTCCGCTGGAGATTGTTACGGGGCTGGGTGAGGGACTAGTCGAGAAGCTGAAAGCGGCGGGCGTAAATACGGTGGAATCGCTGGCCGATATGACGCCGGAACAACTGGAAGCGATCGAAGGCATTGGTCCGAAAACGGTGGAAAAAATCAGTATTGCGGTCAATAATTATTTCGCCAGTTTGGATGGCGGCGAGGCAGTGGCCGACGCGGAAGCGGAAAGCACCGGAGAAGCCGCCACCGAAGCGGCAGTCGGCGAAGCGGGAATCAGCGAGGAGTCGCTGACAGAAGGCTCAGTGGAAGCGGATATGCTGGCCGCGGGAGCGGAGCCCAGCGACACGGCGCCAGCAGAAGAAAGCGCCGCACCTGCCAGTGAAGAATCCGCCACTGAAGAATCCGCGAGCGCGGAAGTCGCGACTGAAGAAGCCCCGGAAGACAAGCAGAGCTGAAAGCTGGGATGGTGGCGAGTTCGGAGGTGTATCCGGACCGAGTGCGCGGGCCTCGTCAGCCAGAAGTAAGATTGCACAGGGATTTTATGAGGTCAGATATGCGAGCTTAGTCAGGCAAGATTAGACAGGCGAGATTAGCGGGACAAGCAGAGGAAACGAGAGCGGATGAGTAAGATTCGAATCAATGATCTGGCCCGTGAACTGGAAGTCAAGAGCAAGGAAATTCTTGACGTGCTGACCACGGTTGGCGTGACGGAGAAGAAGACGCACTCCAGTTCTCTGGAAGAACACGAAGCGGAATTGGTGCGGAAACATCTGCGCCGCCGCTCCGAGGCCACGCCAAGTTCGGCGAAGACTTCGCGTACCGCTCGCGGCGAAGAAGAAATCAGAACCAAGATTGACCTATCGAATATTTCGCGGCCGGGCGACGTGCTGCGCGCCATCCAGCAAAAGGGAGCAGCCGAGCATCCTGCAGCGCGGCCGGCGGTCAAGACGCCGGTTGCGCCACCAGCGATAGAAGCGAAGGAAGCTTCGGCAGTTCTAGTATCGCCGGCCAGGGCAACGCCGCCCAAGCCTGTTATCGAAGCTCCTGCGGCTGCGCCACCGGCAGCCAGACTGGTGACGCCAGCCTCGGTAGCGGCCACGTACCGGCCGCCGTCGGTGGTCGTGATTCCACCCAAAGTTTCCGCCACACCACCTACCGCGGCCTCATCCGCTGCGAGTACGGCACCACCGCCCGCTATCGTTGTTCCGCCACGAATCACAACTACGACTCCCGCCGCTGGCGGGAGTACTCCGCCAACGGCGCAGACTCCCTCTGGTGTCGCGCAGACGCAAGGCACGGTGGCCGCGAGGTCAGTAACTCCGACTGCGCCACCGCCGCGGATGATTATGCCGCAGACCGGCCCGCGTCCGGTATACAAGGCGCCGTTGCCGGCGCCAGGCGCGCCTGCCGCAGAAGGAGCAGCGCCGCGGTCTACGCCTGGACGGCCTGTGCCGGGACAGCCAATCTTCCAGCGCACGGCACGGCCGCAAGCGCCGGGATCGCGTCCCATGCTTCGTCCGGGTGAACGGCGGCCGATGCATCCGACGCGCGTTGCGCCTGCGGGAGCGCGTCCGCTGGGTGTCGGTCCGGGAGGAACGCTGCCGCCGCCAGGGCCGTCGCGTCCGGGGAGTCGTCCGGGAGGGCCGGCGCGACGACCAGGACAGAGATATGTGCCGCGAGGAGTGAAGGAAGGCCCGATGAAGGGCTACACTCCGCCGCCGCGCATGACCATCAACACCGAGCCGGCGCCGATCACGCGCAACATCACCATTACAGAAGGCATCTCGGTGAAAGACCTGGCTGAGAAGCTGGGCATCCGCGCCAAAGATGTGATTGCGCGCTTGGTCGTGCGGGGCGTGTTCGCCACCATCAACCAAACGCTCGACGCGGAACTGGCCAGCGAAATGGCGCGCTTCTTCGGAGCGGATACGGAAGTGATCACCTTCGAAGAGCAAGCTGCGAAAGATACCACCGAAGCAGTCGAGAGCAGCGAGGAAGGCGCGGAAGCTGTGCCGCGTCCACCGGTGGTCACGATCATGGGCCACGTGGATCACGGCAAGACGACGCTGCTGGATTCGATCCGTTCCACCAATGTGGCCGGAGGCGAGGCAGGCGGCATCACGCAGCATATCGGCGCTTACAAGGTCTCCATCACTGACAAGGCGTCTCCAGCTTACGGACGCGAAATCGTGTTCCTTGACACGCCGGGTCACGAAGCGTTCACGCGCATGCGTTCGCGCGGAGCGAAAGCGACCGACATAGTCGTGCTGGTCACCGCAGCCGACGACGGCGTCATGCCGCAGACGGTGGAAGCGATCGACCACGCGCACGCCGCCGAAGTTCCCATCATTGTCGCGGTCAACAAGATCGATAAACCGGGCGCTCTGCCGGAGCGGGTCAAGAAGCAACTGGCGGATCGCGGGCTGGTGCCGGAAGAGTGGGGAGGCAAGACGGTGTTCGTCGACGTTTCCGCCAAGCAGAAAACGAATCTGAATCTGCTGATGGAAATGATTCTGCTGACTGCCGACCTGCAGGAACTGAAGGCAACTCCGGGACGCGCGGCCAGCGGATTGGTGCTGGAAGCGAAACTGGATCGCGGACGCGGTCCGGTTGGAACGATCCTGGTGCAGAATGGTACGCTGCGCGCGGGCGACAACTTCGTGGTGGGGAACGTCTACGGAAAAGTCAGAGCCATGTTCGACGATCGCGGCAAGGCGCTGAAAGAAGCTCCGCCGTCAACGCCGGTGGAAATTATCGGACTGGAAGGGCTGCCGCAGGCGGGCGATCAGTTCGTGGTCGTGGCCGACCGCGAGAAGGCGCGCGACATCTCGGATTACCGCGAGCAGAAGGCTCGCGAAGCCACGCTGGCCAAGAGTTCCCGCGTTTCGCTCGAAGGTCTGGCTGAGCAATTGAAGACGGCGGGCATGAAGGAACTGAACGTCATCCTCAAAGCTGATGTTCAGGGGTCGGTCGAAGTGCTGGGCGATTTGCTCGGCCGATTGTCGAACGACAAAGTGCGGTTGAAGTTGCTGCGGTCGGGCATTGGCGCGATCACCGAGACGGATGTGCTGCTGGCTTCGGCGTCGAATGCCATCATCATCGGCTTCGGCGTGCGTCCGGAACGCAAAGCGCAAGAACTGGCCGATCAGGAAAAAGTCGACATCCGTCTGCACTCGATCATTTACGAATTGCAGGATGAGATCAAGCGCGCCATGACCGGCTTGCTCGAACCGACAATCAAAGAAACTTACCAGGGACGCGCCGAGGTGCTGGAAACCTTCCGCATTCCGAAAGTGGGGACGATTGCCGGTTGCCGCGTGAGCGATGGATTAATCAAGCGCGATTCCGAAGTGCGGCTGCTGCGCGATAACGTGGTCGTGTTCAAGGGAAAAGTGGCGTCGCTACGGCGGTTTAAAGACGATGCGTCGCAAGTGACCAGCGGGATGGAGTGCGGTATCTCCATCTCGAACTACGGCGACATCAAAGCTGGCGACGTAATCGAGGCGTTCGTAACGGAGCGGATCGCGGCGGAAGCGATTAAGTAAGGGCAGCTCTCAGCTCTCAGCTCTCAGCTATCAGCTATCAGTTTTCAGCTGCCAGTGCCGATTCGAGAGGGCGGCTTTACGCTTTTCTCCAATTCGTAGGATTATTCTCAGCACTGGTCTCCTTCGGACCATTGTCATCGCTTTTGTCCTCACCTTTGTCCTCACTCTTGTCCTGGCTTTTGTCTTCTTTCAGGCGAGCTAGATTCGAGGACGCTATTTGCAGGGCGTAGAGGAGAACCCCAGCCTTTTTTGTGTCTAGCCGACGGTGCAGCAGGTGCTCGCAGACTTGCGCAACTCCCCACTGGATGGAAGCGGCGTCTTCAAGAACGGGAAGGAAGAAGGGACAAGCAGGGAACTGCGCGGAGGTGCTGACGTCGACCTGGACCGGGCTGCAGCGGTTGTGGAAGTAGCAAAGTTTTTGATCGCGCTGGGCGGGCGATCCGCAACGATCTCCATTCACTTTTAGATGCTAGCAGCGTTCGCTTGGGGAAATTGGCATTATGGCTCCTTGATTAGTTCTCGGTTCCTCAGTTCTCAGTTCTCGGTTCTCGGTTCTCGGATAAGTGCTTTGGGGGCTTTTCGGGCGGGTACCCCTCCCCCCCCTATTTTGGCTAAAATATTAAGGAATAAGGACTTACTTGCAAAATATTCATAAATAAGGAGTTATGGTATTTGGCCTTCAAAGTCGGCCCGGTGGGCTCAAACTTTTTTTATTTCCTGATCCATTGAAATCATGGGTTTAGGCAAAAAATCCCGCCAAATCTTTGGGTTTAAAGGGCCTATTCGTAAAATATTCCGGAATAAGGACTTAGGGGATATTGTTTGCCTGCCGAGCGATGAGGCCAGAAAATGAGAAAGGGCGCGGGAGTAGTTCCGCGCCCTTTTTCGATCTATATATCTATTATATCAATTTCACCCTACCTGTACCGACAACTTTCCGGACTTTATTTGGGCATTAATTACCTTGACTCGCCCAGCTATTTTTGCTATATTTTGATCATGGAAAACGCAATGAAGCCCGAACCGACCAGCCTTCAGGAAGCGATTGTGTACTTTGCTAATCCTGATAACTGTATTGATTACATAGCGATACGGAGATGGGAAAACGGCAATGTCATTTGTCCCGGTTGTGGCTCCGAAAAGGTTAGTCAGTTCAACCCGAAGCGGCGCACTTGGAAGTGCGGCAGCCATCACCCAAAGCGCGAGTTTTCCATAAAAGTCGGAACGATCTACGAAGACAGCCCGATCCCGCTGGACAAGTGGCTCACCGCAACTTGGATGCTGACGAACTGCAAGAACGGCGTCAGTTCCTACGAGATCGCCCGTGACGTGAAGGTTAGCCAGAAGGCAGCATGGTTTATGCTGCAACGGATTCGTCTGGCTATGCAGGACGATTTCTTCGGCGCAAAGATCGGCGGTCCCGGAGCCGAGGTGGAAGTGGATGAGACTTTCATCGGCGGTAAGGCTCGTAATATGCACAAAGATCGCCGGATCAAAATGAGAGTGCGTGAAAAGAACTGGGCGAAAACCATCGTGTACGGAATGCTGGAACGTGGCGGAAAAGTGCGGACCAAAGTTACTTCTGACCGCAACAAGGTTATTTCCCACGAAACAATTCGTGAAGCTGTCGCGGAAGGTTCCGAGTTGATGACCGATGAGTTCAACGGCTACATGGGACTGGCTCCAGACTTCGCTCACAATGTCATCAATCACATGGAGACTTACGTCCAAGGCCGCGTGCACACTCAGGGCATCGAAAATTTCTGGAGTCTGCTCAAGCGCGGATTGAATGGGACTTACGTCAGCGTCGAACCGTTTCATTTGTTCCGCTACCTTGACGAACAGATGTTCCGTTATAACAACCGCAAAAACCTTGACGACGCGGGCCGCTTCGATCTAGCCGTTCGCCAGATCGTCGGTAAGCGTATTACGTTTGCCGAGTTGACAGGCAAACCAAATTGAGCAAGGACTACCCAGACACGGGCCACTCGACGGCAAGGACGAGGACAGCGGGCTAAGAAGTCGCCCGCCTTTTCTTTGCT
>DATFZT010000245.1:0-84672 GCA_035314185.1 Terriglobales bacterium
CCAGATTCTACAGATTCTCAGCCTCACGCTTTTCGAGAAAACGCCCATTTTATGCGCCCTTCAGGCCATCGACCGGGACGCCAATTTCGCCGAAAATGCCAACCAACTGATTCTCTTCGACTTTTAACCGGACAGCAGTGACGTGACATAGTCCCTGGTTAGCTTCGCGTTGTACCTTCGCCTCGGAACATTCTATTTGTTTCAAATTCGAGGAGAAGCTAATGAAGAAAGTGAGCCTTACTCTGCTAATTGTCCTGACTTTGGCAGCCATCGCTGGCACCGTGGCCTGCGGAAGTTCCCCACGTGGTGTTACCTTCACCCAGCTGCCATTTCTTTCGAACCGGACGGTGAGTCCTGCGACCGAGCTGTTCCTGATGACCCTGAATGGCTCCACGGTGACGCCGGTTCCATTCACTACTACCGAGGTGTATTCGCCGACGGTGAGCGCCGATCTGAAGTCCTATGCCTTTGACGGGGGCGGGAATATCTGGGTGGGCACGGCCGCTGGCAGCACCCAAACTCAAGTGACGACCGGCGGCAACAGTTTTGAAGTAAGGGTTTCGCCGGACGGAAAGAAACTCGTTTTCAACCAGTCAAACCCCCAGACCGAGAACTTCAACCTGTGGATCATGAATGTGGATGGAAGCGGATCGCTGAATCTGAACACGACCCTGCCGAGCGGAATGACGGCTTGCTACGGGGGCAGCTTTTCGGCGGACAGCACCCAGATCGTCATGAACTGCGAGGGCGCAAGCACGTCGGGCATTTTCACCATCAAGACCGATGGAACCGGATTGGCCACGGTAACCACGCAAGCTTCGTTTATCGATACGCCCGCTTTTACCCCGGATGGGAAGCAAATTGTATTTGTCCTCTATGGCCAGGAAGGGCCCGAGGGAACAACGATCTTCAGCATCAACCTGGATGGAAGCAACCAGACTTCGGTGGTGGTCGGCGCGTATGAGGCGTTGGTCCTGAACTCAACGCTGTTCTACACGCTTTACGATTCGACTTTGGAACACGACCGAATCTACTCGTCGAATCTCGATGGGACCAATGCGGTTGCGCTCACCGATGGAACAACCGAAGACTACCTGGGCGTAGCCACGGACTAGAAGTGACCGGAAGGCGGGTCGGCCACTTTAACGCCAAGGCATGGCGCGGAGCTGTGACGCTGTCTCCATGGGCGGTGGAAGCCACTTCTCGAAAAGCGCGAGAAGTGGCGTACCCCACTGATGGTTTCGAGTACTTGCTCCCCGAAAACCCTGAGTGATCGAGTCGGAAGCTGGGCGCCCCGCGGTAGGAAAATTGTTTGAAACGATTCCCGGCGGTTGTGCACCATTCCAATGAAGTTCTTGGAGTCCTTTGGCTCAAGCTCCAAGAGGGAGAAACATATGCCCGGTGCGACCATCCCACCTTTTGATCCTACCGACGGGACCACACCCGTAACCCTGCCTAAGCAAGATCCTTGCTGTCAAAGTCCATGCGACCCTCCATGGCGCACCGGGCCGAGCTGCGTCACCTTCACCGAGACCAAGACCTCCACCGTACCCCTGGTGGGCAAACCAGCGACGGGCGACTTTGGCCGCGGTTTCGTCACCATCAACGTGACCTATACGCACACCCTCTGTCTCACCGCCAAGCAGCGCGGTGGGTTGGCCTACACGCTGACGCTTCTGCCGGGCGAGAAGATGACTCTGTATCAGAGTGACCGCTATCGTCGCACGACATCAGAAACGGAACGTTACTCGGTTCAAACGACTTTTGCCCAGTTCGTATCGGCGCTTTACCAGCAACAGAATTCCAATGACTCCAGTTTGCTGAAGCAAGTGCTGAATAGCCAGACACAGAGTTCCAACTCATCGAGCGGAGGCGGATTTAACATCTTCGGTCTTGGAGGCGCGAGCACCAGCAACAGCAGCAGCAGCGGTTCGAGTTCCAGCTCCAGTGTTGATCTGTCGACCCAAACCAGCGCGAACCAGTTCTTGTCCCTGGCCCAGCAGGCGTCGCAATACACCGACCTGCAACGATCGATCACGATCAGCAGTTATGAGGATTCTCAAACGGTTTCCACGACGCAGCGGACCTTGGTCAACAACAACGTCTGCTATGCCGTGACTTACTTCGTAAGGAAGGTGCTCGACGTTTATGTAAGCACGACGAAGGTAACCGCGGTGACGTTCCAGGTGACGGCCGACAACTACGTGTCGCCAGTATTGACGCCGGCTCAGATCGGGCAGGTTCTGGTGCAATATCAGGCGGCGGTGGAAGCGATTCTCAAGGGTCTGCCCACGGTCGGCGAGGTGATCGAGCAGCCGACGGTGGTGACCGTTCCGACCGATGGCGTGGTCTACGATCCCGAACTTGCGCATTGCTGCGCGCAGGATCCCGAGCTTGACCAGGCGAACATGATTAAATTCGAACGCGAGCAAGCCGAAGCTCAGAAGATCGGCCTGGAAATACAGCTCATGGCGTTGGAGGTCCAGCGTCGGCAAGCACTGCTCGCCGCGGGCACACTTGCGCCGTTCGAGGTTGCGTCGACGACCACCGTCGTAGCGTAACCAGCCTCGGTCGGGCGGTCCGTCTTGTCTTAGCGGGCAAGCGGCGGGGAAGGGGCGGGGAAGTGGAGCGCGGGTTACGAGGCGCTTTTCACGAAAGCGAGTGCGCTTGCGGGCATGGAGACAGTCACTTCCCCAGTGATCACGCGCCGTGCGTGGAAGTTCTTGAGCTTGGAGAGGAGAGGGGAAGTGACCTCCTGCCCTTTGGAAACGAGCAGCACTCCCTCGGTGGTGCGGACTTCTTCCTGAACGATCATGCCGGGCACGAGTAGTTCGATGCGGCACTTTCGTATTTCGCCTTCTTCGGCGTTCGGATCCAATGCCACCAGAGCGTCGAAGAACTCCGGACTGAAGTTCTTGTTCTGGTGAGTCAGAGTGTGTACCGCTTCGGTTCGCGAAGCGCCTTTGTGAATGAGCTTTTCATAAGCTAGGGTCAGCCGGAGAATTTCCGCTCCCAGCCGCATGTCCGTCCTCGCGGGTTCGCCAACCTCGGGGACGGAACGGTTCTGGTGCTCGATCATCCAGGCAATGGGTTCCAGCCGGGGGATTTTCGAAAGTAGACCATAGGCAACGCTGGGGTGTGCGTCATATTGCGCCTGTTCGGTCGCGGAAAGCTTCTCACCGCTGTACACGGCGTCGATCGTTTCCGGAGCCAGAGTGACGCAGCCTAGTTGCGACATCATGGCCGCAACCTCGTATTGCCAGGGATTTCCCAGCTTCATCGAGGTTACGATGTGGTGGATGTAGCGGCGGGCGCGCTCGGCGCGGCCGAAGGCAGCGGGATTGACCAGGCTGAGTACTTCGGTCAGGACTTGAATGCTGCCGCTCAGCGTTTGTTCCAGGAGTTGCTGTTCGGCGGTGACCAGGCGGTACTGCAGCAGCGCCGCAGTCAGGGTTTTCCCCATCATTTCTTTGCTACAGGGCTTCGTGAGAAAACGGAAGATGCTGCCCTCATTGATGGCAGTGATGGCCGTTTCAACTTCAGCGTTGCCGGTAAGCATGACGCGGATGGTGTCGGGCGAATGGGCTTTGATTTTGCTCAAAAGCTGGATGCCATCCATGCCGGGCATGCGCATGTCGGAAACGACGACTGCGTACGGTCCACACTCCATCGCGAGTTTCAGGGCTTGCTCGCCGCCCAGGGCAGTCTCCATTAGGAACTCGCGGCTTAAACTGCGCCGATAGCCGTCCAGGATATTGGTATCGTCGTCTACCAGAAGAATCTTTTCAGCCATGGTGTTCCTCTTCCTCATTCCTCATCGAGTTTGCTGCGCCACGCCTTCTCCCGGTCCGCGCAACCGATTCCGGCCAGGAAGGCGGCGTCGACCGGGGTTCGGTCGCGCAGCGGCGAATTGCTTTTTTCGTCGTGATACGCGCTGGCCACGTGCACCGCGGCCAGCGGCGAAAACTTCACGCTCAAGCTGCCGGCGGGGTCGTGGTGCCAGGCAACGGCTTCGATAATCGTGCTGGGCAGTCCCCATAAGCCAAACAGATAGGCCGCCACCTGGGCGTGGCTGCAGCCCAGGAGGTCGCATTCCGCCGCATACAGCCCGACGTCCGCCTTTGCCCTGTGTTCCAGCACCTTTCCGTACTGCTCTCCCAGAGTGGCGGCGAGGATGAGCTTGCCGGCATCGTGCAACAGGCCGGCGGTAAAAGACTCATCCTGGATGTGCTGATCGGCGTGTTCGAAATGAGCAATTCTCCTGGCGCTGTGGCTGACTGCCAGGGAGTGATCTGAAATCTGCTGCACATCGTCCGCGGTCAGCACCCGGCTTTGAAACTGTTCGAATACATGCGCCGTGAGTACCAATGTCCGCAGCGTATCCAGACCCAGCATTTGGACGGCGTGCGAGGCACTGGAGATTTCGCATGGCAAGCAAAAGAAAGCGGAGTTCACCAGCTTGAGGATCTTCGCGGTCATGGCCATATCGGCTCCGATCAGTTCGTCGATCCTTTGCAGCGAGGGCTCTGGACGGTGCAACTCCTCGTTCAGTTGCAGGTAAACGCGCGGCAGACTGGGCAGGTAATCGAGTTTCGTCACTAACTCGCGCAGGCTGGGATTCTGCAGCAGATTTTTGAGTGCAAAAGCACGGATCAGGCGGGACTTCAGCTCTTCGCCTTCGCAAGGCTTGGAAATAAACTGATGAGCGGGATTGACCGAGCGCAGAATCGTTTCCCGATCCGATTGCCCCGACAGCACCATGCGCAAGGTCTGAGGCGAGCGTTTCTGCACTTCTTCCAGCAACTGCGCTCCATCCATTCCCGGCATTCGCATGTCGGTAACAATGATGTCGAAGGCCTGCCGGTCTATGGCCGCGAGGGCTTCGTCACCGCCGGCGGCAAAAACCATTTCCCATTCCGCGCGCATGGGGCGCAGACTGCGCTTCAGCCCAGTCAGCAACATGGGTTCGTCATCAACAAACAAAATTCGTTTGGCCATGATTACCCTTCCGCCGGTTTCGCAAACGGGATCCGAATGTGGAATGTGGTTCCTTTGCCCAGTTCAGAGTCGAACCATATCTTTCCTCCGTGCCGCCTTACGATGGCAGTGTGTGCCAGGGCCAATCCTTGTCCCGTGCCCTTCCCAACCGGTTTGGTGGTAAAGAACGGCTCGAATATCCGCGAGCGCGCGGCTTCCGGTATGCCCACTCCGGTGTCAGAAATGGAGATGCCGGCCCAGTCCTGGTCGCGCATGGTGGAGACCACAATCTTTCCTTTGGTCTGAGAACTGTCTCCCGTGGGCGGTGCAATCGCTTGTGCGGCATTGATCAGGAGGTTGAGAATTACCTGGTTGAACTCGCCCGCGTGGCAGAGCACCAAGGGTAGGTCGGGATCAAAATGTGTTTCCACGTCGGCAACATACTTCCACTCACTGTGCGCCACCGTGATGGTGGTTTCGATGGCCTGGTTGATGTCGATCGCCTTCTTTTCTTCCGATCCGGGATGGGAAAACTCCTTCATGGCACGTACGATCTTGGCCACCCGCTGAATGCCTTCCAGGGACTGCTCGATGGCGTGGGGAATCTCCGTTTGCAGGTATTCGAAGTCGGCCCCCTGAGCCAGGGCATCGAGTCGCTCCAGCGTCTGCGGCGAAATCGGCCCGGGCGTGGCTTGCTGCTGCATCTCGCGGGTAAGGGCGAATAGGGTGTGGAACGACGGCCAGGATTCCTGCAAAAATCGGGTGTTATCACCCACGTACTGAATGGGAGTGTTGATTTCGTGGGCAATTCCAGGCGCCAATTGTCCAATCGCCTCCAGCTTCTGCGCCTGCCGCAACTGTTGTCCCAGAATTTCGCGGTCCGTCACATCGGATCCAATAATCAACAGCTCATCGATTTGTTCCTCGGGTGCGCTGATCCAATTCAAAGTAAGGCCCAGGAAACGCGTCTCGTCGTGGATCACAAACGGGAGCGCGTCGATGCGGCGCGATTCCCGGCCCACACACCAGGAATCAATCTCGACTTTCATGTCCGCGCGCGCCCACTGAATGCCGCAGTTGGCCAAGGGCTTGTAAGCCACCTCGACCGCAGCCAGACCAAATACCTGCGCTGCCGCCAAATTCCAGCGTTGGATCCGTGAATCTCGGCTGATTCCGATGAGAATCGACGGCACCGAGTTGATAAATAACTCCGCCTCTTCGTGCGCTCGGCGCAGTGCCTCCTGAGACGCTTTTCTTTCCGTGATATCCACAAACGTCACCATGGCGCCCACCGTCTCCCCCTCATGTTTCACCGGGTGCGACCAGTATTCGACGGGAAGGCAGGTGGCATCGGCGCGCCACACGACTTCGTCGTCAACGTGCATGACGCTGCCCGTGCGGAAAGCCTGATAGATGAAGCATTCTTCCACCGGATACGCGGAACCGTCGGCATGGCTGTGGTGGATGACCTGGTGCATGTTTTTTCCCAACAAGCCGCTGGCATCCTGGTAGCCCAGCATCCGCAAGAGAGCCTGGTTGCAGAAGGTACAGTTGCCATTCAAATCCACGCCAAAAATGGCCTCGGCGGTGGAATCGAGCAGCAGTTGAAGTCTCTCTTCCCGCTCTACCAACTTCTGCCGGGCAAGGATTCGGTCGTCAATGAGGCGCGAAATCACGACGATGCGTTCCAGGTCGCCAGCACTGTTGCGCACGGCACAGCCATGAGCCTCCACATAATGCCAATGGCCGTTCTTGTGACGGTAACGCAGTTCGGTGATGGCTGCGTTTGATCCCTCCCGGACCATTTTCTCGGTTGCCTGGTGAATCAGTGGCAGGTCGTCAGGGTGCACCAGCGTCAGGGCGTTGCTCTTTTGCAGGTCGTCGAGGGAATATCCCAGAAGCTTTTCGTACGCCGGGCTGACGTAGAGGGTATTTCTCTCTGGGTAATCGACGATGAGAATGAGGTCACCCGCGTTTTCGGCGATGGTTCGAAACAGGGCATCGCTGCGCTGCAGAGCTTGTTCCGCAGCCTTACGCAGGCTGATATCGTGAACCACTCCCACGGCCAAATCAGAGGGGAGGCGATCGTCTCGCGGGATCGCGGTCACGGTTAGCAGCACCCACACCGCCCGCCCGCTCTTGTGGTTGTATCGCTTTTCTATCTGGAAGCCCTTCGCTTCCCCGCTCGTCAAACGTCGCAGCGCTTGCATACTTAGAGCGACGTCTTCCGGATGAGTGATATCTGGCATGGTACTGGTCAGGACTTCTTCGGCCGTATAGCCGATCAGATCGCAAAAGGCTTGGTTGACCGAGACACATCGGCCGGCAGCATTCAAAACCAGCATGCCCGCGGCAGAGCATTCGAAGATCGACTTGAAAAGGTGCGCATATTCCGGCGGGCCATCGACCGGACCCACGCAGGTCGTCAAAAGCTCCGGCGTAAGGTTGGTCGTGGAATGCAAGCGCTCTCCTAGTCTGGGGCAGAAATACGGACAGGCCGCTGCAAGCTGCCTTCATTGAGATAGTCGGCATTCAGGCGGTCCGACTTGAGCTAAGCCGTCTAAGAGCTTGTTGAAATACCCCTCACGCTATGTGCGGGTCGTTCTGCGAACCGCACGGTCAGACTGAGTTTCGTTATTTGAGCTTCCGATCTGCTCCCGATGGCCACGGAGCAGAAGGTTGGGTCGGTGGCTTCATGCGCTCTGCGCCCGCAGTTTCGGGATACGAATCAGGTTGAAGGCCGCACAACTGAACACGAACAACCAGTCCACCTTCGCCAGACCGCGCAGTTTCACCTTCCTTAAGAGTCCGATCTGCTTCAGCCAGCCGAAAGGTTTCTCTACCAACCAGCGTTTGCTGAGACTGACCGAGTAACCCGGATGCCGGCTCGTTCGCTCGTCGATCGCCCCGTTCTGTCGTCGGGCCACGTGCGGCCTCACGCCCAGTTCGCGAACCGAGCTTACGAAGTCCCGCGTATCATAGGCTCTGTCAGCTCCCATCGTCATCCGACCACTTCGTCCCCGGGTCAACTCGTGCAACATTAATAGAGCCGCATCGCGCTCTGCCCGGCCATCGGCCTGCGTGGTCATCGCTGCCCGATCAACCCATTCCGGTTCTCCACCAAGGTATGACCCAAGTAGCTTAGCTTGGCTTCTTGCCCGGCAGACTTCTTATAAAGCCGTGCTTCCGGGTCCGTTCTGGATGCGTGCGTGTCGTTGCGGCGCGGCTCCCCGTGAAAATCTCCTCTCCCCTTAGGCCCATCGTCTTCGTTTTTACGGCGAAAGCTTTTTTGCCCCGCCCAAGCCTCGATCAGCGTGCCATCCACTGTGAAGTGCTCGTCCGACATCAACCCCGCCGCTTGTTCTTTTACATGAGCGAAAAACTTCTGGGCCAAATCTTGATTCAACAACCGATCACGGTTCTTGCTGAACACGGCGTGGTTCCACACTTCCTCGTCGATCTCTAATCCCACGAACCAGCGGAAAAGCAGGTTGTAGTTCAGCTGTTCCATCAGCAGCCGCTCGCTGCGCACCGAATAGAACACCTGCAGCAGCAGTGCCCGCAGCAACCGCTCCGGCGCTATCGATGGCCGCCCCGCCTCCGAGTACAGCCCATCGAACTCCTTCGTCATTCGGGCCAAGACCGTGTCCACCAGCTTCCTCACCCCACGCAGCGGATGATCCGCTGGAATCCGCTCTTCCAACGCCACGTAGCTGAACATCCCGGTTTGCAGTTGCTGATCGTCTCCTCGCATCCCAGCTTCTTACCACACTTCTCCGCTGCACCGGCAGTGGCTTTTTCGACAAGCGGCCGCAGAGTAAAGTTGTAGGTTCCGAAGGGTAAGCCCCCGTCCACCCACAAAACTATCGTAAGTTGCCCAGGGCATCGAAGTGCGGCAGCATGGCATCGTTATGGCCGAGCCAACCGAGATGTACGGCGAGTACAAGGTGCTGCCCAACGAAGGGTCGCTTCTGATCGGCATGTCGGCGTCGGCCATCCTCGGGCTGTTATTCCTCGGCGCGGCGGGCTGGTGGAAAGGGATCTCTGTGCTGCTCTCGGGCGTCTTTGTCGTTTGTTTTTACCAGCTCTACTGGCCGCGGCCCATCATTCGCGCCAACCGGGAAGGCCTCTACTTGAGCATCGCCACCTTCGGGCGTCCCTTTTACGTGCCGTGGGAGCGAGTGAATGGCGTAGTGCTGACCAAGGTGTGGTCGCTGGCGGGCCCGGATAGTTACAGCCACCCCACGGACGCTCTCGGTTTCGTGATTCAACAGGACGATGCTCTCAAGCTTCCCTCTGTGCGATGGAACGCCGCGGGCGACGACACTGGCGAGGTCCACAGCGACATCAGCTTTGACAAGAGCATGATTCAAGGCGACGTAAAGACCTGGGTCGCAAAGCTCGAAGCCTTTCGCAAAGACATTCGGGGACTGTCCTGAACGTTGCTGTGCAGGCCCGTCCCGGTCACTGCGAGTTACCCACGCGGGCGTCCAGCTCATCCATAAGCTTTGTGTTCTTCTCCAGCGCGCCCTCAAGGATCGCGGCTTGCTGTTTCGCTGTTGTCCAATCCTGTTTTTCAACGGCTTCCTAAGCGGTGGTACCCTTCGTTTGCCCCTTGGCCGTGAGAGGTAAGATTTTGCTGGAACGCTTCGTCGTTGTTTTCACGCCAAGTGGCCAGCGACGTTCAATCGGGTAAACACTTCGATGATTATCGGGTCAAATTGGGTTCCCGATCTCTGGGTCAGTATCTCAAGCGCTTGTTGCTTGGGAAGACCTTTTCGGTAGGGCCGATCGGAGACGATCGCGTCATAGCAATCGGCGACGGCAAGAATGCGCGCCAGCAAGCTGATATTTTCCCCCGCCAAGCCGGCCGGATAACCGGACCCATCGAGCCATTCGTGATGTTGGGCAACCATGGGCAGAGCTTCGCGGAAGCACGGGATGGGTTCGAGGATACGAACGCCAATTTTCACATGGTCCTGCATGATCTGCATTTCATCAGGTTCGAGCGCGCCGGGCTTATCCAGAACGGCCAGAGGCGTACCAATCTTCCCGATGTCGTGCAACAACCCTCCGCGGTGCATGATCTCCAAACTTTTGGCAGGTAGGCTCATGGCATGCCCGATCTTGAGAGCCAGAATTGTCACGCGCTCGGAGTGGCCCGCGGTCCACGCGGATTTCGCGTCAATCGCGCGGGCTAAGGCCGTGAGCGTCCCCAAATCCAGTTGCTCCAAGGCTTCAACTGCGATCTTCAGTTGGTCTTTCTCGAGGAGTGCGTCGTGGTACCGTACGACGCATGCGCGCAGCGTAGCCAGGAGTGTTTCTGAGGTCACGGGTTTCGTGAGAAAGCGGAAAATTTGTCCCTCGTTCACAGCGCTCGCGGCGGCTTGCATATCGCTAGAACCCGTCAGCATCACACGGACGGAGTCCGGGGAAATGGTGCGCACCGTTGCCAAGAACTTCGCCCCGTCCATGCCGGGCATATGCATATCTGAAACCACAACTGGATACGGTGGACCCTCTCTCAACTTTGCCAGGCCCTCTTCAGCACCGCCTGCCAGGTCGGTGGCAAACTCCGCGCGGACGGAACGTCGCAACCCTTCGAGCACCAAGGGTTCGTCGTCCACCAGGAGAACTCGTGCTTTTGAGAACGATGCCATGACCCCACTCAACCCGGTGCCCAGTACGACGTTTATCGGCAATACGCTGCAGTTACCTTAGAGGGGCCGGACTTGAGTGAGCGGGGAAGACGGCTGGGGTAACAAAGGGGTTACCTCGTGTATCGAGACGTCATCAGATCGACTTTACGGGAATCGCCAGCACATCCTCCACCAGCCCGACTTCTTTCTGCACGAACGGCTCGGCGTAGGTGACGCCGCCGAGCATGCCGTAATAACGGGCCATGGATTCTAGGCGCGCCCGAATTTCCTGGTGCGCGGGAAAGATTGCGCTGCCGGCCTCCTGATCGGTGAACTGCGACTTGTAGGCCATCAGTGCTCGAAAGCGCGTTTCAAACTGGCCGGTGATGTCCACGACAAACGTTGGGCGCACGTCGCGATACAGGCTGGCGTAAATAATTTTGAAAGGACGATGCGCGGGACCCTCCAGCGGCAACTTCGCGAGTCCCGATAGAAACGCCGCTTCGTAGCCGAGAATCGAAGCCGTGTAGTGGTCCGGATGGCGACCCTCCCAGTAGGGAAGAATGAGCACTCGCGGACGCTGTTCGCGAAGAACTGCAGCGACCTTTAAACGATTCTCCCAGGTATTTTCGACGCGGCCGTCGGGAATATCGAGGGCGTGGCGCCAGGAAACTTTCAGGATGCGCGCCGCCTCGGCCGCTTCGCGGGCGCGGTCTTCGGCGCTACCGCGTGTTCCCATTTCGCCTTGCGTAAGATCGAGGATGCCGGTGCGGTGTCCACGTTCAGCCATCTTGAGCAAAGTTCCGGCGCAGGTTTGCTCTACGTCGTCGCGATGCGCGGCCAGGGCGAGAATGTCGAGGGGCATTTGTAATTTAGCCCATTTTGTCATCCCGAGAGAAGCGAGGGATCTGCAGTCCGCCGCAAAATGCAGATCCCTCGCTTCGCTCGGGATGACAATTTACAAAACAAATTCGTTCAAGCTGCGGGCCTTGTGGTGCGCCGATTCGCCAGCACGAAGGCTAAGCCGAACATGAATAGGGCGAACAGCACCAACGTCAAAATGGATGCGGTCAGCGAGAATGCGCTGGGCGCTTCGGGATACATCAGTGTGCGCAACGCTTCGACGCCGTAGGTCAGCGGATTGGCGTACATGAGCCAGCGAATCCATCCCGAGGCGCCGGAAAGAGGGAAGAGCGCTCCCGAAAGCAGCCACAGCGGGATCAGAAATAAATTGATGATTGCGTGAAAGGCCTGCGTCGAATCCATGGGCCATGCGATGGCGAAACCGAGTGCGGTCAGCGCGAACGATACCAGGAACACGGTGAGGACGATGAGCCCGAACGAAGCCAGCGTCATATGCACGCCGACGAGGGGGGCAAAGACCAGAAAAATCAGTCCCTGGGCGGTGGCGAGGGTGGTGCCGCCCAAAACTTTTCCCAGAACAATGGCCGCGCGCGGCACCGGCGCCACCAGCACTGAGAGCAGAAAACCTTCGTTGCGATCTTCAATCACCGACATCATGGTGAAAATCGCGGTGAAGAGCACGATCATGACCAGCGTGCCGGGATAAAAATAATTCAGATAGTGCTGCTGGCCGGCAGCCTGTCCGGAGCGAAATGACGTTCCGAAACCGGACCCGATGACGACCCAGAACAAGAGTGGAGAAGCGATGACGCCGACCACGCGCGCGCGCTGACGATAGAAGCGGACGACTTCGCGCCACCAGAGCGTGAAGGCGGGCAGCAGAACTCCGGCGGATGGGGAAGCGGTTGCGGGGAAGGTGGCGGTTTGGGTTGCCATCGTTTCTAGTTTAGCAGCGTTGCGAGGTTCGGGTCGCAGGGATCAACCCTGGGCTGTCAGTCTCAGCCGTCAGTAGGCCTCGCGAAATGTGGCGACAGGTTGAGTCGCTTCAGACTACGGGGTGGTCGAGTAGAAGCCGGTGATGCCTGCACTTCCCAAAATATTGCCGTTTTTTCCGGCTGCGATCAGCGCCTGATACAGAGTCTCGGCGTTAGCCGGAAAATTCGGCGATCCGGGCAGACTGAGCATTGTATTGAGCGCATAAACCTTGAAGTTGTAGTAGTGGACAAAAGGTCGAACACCACTCGGGGGACACGGACCGTCATATTCCGCACCAACAAAAAAGTCATTGATGATCTGCTTGCCGTAGGTGCTTCCGGCCACGCCCGCGTTTTCGGGAAGCCCGGTCGCGGTGGGAGAGATGTTGTACATCCCCCAGTGCGTAAAGGCGGCGGTGGTGTCGTACGCGATCACGACGAAACTAGCCGTGTGCGCCGGGACGTTGGTCCACGACAACTCCGGAGATTGATCTCCACCGGTGATGCCATCGATGGAGCACGCATTGGAACCGTTGACGACAATATTATCGATCATGCTGATGGGCAGAGTCGTTTCGCTCGCGAAGGTGGTGCTGCTCATCTGGAATGCGTTCGGGCCGGCGGCAGGGGTTCCTTTTACTTGCGCCAGTGCCAACAGTGAAATTGCCAACAGCAAGAGCATCAGACTGCCAATTTGAATTTTCACGGGACATATCCTCCTTGGCTTCGAAGGCCGGAAGCATTTTACTCCGGTTTTGGCCTCTGGCGCTTGGTTGAAGGCGGATGCTTTAGCGTTGATCGACGCTGCGGCTCAGCGGGGCCAAACTGCGCTCGGTCTGGACGGGCGAGGCGCCCGTCCCCACACGAACCTGTCCCCGCACGAACAGCGCTAGTAGGATTTCTTCTTGGTTTTCTTCTTGCCGGTTTCTGGTTTGGGCTCCGCGTCTTCGCTCCAGAAGCGGTGGCCGGTGCGGTGGATGAACACGTCTTCCAGGGTGGGCTTGCTCACGCTTAGCGACTGAATTTCTCCGGGAAACGCCTCGACTACGTCGGGAACGAAGCGATGTCCATTTTCAATTTCGAGGCGAACCTGTTTGTCCATGACGGTGGCATCGACTTGAAACTTGGTGCGAATGCGGTCGGCTAAGGCTTGCGGATCGCGCGCTTCGAGCAGAATGACGTCGCCGCCGATCTCGCGAGTCAGCGCTTCGGGCGTGCCCAGCGCCACCAGGTTGCCTTCGTTCAAGATGGCCAGGCGGTCGCAGCGTTCGGCTTCTTCCATCAGGTGGGTGGTGACGATGACGGAGACGCGCTCCTGATCGCGAAGAATCTGGAGGTATTGCCAGAGGTCGCGTCGCGCGCCGGGATCGAGGCCGGTGGTGGGCTCGTCGAGCAGCAGAACCTCGGGATGGTGGAGCAGGCCTTTGGCGAGCTCGATGCGGCGTTGCATGCCTCCGGAAAATGTTTCGACGCGATCGGCGGAACGGTCGAGCAATCCGACGCGGGTGAGGATCTCGTTGATTCGCGTTTTGAGGTCGGGGCCGCGCAGACCGTAGAGGTGTCCTTGATGCCAGAGGTTCTCGTAGGCGGTGAGTTTGGGGTCGACGCTCTGGGCCTGGAAGACGACGCCGATGTGGCGGCGCAGGGCTCCGGGCTGGCGAACGGCGTCGAAGCCGGCGATCATTGCGCTGCCGGAAGTCGGGACCATGAGCGTGGAAAGAATGCGAAACAGAGTTGTCTTGCCGCTGCCGTTCGGGCCAAGCAGTCCGAAGAGCTCGGCGGGGCGGACGTCGAAGGAAACGCCGTTAAGGGCGGTGCGATCCTGATAGCGATGGATGAGGTCGCGAACGGCAATAATTGGCTGCCCTGCCGGAGTGAGGGTCTGGGCGGGCGGAACTAAGTCGATGGCGGTTGAGTTCGGAGTCACAGGCTATTCTACGACGGGAACGGGCGGATTATCATCCCAAGCCATCGGGTCATCGGGTGATCTAAAGTCAAAGGCCTTTGACCTTCGATCACTCGATCATCCGATGACCCGATCCCTCACGCGGCGACCGGGTTCCCCCCCGGGACCCGCTCTTCGAAAGCGACGGGTACGTGTCGCCAGACTTGGATCGCCAGAACTACAGTGGTGGCGAGTAACAGCGCTCCCACCGCGACGTGGACTACGGTCGAGATGACCATGGGCAGTTCGGGTTGCGCGGCGTCTTTTCCCCACATGACGCGGGTGATGAAGGCTAAAAATCCGAGGCAGAGTTGCGCGACCATCAGGCCAAGCATGACGATTGCCGGACGGCGGACCGCGTCCACGTCCGGGTAGACGGAGATAGCGCGAATCGCAGTCCAGGAGAGGACGATGGCCACGACGGCTGCGTTGATGACGTGCGGCCACCAACTCAAACCATGGTGGCGGAACATGGCTCCGAGGATCAGTTGCACGTAAAGCACAAAAATCGAGAGCAGAGTCAGAGTGAAAAGAGCGGGGCGGCGCTGGTCGAGTTCGGCGCGCGGTTGCTCTTCGACCCAGCGGCGGCCGGTGAAGACCGCGATCGCGACGGCGATGCAGAAGAAGGTTTGCGCCACGGCGGCGTGCGCGCTGGAGATGGGTGCGGGCAGAAAGAATAAGACGGTCAGTCCGCCGAGGATGCCTTGCGTGATCACGGTGGCGAGCGCTGCCAGGCCCAGAAGTCTTAACCAGCGGCGCTTTTCGACTTGCCAGGTCCAGACGGCCAGGATAATGGTGAGCAGTCCGATGAATTCCGCCACCATGCGATGGGTGTGTTCATATTTAACGCCGCCAACCATGTGCGGCATTTTGTAGAAGGAGCCAAAGCTGGTGGGCCAGTCGGGGACGGATAATCCGGCGTCGTTGCTAGTGACGAGCGCTCCGGCGACAATGAGGACGAGGGTGGCGCACGCGGTGAACACCGCGAAGCGATGCAGTCCGCGATGGTATGGAATTTCGATGCGCTTTAGGATACGGATAGCCCCCCAGAGATCCGGGCGAGAAGCGGCGCCCAGCACGATTCCCGAAACGCAGTAGTTTACCAGAGCATCTAGCGGAACGGGTTCACAACCTGAATCCCATCGATTTCGCGACCGTCTTGAAAGTCCTCCGACAGCAGAACGCTGCAGCCCGCCTGTTGGGCCGATCGCAGAATCAGCGCATCCCAAAAAGAAAACCCGTGCAACCGGTGGAGATCGATGGCAGCGAGGATATCGACGATCTCAGGACTAGCGACGTCAAACTCGGAAAGTATCTCGACCTTGCGGCGCGCTTTGGGCGGATCGAACCCAAGCTTTTGCGTGACAGTGACGAAATATTCCTGCAGGACCTGCATCGAAACCACGCCAGTTCCGGCGCGGCGATGTTCGTCCCACAAATCTCGGGCGACTCTTTGTTTCTTGGGTGTATCGTCATCGTCTGCGTAGACGAGGATGTTCGTGTCAAAGAAACTACGAGCGCTCATGAATCTCGTTTCGATCAAAACGCCAGCCTCGCGAGTGTCCTCCACCGGAGAGCCGCCTGAATTCCGCGATACTGCGCTCAACATCGTCGCCGCCAGCCAGTTTCTGCAGATAATCGCGAATTAGCTGGTTGAGACTCTTGCCGAGAGCCTCTGCCCGCTTTCTAGCGCGTTCTACCGTCTGCTCGTCAACGGAAAGGGTGAGATTCATAAACACAGTATATGTGCGCCCTTATTATGTGTCAATATAAAACTATGGCCGTGAAGACGCTTCGGCTGTGGCACTCTGCGATTCCAGTGCCTGGATAATAGCGTCTGCGAATTCCGAGGTGCCGGCGGTGCCGCCTACGTCCCGCGTCAGTTTGCTGCGGTCGCGGTAGACCTCGTCGATGGCGTTGCGGATCTTCCAGGCTGCGTCTGCCTCACCGAGATGGCGCAACATGAGGAGCGCAGATCGCAACACGGCGGTGGGGTTGGCGATATTCTTTCCGGCTATGTCGGGCGCGGAACCGTGGACGGCTTCAAAGATGGCGCACTCGTGGCCGAAATTCGCGCCGGGGACCAGGCCGAGGCCGCCGACCAGTCCTGCGCACAGATCGGAAATAATGTCGCCGTAGAAATTCTCCAGCAGCAGCATGTCGTACTGGTAGGGGTTCATCACCAGCTGCATGCAGGTGTTGTCGACGATGTGTTCACCGTAAAAGATTTCGGGATACTCCTTGGAGACGTTGCGGGAGCAGCGCAGAAATAAACCATCGGACAACTTCATGATGTTGGCTTTGTGAATGCAATGAATTTTCTTGCGCTGGTTCTTGCGAGCGTACTCGAAGGCGAACCGCGAGACGCGGGTGGAAGCCTTTTCGGTGATGACCTTGATGCTCTCGACTACTCCGGGCACAACTTCGTGTTCGATGCCGGAGTAAAGGCCTTCGGTGTTTTCGCGCACGACGATCAGGTCCACGCCCGGGTAGCGCGTGGGAATGTGCGGGAGGTTGCGGATGGGCCGGAAGTTGGCGAAGAGCTCGAAACGCTTGCGCAGCTCGACGTTGATGCTGGAGAAACCGCCGCCGATGGGCGTGGTTACGGGGCCCTTCAGTCCGACGCGGGTGCGTTCGATGGATTCGCTGAGTTCTTTGGGAATGTATTCGTGGTATTTCTCGAAGGCTTCGGCGCCGGCGGCGAAGCTTTCCCATTCGAATTTGACGCCGGTGGCTTCAATCATGCGAACCGTGGCCTTGATGACTTCGGGGCCGATACCGTCACCGGGAATTAGAGTTACTTTGTGTGCCATATTAAAAACCTTTTCGCAGTCTTCCGTGCACTGCTCGTTAATGCACGTGGTATCTACGCTTCAGTTCAACCGTGCGCTGCCTGGTAATCCGAATTTTGCACATAGTGAGAGCGTTGGGGCCGCCGCTGCCTCCGCCCCACCGATCATATTCGGCTTTGCATTCCGCATCTCGGTATGCCAACCATTGCGTCTCCGCCTCCTTAAGATCGTCAATGGCCTTCTCGCCAAATTGTTGGGAGGTGATCAGCGCCTTCTGATATGTTGTGCTCTGTTCAGCATCAACTTTCTTGTCCACATTGGACAGGCAGACCGACATGTCGTAGGTTGTGCAGCAACACTTCGACTCCTCGTTCTCCGTCGCTGTGGCGTTTCCGATGGCCACACACAATAGAAGTAAGCTGAATGTCCTCAAGGCGAGCCTTCATTGCGGAAGCATCTTAGTTCCTCGTCGCGGGTTTCGCCCGCGGTTCGGGTGCATCTTTAGTTTTGAGCAGATCCTTCAGCTCCGCCATGAACTCCTGCACGTCCTTGAAGTCGAGGTAGACGGAGGCGAACCTCACATAGGCGACTTTGTCGTAGCGGCGGAGGCGGTTCATGATGAGTTCACCGATTTCGCTAGTCTTGCGCTCGCGCTCGGCGGACTCGATGACGAAGGTCTCGGCTTCGTTGACGATCTGCTCGAGCTTGCTGATCGGCACCGGACGCTTCTCGCAGGCGCGCATCAGGCCGTTGAGCACTTTCTGGCGGTCAAAGCGCTCGCGACGGCCGTCTTTTTTTACCACCATGTAGGGAATTTCGTCGATGCGCTCGTAGGTGGTAAAGCGCTTCTCGCACTTCAGGCATTCGCGGCGGCGGCGGATGGAATCGGCTTCCTTGCTTTCGCGCGAATCCACGACTTTGTCATTTTCAAACCCGCAAAAGGGGCATTTCATGCGCTTGGCTGTACTCGAGAATAAACACGATTGTAGCAGGCGATGCGGAAAGAGCCGAAGGTCTCCAAAGGGCTCGTGATCCGGAAGAAATTCTAAAGACGCAGAGGTCGCGTTCAGCGTTGCCGAAGCACAATGAGCTCGAGCGCGTCGGGCGCGAGCGCAACGGACAAGTCCAGTTTGCCCCCCGCGCCAGTTTTCTCTTCCACTAAGTCGAGATTATGCGTCTTGTCTATTCGGTAGCGCTCGATGCTGAATGCTTTTTTGCCCCACGGCAAGTTTTCGACGGTCAGGCTATAGCCGGCGTTGTCGCGATAAACGATGTCCGTCCGTCGCGGCAAGGATTTAAATTTCGAAAAGTCTAAGGAAGGGGGCAAGGTCTTCAGAACCGCCGGCGGCATTTGCATAATGTGCGGCTGGAAGCCCGCGGGAATCGCGTAGTTGACGATCAATATCTGGACCGTATTCCCGTCGGCCGAGCGGCCGGCGAGCGCTGCGAAACCAAAAGTGTCTGTGCCTGCAACCGCAAGCCGATGCGGTGTGTCGAGCATTTTTCCCATGGCGTCGAACGCATACGCAGTCTTGAAATACTTTCCATCCAGCCCGAACAGTCCCATCCAGGCGGCGTCGCCGCGGTAGAACTGCGCGTGATCGATGGGCACGTCCTGAAAATAACTAAGCGCGGCGCCGATAAATGCAGCGTTTTCCTCGCCTCGCAGCCTGGCTTTCTCAGCCTCGGTAAAATCGGGCGTCAGATTCCACTCGGAGAGAATGCTCTCGGTATTGGTAAAACCACGGCTATCCAGAACCTCGCGAATGTTCCGCGAGAGCCGTACTGCGTCATAAGGATCGAAAGATCCATCCGCATAGGTGTGCCACGAATAAAAATCGAGCGGCACCTTGTGCGCGGCGCAGTAATCGATAAATCCTTCGCGGTAAGGGCCGCCGTTATACGCGAAAGCTATGGCGTCGCCTCCCACTTTGAGCGCCGGATCGATCGACTTGAGAGCCCGCGCTGTTTTTTCGTAGAGCGAATAAAACTGTTCCGGTGTACCGCCCCAGAACAGAGCCTCCGGCTCATTCCAGAACTCCCAATAGCGGATGTTGTGATGGAAGCCGTTTGCCCAGCCTTGGTTGTAGTGCATGGCGATGTGTTTCACCACGCTGGCAAACTTATCGAAATCGGGCGGAGGCTCGATGCTGGAACCCCAACTGCGCCCGATGCGGTAATACACTTCAGCCCCGCTGCCGCGAATGGCGCCGATGACTTTATCGGTCGGGCCGAAGTTGTAGCTTCCAGACTTTTCCGGATCGGCGCTCCAATCGGGAAAGATAATGGCGGCATTGCCCGCCTGCACTACTCCGGCCCGCTGGGCTTCGTCGGGAACAAGCCACGCCAGCAGGGGGTTCGTTTGATCGAAGTGCGAGTCGATCTCCGTTGGCCCCATAAAATCGTGGGTGCGAACCTGGCTAATGCGCAAATCTGTGTACTGTTGAGCAAGATTGGGAAGCCCGGCCATGACCGGACTCGGAGGCCCGTTTAATCCTTGAAACGATCGAATCTCGCCGGTCACTTTACCGGCGTCAACGTGCAAAGAGCGGAAGCCGGAATTCGCGGCGTCCTGCGCGAACGCACAGGCGCAGAGCATCAAAGTCGAGAGGCAGGTACACAGCGCTTTCTTCGTTGGAGAGCTCATTTCATGAGAACTAACGATACCGCCGATCACGATGCTTTCTCAACCTGCGCGCCTTCTTCGGCCTGCGCGCTCTCTGCAGAAAGTTTGCGCAGCGATAGCCGCTCGTGATGGGAGAGCAGCAGTCCGATCGGAACGACGGCGACGAACGTCACCAGCCATAGCATGATTCCGCAACTGACCGTGAGTTCCTTAGGGACAATATCAAAGACGTGGTCGAGTGCGCTGATGGTCGCCAGTTGGGAACCGCCGCCGACACCAGGCAACTGCACCATCGATCCGATCATGCTGGCTCCCATAAGAAGGAGAACCTTGGTGGCGCTCATGTCATGCATCGGTGCGCCGTAGGCATGCGTCACTTCTTTGTAAGCCAAGGCGATCACCCACCACATCAAGACCGAGACTGCCGACAATTGGAGGAACGCGAATGGGCCGTGGATGGTATTGAGCCCGACGGTGAACTCGCGAATTTTCTGCGCGATGCGATGGCCGAGATTCTCGGCAAGATGCGAGAAACGATCTTCAACCCATTGGGCGATCCGACTTCCCCGGTAGGAAAACAGCACGGCTCCGGAAAGCAATCCCAGTACGAGGGCGATCAGTGCGTATCCGGTGAGATGAATCCAGTGCCTGACTTCGGGCGGGGCGGCGAGCGTGAATGTACGCAGTTTTGAGGGCAGAAAAATGGCCGCCACCATCAGGATGGTGAAACCGCCGACGTCAAAAATCCGCTCCACCGCCCAGACGGCTACTTGCGAGGCGAAAGGCAGGTTATGACGGCGCGCGATCAAGTAGGGACGAATCATTTCGCCGGCACGACCGAGCAGAGCGAGTCCGGTGAATCCGATCATGGTCGGTGGGACAAGTCCGAGGATGGACGCTTCCTTGCGCACCGGTCGAAGAAAGATTTTCCATCGCACCGCCCGCAGGAAATAGGCGAAGTAGATGTAAAGCACTCCGTGGATAATATGGCGCCAATTCAATCCGAATTGAAAGAGCCGGGCCCAGTCGAAGTGCTGCCAGGTGCGGAACTGGAGATAGACCAGCACGGCCAGCACGACGAAGACGACCGCGTACGCTACGTATTTTTTGTTGATCATGTGCCGCGAAGTTGAAGAGAGGCGCACTCGTGACTAGCACGGCCCCACTTGAAGGTAAATGAGGAACCCAGCGGGGTCAACGCTAGCATGGTCAACGCGCGGATGCGGCGGTGCTGGCGGTGGCTGTGGGTTTCGGAGCCTGGTGAGCTTGGCTCACAGGCTTGCTCGCTGCTTTAGCAGGGACCGGTTTTTGTTTCGCTGCTTTTTCCTGGGCGATCTTCTTGGTGTTGTAGTCGTGCACGATGCGGGCCACGTAGGCGCGGGTTTCACTGAATGGCGGCACTCCCTGATACTGTTCAACGCGCTCGGGGCCCGCGTTATAGGCGGCCAGCGCCTTGACGAGATCGAAATTGTAGCGCTCCAGAAGTTCGCGCAGATAGCGGCTTCCACCCTCGACATTGGCTTGCGGATCGAAGGCGTTGCTCACGCCCATCTGGTTGGCGGTGCCGGGCATGAGCTGCATCAGTCCACGCGCGCCTTTGGGGGAAACGGCGTGCGCGTTGAATCCGCTTTCAGCGTGAATGACGCTGTTCACCAGGTCGGGATCGAGATGGAAAGTGGCGCTGGCGGTGTTCACGACTTCGTTCAGAGGAACAGCGGACTTCGCGGACTGAGGCGCGGCGTGGGCGGCTTCGGAATTTGCGGGCGAGGGCAAGAAGAGATCTTTTTCGTAGCCGGTGATTTCTTCGGTGGGCACATCGGTGAAGCTGGAATCGTCGGCGGAAAGATAGAGGCGCGTCGTTGAACCCATTACCAGGCGATGCTCGTGGCGGATGCTGAAGCCGTTGCGGAGGAGAGCCAAGTCGGCGGCTGTTGCTGGGTGAGCGACGAAAACTAAGGCGGTGGCGCAGAAAAACAAGGCCGCCTTCCAGGCTCCGGAATTGCCAGCCCCTAAAGGGGCGCTTGCTCTCGAACTTACGGCATCGCTAAAGCGACGCCCTGATACGAAGCCCAGCGCTCGATCCATCGTAAATGGTCTTCGTCTCGTCATCTTCTTCCCACGATTATAAGCTGACCCCGATTGCCGGTGTGACGGTCTGGCTAGCATCCACCGGATCGATCGCTTTCCCATTCAGCAGGTGCTCGATCGCTGCCGCTACTCCGCTTTCGGCGTTTGAGCGCGTAAGCTGCCAGCCTCGGGCCCGCAACTCTTGCGATGCATTCCCCATGATAAAGGGGTGGCCGGCGAAGGCAAGCATTTCAATATCATTATAGTTATCACCAATGGCCATGACCTGCTCGGGGGTAATCCGACGGTAATTGGCCCAGCGTTCGAGCGCGTGTCCCTTGGAACAGCCGGCATTGAGCACATCGACAATCGAAAGATCGCGGCCGGGGTACTCGGTGCGCAAAACCGTGATGGGCAGGCCGCAACTGGCGAGGACCTGCAGTACCCGTTGCATCTCCGCGACCGGGCCGCAAAACATGGCCTGCACCGGGTCGGTGGTGAGCGCGTTCTCGATCGGCACCACAAACTGGATGTACTTCATATTTTTTTCCAGCCAGCGCTGGATGCTGGCTTCGAGCTTGTCCAGACGCTCGATCACGATGGAGCCCGGACCATCGCCTGGAAGACCGTTGCTGTCAAAAGTCAGAACGGTCTGACCGCGAAACTCTTGCATCACGCGGACGAGTTCGCGGCAGGTCGGTTCGGGGAGCAGATCGCGGTGGAAAGTTTCTCCGGCGAGCGAGCGGGTGACGGCGCCATTCGAACTGATCAGCCAAAGATCAAATCCCAGTTGTTGAGCGATGGGGAGGGCAAAGGTGTGGCGGCGTCCGGTGACCAGGATGATCTCAATGCCTTGGGCGTGCACGCGTCTGAGGGCGGCGAGATCGGTTTCGGAAATCTGAAATTCGGGGTTAAGCAGGGTGCCGTCGATATCGATGGCGATCAAGCGGAGGGAATCGGCGGCCACAGACAATTCTAGCATTGGGCGGTTGACGGAGCGCCGGGCGTCCCCACCGCGCAGGCGGGCGAGACGCCCCTTGCCGCAAGGGCGTCTCGACAATCGACAGTTCGCTACGACGTCAGGGGATGGTAATTGTGGTTGTATCTCCGAATGTTGGGCCGGGCGATTGGAAATCCACGGCGCAGGTTTGATAGGTAGTGCCCCCGCCGCCGATCAAATCGCAACCCGCACCATTAAGACCGATGAATTCGAGTACATACGTACCCGCGGCGATTGGGCCGACGACGACGGTGAAGGAGCCGGTGCCGTTCATATCGGTTGTGACAACGCCGAGGACAACCCCTGCCAGGTTTTCAGTCACGCCTTGGCGTGTGGCCGGTTGACAGGTGCCGCCGCCACCGACAACCGGAAACTGGCCGAAGGTGGCAGCAAACGTGGTGCATACGAAGTCGATACCGACCTCATACAGCTTGCTGGGCGTCGCGCCTACCAAGGTAAACGTCATCGACAACGTGCTTTTCGTGGGATTTACGGACCAGCTGACCTTGCTTTTCGTGTAGTTCAGCGGCTCACTGAAGATGTCCCAGCCGGCGGTCCACTTCTGTGTCGTTGGTTTCGCCGAAGCCGCGCTGGCTGACAGGAGCAACGCCACTGCCACCAGGAATATTCTTTTCATCGTATTCTCCTCTCTTCGCTTGTAAGAAGTCGCATCCTGCAAATCTCCTGCGTCGAAGTACTAAGGGCGTCAGGGTATGGTAATCGTGGTCGTCGTTCCGAACGGACCGGGCGATTGGAAATCATCGGCGCAGTCGGAGCCATTGCCCCCACCGCCGGTCAAATCGCAACCCGCACCGTCGCGCGCCTGGAATTCGACGTCATAGGTACCCGCGGCTACCGGGCCGATAACGACCCTGAAGGAACCATTGCCATTCATGTCGGTCGTGACCACTCCGAGTTCGATCGTCACAGCGGATGCGGTCACTCCTTGCCGTGTGAGTTGGGTGCAGGTGCCGCCGCCGAGGTCGACTGGAAACTGGCCGAAGGTTGCGGGAAACGTGGTGCAGAAGGGCACGATTCCGACCTGATACAGCTTGTTGGGCGTCGCGCTCACCAACTTGAAGGTAACCGTCAATGTGCTCTTCGCCGAATTCACGGACCAACTGATCGTGCTTTTCTTGTAGTTCAGAGGTTCACCGAAATTGTCCCAGCCCGCGGTCCACTTCTGCATCGTTGCCGCTGCGGAAGCTGTGCCTGTTGCCAGGAGCAATGCCGCCGCCACCAAGAGCATTCTTTTCATTGTTATCCTCCTTCTTAAAGTGTTCAGCGTTAAACCGCTGCCCCGTTTTCCGCCGGATAACGAGGTAAGACCCCATCACCGGCGACGGACAACAGCGGACATTAGTGGGCATTACCGGGTCTGCAAAATTTTCCGACTGCCGCGCCGCGCTTAGGGACACCCGATCAATCTGAATCTGGCCTGCGTCGTCGGGTTGGGCGTCCGCGCGCGGTGTTTGTGATGACCGATCCATGGGAGGACCGCGCCATCCAGTAAAGCCCTTTGCGGGCACAGACTATATCACTGTTCTTGGCGTTTTTGTCTCATTTTGTTTACTTATGCGACAATCATGCGCCACGGGTGAAAATCATGAAATTGAGATTTCTTCTGTTGTTTCTGACGCTGTTCCCAGTATTTCTCGCGGCCCAACCGGCGCCGGAAACCGCCAAGCCTTTCGTCGTCGAGTACTACTACAAGGCCAAGTGGGGACATGCCGACGAATTTCTGCAGCTGTTCAAGAAGAACCACTATCCGCTGCTGAAGAAGGAAGTGGAGATGGGCCGCATGCTCAAGGTCTGGATGGACCAGCCTCGCTACCATACAACCGAAGACGGGCGGTGGGATTATCGCGTGACCATCGTGTTCAAGAATTCCACAGTGGCGAATGAGCCGTTCGACGAGGACGCGCTGAAGAAGCAACTCTGGCCCGATCAAGCGACGTATGCGAAGGAAGAACAACGGCGGTTTGAAATCCTCGATGGACATTGGGACTTGCCGGTCAAGACGGTGGATCTGGACGGCAAGTAAGTTCCCCATGAATCCTTGATCGTTGTGATCAAAATTTGGAGTTAGACGCCCGTCCGTGTGAGCCGCTAGGCTATGTTATGGACAGCGTAATTTGGGTCGAAGACTCGCCGGTTGATTTGCTGCATGAGATTGGCGGCCGCCTGGCGACGGCTGGCGGATTCCACGAAGTGCTGGACCGGGTGGTAGAGTTTGCCGTGGTGCTGGTGAAGTGTGATTCCTGCCTGATTTATGCGCTGGAGGGCGAGCACCTGGTTCTTCGTGCCTCCAAGAACGCTCATCCCAACGTGGTGGACCGGCTCAAACTGCGCGTGGGACAGGGCATCACGGGCTGGGTGGCGGAACATCACGAGCCGGTGGCAATTTCCGAAAAGGCGTCACTGGATCCGCGCTTCCAGTTCTTCCATGAACTGCCCGAGGATAGTTACGAAGCGTTTCTCTCCGTACCGCTGATGTGCCGCGGGCGGGTGGTGGGAGCAATCAATCTGCAGCATCGCCGTCCCCACGTTTACAAGCTCAAGGAGATCCGGCTGATTTCTGCGATCGGGTTTCTGGTGGGCGCGGAAATTGAATTGGCGCGCATGGAGGAAGTCAATTCGAACCTGACCTACCAGTTGCAGACGCGCAAAGTTGTGGAGCGCGCCAAAGGGATTTTGCAACGCGAAATGGGGTTAACCGAAGAACAAGCCTACCTGGCTCTGCAGCAGCAAAGCCGCCAAAAACGCAAGACGATGAGAGAAATTGCCGAGGCGATCATTCTGAGCGAGGAAGTGAAATATAGTACGCGTATTTCCGGGGTTGCGTGATATGCGTTGCGTGACGTGAGTCGCGTGCCCTGAGTTACCAGGCTTGTTGCGACGCCCGATCTCCGCAAACTTCCGCCGCCGCTCCCCGAGATTCATCCAACAAAAGGAATTGATCTGTTGAATTTGCCTAGAAGTGACTGCGAACCCGTAAGAGGATCTGCGCAGTACAATTAGTTCTCTCGTGGCTGTTGTAGGCCGGGAGGGCTGACTGAAATCCGCGCTGTTGATCATCGATGTTCAGGTTGGCTTGGTGAAACTTATGCCGGCCGAATTGCAGAATCGTGTTTTATCGAATGTCACGGTCCTGCTGAGCAAGGCGCGCTCCTCTGGAACGCCCGTGTTTTTCATCCAGCACGACGGTCCCAAGGGACATCCCATCGAAGCCGAGACGACGGCGTGGGCGATACATCCTTCGATTCTTCCGCTGAGCGGAGAGAGTGTCATCCGAAAGAAGGCATCCGATTCCTTCTTCGAGACGCGACTCGCGGAAGAACTTCAGACCGGCAACATTGCCCATCTGATCATTGCGGGCGCCATGACTGAATACTGCGTTGACACCACTTGCCGCCGTGCGGTGACGCTGGACTACGATGTGACGCTGGCAGCCGACGCGCATCTCACCCGTGATACTCCGGATCTGACGGCCACGCAGATCATTGCGCACCACAACCTGCTCCTCGACGGCTTTGCCGCGGGAATTCATTCCATCAAGGTCGCAGCGACGGGCAAGATTTCTTTCTGAAACTCGTCTTTCGCTCTGCGCCCTTCGCAAACACCAACCAATGCGTGCTAGACGCCATTGAAGTGGCTTTCCTGCGGATTCAGGCGCGCGCGTTTGCAAAAAGCTCATCCGATACGAGAACATACTTGGTTTGCATACATCCCACTATTCCTACAAGGAAGCAGCCCCAATATGGCGAAGTTGAAAAAGTCCCCAGGGACGGTAAAGACGGCAGAGAAGAAGGTCGCGAGTGTCGAGGTGAGGTCGTCGAGGCGAGAACGCAGCAGCGACGGCTATGAACGTGTAATCGAACCTGCCAAAGGCAAGCTGGGAGTGATGATCCCCGGCATGGGCGCCGTGGCTACGACGTTTGTTGCGGGAGTCGAAGCCGTGCGCAAGGGCATCGCCCACCCCATCGGCTCGCTCACCCAGATGGGAACTATTCGTCTCGGCAAACGGACCGATGGCCGGTCTCCCAAAATCAAGGAATTCGTTCCGCTGGCCGGGCTCAATGATCTCGTCTTCACGGGCTGGGACATTTTTGAAGACAATATGTACGCGGCCGCCCGCAATGCTGGCGTGCTGGAGCGCGACCTGCTCGACAAAGTGAAGGGACGGCTCAGCGCTATCACTCCGATGAAGGCGGTGTTCGATCACAACTACGTCAAGAAGATTGACGGGCCGAATGTGAAGAAGGGGAAGAACAAGCTGGACCTGGCCGAGCAACTAAGGCAGGACATCCGCGACTTCAAGAAGTCGAGCCGCGCCAGCCGCCTGATCACTATCTGGTGCGCCTCGACCGAGAGCTTCATTAAACCGACGGCCATTCATCAGAGTGTGAAGTCACTCGAAAAGGCGATGCTAGAGAACGACAAGAACATTGCGCCCTCGATGGTGTATGCCTACGCCTCGCTCATGGAAGGTGTGCCCTTTGCCAACGGCGCGCCGAACCTGACCGTCGACATTCCGGCGATGCTCGAACTCGCGCGCGAGCGCGAAGTGCCCATCTGCGGCAAGGACTACAAAACCGGACAGACCCTGATCAAGACCGTGCTGGCTCCCGCTTTCAAGGCGCGCCTGCTCGGGCTGAGCGGATGGTATTCGACCAACATCCTGGGCAACCGCGACGGCGAGGTGCTGGACGATCCCGGCTCGTTCAAGACCAAGGAGGAATCGAAACTCGGGGCGCTTGAGCACATTCTGCAGCCTGCGCTGTATCCGGAGTTGTATGGAAATATCTTCCACAAAGTCCGCATCAACTATTACCCGCCCCGAGGCGACAACAAAGAGGGATGGGACAACATCGACATTTTTGGATGGCTCGGCTATCCGATGCAGATCAAAGTGGACTTCCTGTGCCGCGACTCGATTCTGGCGGCGCCGATCGTGCTCGACTTGGTGCTCTTCCTCGATCTGGCGCAACGCACGCCGGAGTTACGCCGTCTGGGAATTCAGGAATGGCTGAGCTTTTACTTCAAATCGCCGATGACGGCGCCGGGGCTGTATCCAGAGCACGATCTGTTCATCCAGTTGATGAAGTTGAAGAACACTCTGCGGCACTTGAAGGGCGAGGAACTGATTACGCATCTGGGGCTGGAATACTACGACTGAGGACGGCGCTTTACCACACCGTGCTCACCAGCGGACTGCGCCGTATCCGCTCATCGCGGGTCACCAGCGTCATCCCCTCCGCCCGCGCCGTAGCCCCGATCAGGCGGTCCGACGGATCGCTCGGATAGTCCACAGGGAATTGGGCCGCAAGGGCAGCAATCTCTGGCGTAATCGGAAGAATAGTGACACCTTCGGTCATGATGCGCAGCGTCGCCTCAACCGTACCCAGCCCGCGAATCCTTCCGCGAGACAGCAGCCACGACAACTCCCAAAGGCTGATCGCGGAAATCGCCAACCCGCCGCCACGGCGAGCCCGGCGGATTTCCGAGGCCGCAGTACGAGAAAGCCGTCTGGAGTCTTCCCCGGCCCACGCCAGAACATGCGTATCCAGCAGAATCAATCCGAGGACTCCCAAGTTCCCGGCTCAATCGGAGATTCAATGTCGCCGACGATCTTAATCACGCCATTGAGCCTGCCGATCCACTCGTCTTTCTCAGGCTCCGCCGGAACCAGCTTCGCCACCGGCTTTCCCCGCTTCGTAATCACGATCGGCTGCCGCGTCGCCCGCACATCTTCCATCAGCGCCAGGCACCGTGCCTTAAATTCCCCAGCCGCAATCTTCCTCATGGTGACATTATAGCAGACATGGTCATGCTGATATGACCATGGACGAAAGGGCCTGTCTATAACCCGGAAAAAGCTTCAAACCCGTCACGGACCTCAACCATCTCCCCCGGGCACCTCTGTGCCCTCTGGTTACAGCCTTTCCTCTACTTCCTGTCCATCTCGTACGCCTTCTTCAGCCACCGCTTCACCTCATCATCGATGTCGGTTTTTGACTTAATCTCAATGCGGCGCGTAATGCGGTCTTTCTTCTCAAACCCACCAGTATCAATCAATCGCTTCGGCGTCTTCACATTGCCCAGCGCGAATCCAAGATCGATGCGCGTATTCGTCGACGGCTTGATCTGCGCGAACACGTGGTTGCGATAGAGCGGCACCATCGTCTGGCACGGGCAGGCCTTGACGTCGTTGCTGAGAGAAAACCCGAGCTTCAGCAACTGCTCATACAGCGGACGCAGCGCGGCGCGCGGGCCGGAGTACTGCGCTTCCACCCATTCGGCGGCGGTTTTCAGATAAGCGTCCGGCGAGTCCTCCTCCTTGCCTTTGCCATCGAGGCGTTCCGCGATCCACGCCGCTGAGTTTGTGCCCAGCTTGTGCTCTTTCTTCAGCCACTCGCGGCGCTCTTTCTCCGTGGAGGGGCCGTATTTCTTTGTGAGCGCAAGCCATTCCTCCAGCGACCGCCCCGTTCTCTGCGGCAGTTCCGCGATCCACTTCTGAACCTGGGCAACGCCAGGATGTACGGCGTAGGGGCCGGGTGTTTTGTTGGAGGGAGGCTTTGGTATCGACGACATTGGGGCGGCAGACATGAGGACCTCCTGTGCGGTCGTGATTCGCTCGTTAATCCAACGACAATCGCACGACATGATACACAGTCGCAACGCCGGTTCGCGATAGAATCTTTCGATGGCTGGCAAGAAATCCAAAGCTGCAAGCCATGGAGCGGGGCACAACACCCGCTTCATGCAAATGCAGAAGAACCACTGTTTCGTCTGCGGCAAAGACAATCCTGACAGCATGCGGCTGCGCTTTACCTATGACGAGGAGCGCGACTGTTTCGTGTGCCGTTTCCGCCTGGGCAAGCGCTACACCGGGCCACCCGGACACTGCCACGGCGGCATCATCGCCACCATCCTCGATGAAGCCATGGGAAAGGTGAACAAACTTCGCCACGTGGTGGCGGTGACCTCCGAGATGACGGTGAAATATCTGAAGCCGGTGCCGCTGAAGCAGCCACTTCGCGTGGAATCGCGCGAGGTGAAGGTGGAGGGCCGGAAGCACATCAATATGGCCGAGATCCTCAACGAAAAAGGGGAAGTGCTGGCGCGTAGCGAGGGATTGTTCATCGCGATCGATCCGCAGCGTATGTTCGGGCGATTCGCGGAGCGCTAGGTTCTCGACGACTGCGGCGACGCTGGAGCGCGCCGGGCTGCGCTCGGCTTGGACGGGCGAGACGCCCGTCACCACACGAGCTTTCCCCGAGCAAAACCCGGCTTGGGGTACCGCGAATCGCTAGTGGGCTGTAAAATGATGCTTAGGAAGAGAGTAAACCTATGTCACAAAATAACGGACACACCAGCACCAACCTTCGCCTGAAGACCGGCCTCGCCGAGATGCTCAAGGGCGGCGTGATCATGGACGTCACCACCGCAAAACAAGCGGAGATTGCCGAGCGATCGGGAGCGGTCGCGGTTATGGCGCTGGAGCGCGTTCCGGCACAGATCCGCGCCGAAGGCGGAGTGGCGCGCATGGCCTCGCCCAAAGTGATTCGCGAGATCATGGCGGCGGTCGATATTCCCGTCATGGCGAAGTGCCGCATCGGACACTTTGCGGAGGCCCAAATACTTCAAGAACTGGGCGTCGATTACATTGACGAGTCCGAAGTGCTCACGCCTGCCGACGAAGCGCATCACGTCGACAAGCATGCATTTACGGTTCCGTTCGTGTGCGGCGCGCGCAACTTGGGCGAGGCTTTGCGGCGCATCGCCGAAGGCGCGGCCATGATTCGCACCAAGGGCGAGGCTGGCACTGGAGACGTAGTCCACGCCGTCCGGCACATTCGCCAGATTGTGCTGGAGATGAAGATTCTCACCGTGCTCGGAGAAGAAGAACTCTACGCCAAAGCCAAGGAGCACGGAGCACCCTACGAACTGGTGAAGATGGTGGCGCGCGACGGCAAGCTGCCGGTGCCGAATTTCTCCGCAGGCGGAATCGCGACCCCAGCCGATGCGTCGCTGGTGATGCAACTGGGAGCGGAGGCGGTATTCGTTGGCTCGGGCATCTTCATGAAGAACTCGACCGAATTCGCCGACCCCGCCGAAGCCGAGAAACGCGCCAAGGCGATCGTGCAGGCGGCAACACACTTCAAGGACCCTAAAGTATTACTTGAAGTCAGCGAGAATCTGGCGGGGGCTATGAAGGGGCTGGCTGTGTCGACGCTCGATGAGGCGCATTTGCTGCAGACGCGGGGCTGGTAAGGAGATGCTTGCGGTCCGTAAATCGAACCGAACTATCTCGCTTATCGTTCTGCTGGGGCTCGTGGCGTTCGTAGCAGTAATCGCGATCCCCAACCTGAGGCTGGCTCGGATGACGGCGAACGAGGCATCGGCAAGGCGATCGCTTCGCGCTATCAACCTCGCGCAGAAGAAGTTCGCGGAGCTTAATCCTAAAAAGGGATTTGTATGCGGCCTAGGAATGCTAGGCGATGCCCACCTTATTCCCCATCCATTGGCACTTGGCGCAGACAAAGGGTACCTGTTCGAAATCTCTAACCGCGAGTCGGAACTGCCTAACACGGGGTATCGCGTGTTTGCGCATCCTGCGGAAAAGAACAAAACTGGCTACTGGGTGTTCTGCTCGGATCAGTCGGCCATCGTAAAGGGAAGCTCTCAATCGTTGGAAGATTGTATTGATCAAGGACTCGTCGTCCAACGTTAAGGAGGGCGGGTGGCGCACTCAAGCCCGATTTTGGCTTGAGTGGGGCGGCCCGAAGTCGGGGGGGGAGGTATAATTGTCAATCATTGACAATCCTTGCCATCCGTGCAATTCTGGCTTCGGAACAGACCGGACCACTCCATGCCTCTAAACATCAATCTGACCCCGCAACTCGAAAAACTAGTCCGCCAGAAAGTCTCCTCCGGACGCTATAACTCCGCCAGCGAAGTCGTGCGCGAGGCATTGCGCCTGATGGAAGCCCAAGACGAGTTGCGCTCGCTGAAACTGGAGCAGTTGCGCCGCGACATCCGCGAAGGCCTGGACAGCGGCCCCGCCGGCGCCTGGAGCCCTGCGGAAATGAAACGTGAAGGCCGCAAGCTTCTCAAGAGCCGCTCCGCCGCCGCGAAGTAGATCCCAGTATAGTTCTGCGTCCGCGCGCTCTGACCGACCTGGCAGAGATTTGGGCATACATCGCGGAAGATAGCCCCGATCGAGCGGACGCCTTTGTCGACCTCGTAGATAGCAAGTTCCAAGCTCTATCTCGCCGACCCGGTTTGGGACGACGGCGGCCCGAGCTAAATTCAGACATCCGAAGTCTCGCTGTCGGCCGCTACGTGGTGTTCTACCTGCCGCTCTCTTGCGGTATCGAAGTGGTTCGCGTGCTGCACGGCTCACGCGACATTGAGTCAATATTTGAGAACGAGCCGTAGGCGTCATGGACCGGTGCTAAAATACGCACATGACTCCCGACGTTTCCGAGCTTCTCAAAAAGGCTCTGGCTCTGCCTCCGGAGGTGCGCGCCGCTTTAGCGGGTTCGCTGCTGGAAAGCCTTGACGATACCGTCGACGCGTCCGCCGAAGAAGAGTGGGGCCGCGAAATCGCCCGCCGCATCGAGGAATTGGATTCCGGCAAAGTGAAGCCTGTCCCGTGGGCGGAGGCGCGTCGGCAAATATCCGCTCTCCGCAATGGCAGTTAAGCCGATTGAAATCCACGGCGACGCTCTGGCTGAATTGAAGTCTGCGCTGCGTTGGTACCTGGAGCGAAGCGAAAGTGCCGCCGACGGATTTATCGCTGAAATCGACCGCGCCATCGAGCTGATCGCCGCCACTCCCGCGCGTTGGCCTATAGGCGAACTTGGCACCAGGAAGTTTGCTCTCGCGCGATTTCCTTACGCTGTCATCTATCGGGAAAAGTTAATGACAGTTCAGGTCCTTGCTATTGCTCACGGCCACCGGCGACCTCGCTACTGGGAAGAGCGCGCCTAGGCAGAGATATCTCCTCAAGTAACTTGAGTCTAGCGTGCCCTCCACGGATACTGGATTCGACAGAGTGCCTTACACTACGGTTTTTCTCAATGGCTCCGCCTCCGCGGGGCCATTCGTGTTTTTCGGATGATGGTTTCTCCGTGAATCTGTGGTGAAGAAACGGTGAATTAGGATTGCACCATACGCTGCATTTCAATTGACATAAGCCGCCACCGTGATCGATCCTTGAATCGGCGCGAACTTAATATTGGGAAAGTACGGACGCGGCCCTAAGTCTCATGCATTCAGGAATTTGCCATTAAAGTATTTAAAATGAATATTTTGCGAAGTACCCATCAGCTAAAGTATTTATTATCAGGATTTTAGCAAAATAGGGGGGTGGGGTACCCTCCTCGAAACAGAGAAGCTGAACGTGTCCCTTCATCCTTCAACCGTCGCTTCAATAAAAATTGGAGTTTTAGCCCTGCAGGGCGACTTCGATGCTCATCGCCGCCGCCTTGAAGAACTCGGCGCGGAAGTTGTCCTGGTGAAGAAGCCGGAGCAACTGAACGAGATCGATGGCCTGGTAATCCCCGGAGGCGAATCAGGCACGTTCCTCAAACTGCTCGGCGAAGACGGATTCGCGAAGCTGAAAGATTTCGTGCGCGCGAAGCCGACCTTTGGCACGTGCGCGGGATGCATCCTGCTGGCGACAGATGTAGAGAATCCGAAGCAGGCCGGCCTGGGCGCGCTCGACATCACCGTGCGCCGTAATGCATACGGACGCCAGATCGACAGTTCCATCCGCGAAGGGCGATTCCTTAACGAGCCCATCGAAATGGTATTCATCCGCGCTCCGAAGATTGAACGTCTGGGCGAGGGCGTGGAAGTAATTGCGACCGAAGGCAAAGATCCGGTGCTGGTGCGGAAGGGAAAGACGCTGGCAGCGACGTTTCATCCTGAATTGAGCGACGACCGGCGCATTCACCAATACTTTCTGGAGATGGTGGCGAACCCGGCGACCCGCAGCGTCTGAAAGCCACTTGTGCGGCGTATTCTGACGGCATGGCTGAAGCCATGCCGCTTCCAGGCTGTCCGGCAACCAACCGATCCGGTATGCTGTGAAATTCTGAGCTTCTGATTGCGTCTGCACCTGCATGGAACCTGCTCCCGAAATAGAAATCAGCAAGGTATCGTTTGCGTCGTATGCGCGGCTGCTCGGCGGCAACCGGAATTTTCGCCGCCTGTGGAGCGCGCAAGTGGTCAGCGAAATCGGCGACTGGTTTTACACGCTGGCGATCTACAACCTGCTGCTCCAGCTTACCGGACGCGCCGGATCGGTGGCGCTCGCGCTGGTGCTGCAAGTTCTGCCGCTGACTCTGATCGGGCCCACGGCGGGCGTGGTCAACGATCGGCTGCGGCGCAAGCACGTGATGATTGCGTCGGACGTCGGACGCATGTTGATCGTGCTCTGCATGCTGCTGATTCGCTCCAAAGAAAAAGTGTGGCTGGCCTATCCACTGCTGATGGCGGAAACCTTGCTGGTCGCCTTTTTTGAACCGGCGCGCAATGCCGTGATCCCCAACATTGTGGAGCGGGAAGACGTGGTGGTGGCGAACACGCTCTCCTCAACTACGTGGAGCGTCAATCTCATGGTGGGCGCGACCCTGGGCGGCGTGGTGGCGGCGCTGCTCGGACGCGACGCCGTGTTTTTGCTGAATGCGCTGTCATTTCTAGCTTCCGCCGCACTGATTTGGGGGATGCGCTTCGCCGAGCCCCACGCCGACGGCAGCCATCCGTTCCGAGCGCGGGAGTTGGTGGATTTTTCGCCGATCGTCGCGGGGATCCGCTACGTGCGGTCGCAAGCTCGTTTGCGCTCGACGATTTTTGTGAAATTCGGCAACCTGATTATCGGACCGGGCTGGGTGCTGTTCACGGTGATGGGACAAAATGAATTTGCCGTCCGCTGGCACGGCATGGCGCCCGAACGCGGCGCGTTTCTCGGGATGAGTCTGCTGCTCGGCGCTCGCGGCCTGGGCGCGTTGCTCGGGCCGCTCTTAGCCGCACCCTGGGCGGGGCATTGGAGGCATCGCCTGGAAGTCGCGATCTTCTGGGGATATCTGGCGGCAGCCGCCGGCTACGCGCTGCTGGGCGTGTCGGGGCATCTGTGGCAAGCCTGTTTGTGCGTGGCGCTGGCGCACTTCGGTAGCTCGATTGTGTGGGTGTTCTCGACCACGCTGTTGCAAATGCAGAGTGAGGACAAATTTCGCGGGCGCGTGTTCGCCGCCGACCTCTGCCTCTTCATGTTCACCATTGCCGCCGGAGCGTATCTTGCCGGCCGCTTCGTGGATTGGGGCTTCGCCGCGCGTCACGTCGCCAGCGTCGCCGGCATGTTGATGCTGATTCCGGCGGGGCTGTGGGGTCTGGCGGTACGGCGGAATGCGGCGGTAGCGTAGCTCGATCACCGGGGCTAAAGCCCACATTGATTAGAGACGCTCACGCGGCCCTGAAGGGCCGCTCTTCCACGGCGACGCGCGCATTTCCACGGCGATGCGCGCATCTGTGGATCCAATGAACAACCAAGTTACGGGCGCACGATCCGCTTTCCGAGGTGAGGCGCGATTCGCACAAAGTCTGAGATGTTGAAGGTATAAATGCGGTCGCATCCCGCTTTCTCCGCACAGCGCAATTGCAGCGCGTCATACAGAATCCCGCCACGCAACCCTGCCTTGGCAGCTGCCTCCAATGTCGCCAAATAATCCTTCTCGACGAGACAAACTACTGCGCAGTGTCCCACGACGGTTTCTGAAACGAAGCGGTAGGCTTCGGAGGGATGAACCATGGGAGTGATGGGGAGGCGAGTGAGCGTGTTGAAGGTTTCCGCCAGGCCGTGCGCGGAAACAAAGCCCTGGTGGCGACCCGTTGTTACCTGGTGGAAAGCGGCGAAAGCCAGAGAGTGATGAGGATGATGCGCGAGAGCGAGGGACACCAAAACGGAAGTATCGAAGTACAGCGTCATTCGATCACTCCGCCACTCGTCACTCCCTTACTCCATGCCGCTCAAATGCTGGAGACGTTCTTCTCGGTCTTCGCGAATCGCCTTGACGATGTCGAGTTCTCCCTGCGGAACGCCCTGATGCACCAGAATACCGTCAATTTCTACCAAGCTCGGGCCACTACGCGCTGGACGCAAAGCAAACTCCTGCGCCCCTTCGCTGACCTCCAATTCCGTCCCCGGACGCAGCCCGTAGCGAGCGCGCAGCGGTTTAGGAAGAACCACTCGGCCGAGTTTGTCCAATTTGAGTTTCATAACGATACTATGCCATACTATATTGGCAATGGCAATCTGGATTGCCAGATCTAGGGTCAAAGAGACCAGCCGTCTGGCGATCTGCTCCGACTTCTCGGGGTTATGTGGTCGTGCGGCTACGCCAACTGGTCGATCTTCGCTGCCAGGATGAAATCTGACTCCGTCAGCCCGTCCACCGCGTGCGTCCAGGTTGTGATCTCGGCCTTGCCCCATCCCAGCAGGATGTCGGGATGATGACCCTGGGCCTCGGCCAGCGTGCCAACGCGATTCACGAAAGCCAGGGCGGATTTAAAATCAGGAAACTTGAAGGTGCGCACGAGGTGATGTTCGTTGACTACTTTCCACTGCGCAGGTTCCGCCAACTGATGATGGAGTTCCGTGAGCTTGGTTCCCTTCAGCGGCGGTACGCCGCCGCGGCAGGGAACGCAATTTCGGTCTGCGAGCATAGGGCTGCTCATGAGAGTTTCCCTAGAACGGAATATCTTCATCCGTAATCGGAGAACTACCGGCCGGCGCGTGCTCGGGCTCGGGCACGCTCTGGTCGAAGTTGTTGCTGCCTGAAGATGTCGAGACGCCGTGCGTGCTGCCGGCCTGCCCGCCGCCTTCGCCGCGCCCGCCGAGCAACACCAGATCGTTGGCCACGACCTCAGTCATGTATTTCTTCTGGCCGGTCTGCTTGTCGTCCCAGGAGCGGGTCTGCAGACGGCCCTCGATGTAGACTTTGCCGCCTTTTTTCAGATACTCGCCTGCAATCTCCGCCAGCCGCTGCCAGAGCACCACGTTGTGCCATTCGGTGCGGTCCTGCCACTGGCCGTCTTTGCCTTTGAAGCGCTCGTTGGTGGCCAGGGTTATCTTCGCGACCGGTGTGCCCTGCGGCGTGAACTTCACTTCGGGATCCTTGCCAAGGTTCCCAATCAGGATGACTTTATTTACGCTTTTTCCACTCATAAGTGCGAGCTCCTTCGAGACGCTCACTATAGCAGAATTGGGCGGCCCCGAGGCAGTGTCACCCGTACAGGAAATTTGTGATGAATCGGCAGGGCGCCGAGAGCAGCCGATTTACCCCAGCTCTCCGGCAGAGACGGGCCAGCACAGAACTTAGGGGCGCGGCACGCCGCAGACGGGGGCAAGCCCCGTCTCTACCCGAAGATTTGGAACAGCATAAAGTAGACGATTACGCCGGTCACCGATACGTAGAGCCAAAGTGGAAATGTCCAGCGCGCGATGGCTCGATGCCGGTCGAATTGCTCGCGCAACCCACGGGTCAGCGTAATCAGCACCATGGGCACAATGACGATGGCCAGGATGGTGTGCGACGTCAAGATGGTGAGATAGAGAATTCGCGCCCAGCCCGGTCCGTGAAAATACACGATGCCGCCGTGACCGGGCCAGTGGTAATACAAATAGGAGGTAAGGAAGAGGGAAGAGGTAACGAACGCGGCGATCATCACCGCGCGGTGCGCCGCCATCTTGCCGCGCTCGATGAGCACGCGTCCGGTAACCAGCAGCACCGCACTCGATCCGTTGAGCGTCGCATTGATCTTCGGGAAAATTGAATAGTCGGTCATGGGAGAAATCTAGTTGTACGAGGAACGGGGCGCTTTGGCAAGGTCTCGCTCCGCTGCCCACTTGTGTATAAAATGTGAATACGATGCCTGATGTGGGGATTCCTCAGCCGCCGGTCCCGGCGGCTACAAAAGAATCGCACCCGCTGCCGGTGGTGGCAGTCTGGGTACGCGATCTTCTCGTCTCGCTGGCCATCTCCGCGTTCATCATTATCTTTCTCTACCAGCCGGTGAAGGTCGAAGGGACCAGCATGATGCCCGGCCTCGAAGACCAGGAGCGGATCTTCGTCAACAAGTTCGTGTATCGCTGGGAGCCGATCGAGCGCGGCGACATTGTCGTCTTCCGCTATCCGCGCGATATTTCGAAGAGCTACATCAAGCGCGTCATCGGAATTGCAGGCGACCGCATCCGCATCGAGAACGGCCAGGTCTATGTGAACGGCGAGGCACTCGACGAGGACTACGTTCCCAGCGATTACGCGGACGCCCGCTCCTATGGCGAAATCGTGGTTCCGCGGGATAGCTTCTTCGTCCTCGGCGACCATCGCACCATGTCGAACGACAGCCGCGACTTCGGCACGGTGAACGAGTGTTTTATCTACGGGAAGGCCGTTTTTGGATATTGGCCGATGGAGAAGCTGGGAAGGCTGCGGTAGGGCTCTCGGCGATCAGCTGTCAGCTCTCAGCGCTCAGCTGTCAGTAAGAGCAATATGACTTCACAGATTCGGCCTTTGGCCTACGCTTCTCCCTACTTGTGGATCTTCTGGGCAGTATTCCTGGCTGCCTATGCGCCCGAATTCGCGGTGGTTGCGCGTTCGAAACGAGCGGCGGGAGAGAAAACGGACCGGGGATCGATGACCTTCATCATTCTCGCTTCATGGCTCGCGTTTCCCGCCGCATTCGCCGTTTCGTCCTGGTCAAGGTTTGCACTGCTGCATCATCGGATCGTGTGGTTCGCGCTCGGCATCGCGATTCTCGCGGCTGGTTCCATGCTGCGCCGGTATTGCTTCCACACACTGGGGCGATTCTTCACGGGGAACGTCAAGGTGCACGCGGATCACACTGTGATCGAAGACGGTCCCTATCGCTTGGTTCGCCATCCTTCCTATACCGGTGGCATGCTGATGTATCTCGGCACTGGCCTGGCGCTCACCAACTGGCTGAGCGCCGTGATTCTGGTGGGGATGGGCGCGATCACCTATGCCTACCGTGTGCGCGTGGAGGAGCAGGCGTTGGGAACCTCCATCGGGCAGCCCTACCTGGAATACATGCGGCGAACCAAGCGTTTTGTCCCCTTTGTATTCTGAACGGCAGCTCTCAGCGCTGGCCTGTGTCTTCACTGACAACTGATAGCTGACAGCTTTCTACTGACACCATCTCGCGCACCTGCTAGAATCTCTAAAATCCGCTCCCAGGAGTTCCAATGCAAGCGATCCTTGCGCTCGAAGACGGCAGAGTCTTCCGAGGCAAAGGCTACGGCGCTAAAGGCGAGTGCTCCGGCGAAGTCGTTTTTAATACTTCCATTACCGGCTACCAGGAAATTTTTACTGACCCGTCGTATGCCGGGCAGATCGTCGTCCTGACTAATCCCGAAATCGGAAACTACGGCACCAATCCCGAAGACAACGAATCCGTGCGTCCTTACATCGAGGGGCTGATCGTGCGCGAGTTTTCGAAAGTCAGTTCCAACTGGCGCTCGCAGCAAGTGACAGACGAGTTCATGGAACAGTTCAGGATTCCGGTGCTCGCCGAGATTGACACGCGGGCGTTAGTGCGCCACCTGCGGACTTACGGAGTGATGCGCGGCGTGATCTCCACGCTCGAAGACGATACCGACAAGCTTGTCGCCAAGGCGTGCGCGATCCCCAAGATGGACGGTCAGGATCTCGCCAAAGTCGTCTCGACGAACCGCACCTATGTGTGGGAGACAGGCGAACGCTCACACCTGCCCGACGAAATTGTCGGAGTAAAAGACGAGCCGGCGCGGTTTCACGTGGTCGCGTATGACTTCGGGATCAAGCAGAACATCCTGCGCAAGCTGCGCGGAGAAGGCTGCAAGGTGACGGTCGTTCCGGCGCAAACGACGGCGGAGGATGTGCTGGCGTTGAAGCCCGACGGCGTATTCCTGTCGAACGGACCGGGCGATCCCGAGCCGTGCACTTACGCGGTCGACAACATTCGACGCCTGATGGGCCGCCAGCCGATTTTTGGAATCTGCCTGGGACATCAGTTGGTGGGGATTGCGCTCGGAGGCAAGACCTTCAAGCTGAAATTCGGCCATCATGGCGGGAATCATCCGGTGAAGCAGCTCGCGAGCGGAAAGATCGAGATTACTGCGCACAACCACAACTTTGCCGTTGATCCCGATTCGCTGCCGCAGAGCGAAGTCGAATTGACGCACATGGATCTCAACGACTCGACGCTCGAAGGCATGAGGCATCGGAATTTGCCGCTGTTCACGGTGCAGTACCACCCGGAGGCGGCGCCGGGGCCGCATGATTCCCACTATTTGTTTAAGGATTTCGTGAGGATGATGGAGGAGTGCAAACGGTGAAAGTTAGGCCAACTCTTTAGAAATTGTCATCCCGAGCGAAGCGAGGGATCTGCAGTTGGGCAGTGCCGCGACGCTCGCGACCGAATAAGCGTGCGCAGCGAAGGATTGAAAGCATGCGAGAAGAGAAACGCTATTACGTCTACATCATGGCGAGCCGCTCGCTGACGCTCTACACCGGCGTGACTGGAGACATTTACCACCGCGCGCTGCAGCACAAGGCAGGCGAAATTGAAGGCTTCACAAAGAAATACCACATTAACCGATTGGTCTATTACGAGACGTTCAAGTACGTGAACAACGCGCTCGCTCGTGAGAAACAAATCAAAGCCTGGACGCGGGCCAAGCGCTTGGCTCTGATCAGGACTATGAATCCGGCATGGCAAGACCTGGCGGAGGGCTGGGGCGAGCTGACAAAACTGCAGATCCCTCACTTCGTTCGGGATGACAATCCTAAGAATGATGAAAATGGTAAGAAAGTCGCAGCCCTTCAAAGCAAGGCCAAGATCGCATAATGCCAAAACGAACTGACATCTCGAAGATCCTGATCCTCGGCTCCGGCCCGATCGTCATCGGCCAGTCGGCGGAGTTCGACTACTCCGGCACCCAAGCCTGCAAGGCGCTTAAGTCGGAGGGCTTTGAGGTCGTGCTGGCCAACTCGAACCCGGCCACCATCATGACCGATCCCGAATCGGCCGACCGCACTTACATCGAGCCGCTCACCCGCGAATATCTTGAAGAGATCATTCGCGTCGAGCGCGAGATGTCGCCCAGCGCGGGCTTTGCCGTTCTGCCTACCGTCGGCGGACAGACGGCGCTCAATCTCGCCATCGAACTGGCGGACGGCGGCGTGCTCGAAAAGTACAACGTTAGTCTGATTGGCGCGCAGATCAGCGCCATCAAGAAGGCCGAAGACCGTCTGTTCTTCAAAGACGCCATGCAGCGCATCGGGCTCGACGTGCCGAAATCGGCGCTTGTCAGCAACCTGAAAGACGGCATCGAGTTCGCAGGCAAAATCGGTTTCCCGGTCATCATTCGCCCCTCGTTCACGCTCGGTGGCACCGGCGGAGGCATTGCCTATAACCGCGAAGAGTTGATGGAAGTGCTCGCCCGTGGCCTCGACCTCTCGCCTGCGCATGAGTGCCTGATCGAAGAATCCGTTCTCGGATGGAAAGAATACGAACTCGAGGTGATGCGCGACACCAAAGACAACGTCATCATTATTTGCTCAATCGAGAACTTCGACCCGATGGGCGTGCACACCGGCGACTCCATCACCGTCGCCCCCGCGCAGACGCTCACCGACCGCGAGTACCAGGTGATGCGCGATGCCTCGATTGCCGTGATTCGTGAGATCGGCGTCGAGACCGGAGGATCGAATATTCAGTTCGGCGTGAATCCTTCCACCGGGCGCATGGTGGTGATCGAGATGAACCCACGCGTCTCGCGCTCTTCTGCGCTCGCGTCGAAGGCGACCGGATTCCCGATTGCGAAAATTGCCGCGAAGCTTGCCGTCGGCTATACGCTTGACGAGATTCCTAACGACATCACGCGCAAGACTCCGGCCTGCTTCGAGCCTACGCTCGATTACGTCGTCGTCAAGATTCCGAAGTGGCAGTTTGAAAAGTTTCCGGGCGCCGACGAGTCGCTGGGACCGCAAATGAAATCAGTCGGCGAAGTGATGGCCATCGGCCGTACCTTTAAAGAAGCGCTGCAGAAGGGAATTCGCTCGCTCGACACCGGCAAACGTGTCGGCTCGCAACAGATTGAACCGAAAATCCTTACCCAGCGCCTGGTTACGCCGCATCCCGAGCGTCTGACCTATGTGCAGTATGCGCTTCGGCAGGGCTTTCCCATCAAGCAGATCGCGAAGATGACCTCGATCGATCCGTGGTTCCTTTACCAGCTCAAGGAAATTAACGACATGCAGCTGGAGCTGGAAAAGCATCCCATGGAATCGATCCCGACCGAAGTGCTGCGCGAAGCTAAGCGCATGGGATTCTCCGATGGGCGCCTCGCGGGAACCTGGCGTCTGGACGGCAAAGGCGGCCAGGAGCAAGTTCGTCACTTCCGCAAGAAGCACCGCCTGAAGCCGGTGTACAAGCGCGTGGATACCTGCGCCGCGGAGTTCGAGAGTTACACGCCTTATCTCTACTCGACCTACGAAGAAGAAGACGAGGCGACGCCCACTGCGAAGAAGAAAGTTGTCATCCTCGGTTCCGGTCCCAACCGCATCGGGCAGGGAATTGAATTTGATTACTGCTGCTGCCACGCCAGCTACGCGTTGCGCGAAGATGGCTACGAAACCATCATGATCAACTGCAATCCCGAGACGGTTTCGACCGACTACGACACCAGCGACCGCCTCTACTTCGAGCCGCTCACGCTCGAAGATGTGTTCGCCGTTTGCGAGCACGAAGCATCGGGAGGCGCTCCGGTCGGCGTGATTGTGCAGTTTGGCGGGCAGACGCCACTGAATCTTTCTCTGCCGCTCAAGGCGGCGGGCGTCAACATTATCGGCACCACGCCTGAATGTATTGATCTGGCCGAAGACCGTAAACGCTTTGGAAAACTCCTGGAGGAACTCGACATCCCGCAAGCTCCCGGAGCCATGGTCGCGTCGGTAGACGAGGCGGTAGAAGCGGCGAAGAAGATTGGATTCCCGGTGTTGGTGCGTCCGTCGTATGTCCTCGGAGGGCGAGCAATGGTCATCGCCTACGACGAAGACACGATTCAGCAGTACATGAAACAGGCCGTCGAGTATTCGCAAGACCGTCCCATCCTCATCGATAAATTTCTGGAAGACGCGATTGAAGTCGATGTGGACGCGCTCTCCGACGGCGAGGACGTGGTGATCGGCGGCATCATGCAGCACATCGAGGAAGCCGGCATCCATTCGGGCGACTCTTCCTGCGTGCTGCCCGCGGTCGATATCCCCGCGCCGCTGCTCACGCGCATGCGCGAATACACTTTCAAATTGGCGCGCGCGCTCAAAGTGATCGGCCTGATGAATGTCCAGTTCGCGATCCCGCGCGGGAACGGTGCGAAGGGCACCGATCCAAAGAGTGACGCGCACCACGAAGCAAAAGTCTACGTGCTCGAAGTGAACCCGCGCGCCTCGCGCACCGTTCCCTTCGTTTCCAAAGCGACCGGCGTGCCCATGGCCAAGATTGCCGCGCGCCTGATGACCGGTCGCAAGCTGCGCGAGTTCCTGCCGGAGTACGTAGAGCGCGGCACCGATCTCGATACTGGCCGCTGCTTCTACGTGAAGTCGCCAGTCTTTCCCTGGTCGAAATTCCCCGGTGTCGATACGGTTCTGGGCCCCGAAATGCGCTCCACCGGAGAAGTCATGGGCATCGCCGACAATTTCGGCGAAGCGTTCGCCAAGGCCCAAATCGCCGCCGGCCAGAAACTGCCGACCAAGGGTACGGTGTTCATCAGCGTCACCGATCACGACAAGCCGCAGATGGTCGACGTCGCGCATCGCTTTGTCGACATGGGATTCAAACTAGTAGCCACGCATGGCACAGCGGACGTCCTGGAAGAATCTGGCTTGGCGGTGGAGCGCGTCTACAAGGTGAAGGAAGGCCGACCCAATGCGGTTGACCTGATCAAGGCCGATCGCATTCAGTTGATCGTCAATACGCCGCACGGCCCCGATCCGTACTTCGATGAGAAAGCCATCCGCCGCGCCGCCGTCACTGGCCACATCACGACCATCACCACGCTCTCCGCCGCCCGGGCCGCCGCGGAAGGTATCGCCGCCCTGCAGCGCGGAGAAGTACGCGTGCAAGCCCTGCAGGCGTTGCACGCGGAGAGAGCCGCTACCAAGTAACGTCGCGTGGCTAGCCTGGTATGAGTGTGACCAAAGCCCCATTCGTGCTCGTCGCCGTGCTTGGCATTCCGCTATTCATCGCCGCTGTTGTGCTCGGTCCGGAGGCCTTCGACCTTGTTTTCCATCGCCGGCCGCCGGAACGCTTCCTGATTCCCGCCGGGTTCAGCGGCTGGGCGCGCATTAATTTTCGCCAGAAAGGTGCGCCGCCGTTGTCGATGGAAGACGGCCGCCTTCTGCTCAAGCTGAATGCGCAGGGGACGCTGCAAACGTCCTCCGACCCGCTGGCTGGTCACGGCAGCGACGATTTTTTCTACTACTCTTATTCTGACGATCGCCGCACTCCGCTCTCGAACGCCGGCGTTTGCAAGGGCGGCATGATCTGGCAAGTTGAGACTATGGTCGACGAGCCCACTTCGACTCCGTTTGCCCGCTTCTTTGTCGGGACCGAAGACCAGTATCGCCACGAAGTCGACCCCAATAAGAACTTGCCCGCCTGCGAGTAGGTTTTTCGGCTTGACGTCAAGGTGACAAACTCTCAACCCAGACTCCATAATTGAATGGCGGCAGCAAGGCCGAACGACCAACGACCAACATTAACGACTGGAGCCTATCATGCTTTTATCCGGAATCTTTCCGCCCATCTCAACGCCCTTCTATCCGGATGGCGAGGTCTATTACAAGAAGATTGAATCGAACGTGGAGCGCTACTCGCGCACGCCGGTTGCCGGCATTGTAGTGCTCGGCTCAACTGGCGAGGCCATCCTGCTCTCTGATCAGGAACGCCGCGATGTGCTGAAGACGGCGCTCGCCGCCGCCGGGCCCAACAAAGTCATGATCGCAGGTACCGGCATCGAGTCCGCGCATGAAACCCTGCGCCTCACCGATTACGCCGCTGAGCTCGGCTACGACGCCGCCATGGTGCGCACTCCGCACTACTACAAGAAGCAGATGTTGCCGGCGAACCTGCTTGCTTTTTATCGCACCGTCGCCGACCGGTCAGCGCTCCCGATCATCATCTACAACTTCCCGCAGGCCACCGGATACGACATCCCCTCTGAAATCGTGGTCGAACTCTCTGGCCATCCCAACATCGTCGCCATCAAGGAATCGAGTGGCAACCTCGACAAAGTGAAAGCTATGGTCGAGGGAACGCGCCAGGTGAAGAGACAAGTCACAGTGACAGAAACGTTCGAAGCCGTGACGCCGCGCATGCTTAAGGCCGCCGCTGCCGAAAGTGAAAAGCAGAGCAGGGAACTGGTAAGCGTAGCTTCGCTGGCGGGCACCCCCGAATCGGTGGAGAGACGGGCGTCGTCGTCCGTCCATGCAGACGACGGCAACGCCACCAAGCCTTCGTCATCCGCGGTAACCGTGGTAGGAAAATTGAAGACGCGGCAGAAGGAAGTCGGCTTTCAGGTGATGGTCGGCGCCGCTCACCAGCTTGAACCATCGCTTGGACTGGGAGCGGTGGGTGCGATTCTCGCCTTCGCCTGTCCGGCGCCCATGGCATGTTACGAAATCTGCGCCGCGCTTAAAGAAGGAGACACGGCTCTCGCCCGGGAGAAACAAGAGCGCGTGAAACTCGCTTCGCTACGCGTGGTCGGTGAACTCGGCATCCCGGGCGTGAAGCATTCCATGGACGTGAACGGCTACTTTGGAGGCCCGTCACGGCTGCCGTTCCTGCCGCTGAGCGGCGAGCAGAAGGCGGAGATCGAGAAGTTGATGGAAGGGATCAAGAGCTAAGGAACTTTGCAGGGCGAATCAATCAACTCGGAATTAACTAAGGAGCAAATTATGGCGACTACCACGCAGCCGGCTGCAGGCGAAACCACGAGGCAACTCATCAACTATCGCACCGACGCCGGCGTGGCCGTGATCGAATTGAACGATCCTCCGGCGAATACCTATACCTACGAAATGAACCGCCAGCTCGACGAGGCCATCCTCAAGGCGCGCATGGATAACGATGTGCACGTGATCGTGCTCACCGGCGTAGGCGATAAGTTTTTCTCCGCTGGCGCCAACATCAAGATGCTGGCCTCGGTCGATCCCACATTCAAGTACTACTTCTGCCTGCACGCCAATGAAACGCTGCTGCGGCTGGAGCACACGCCGAAACTTGTGATTGCCGCGATCAACGGCCACTGCGTCGGCGGAGGGCTGGAGATCGCCATGGCTGCCGACCTGCGAATTGCGCGCAAAGATGCGGGCAAGATCGGCCTGCCCGAAGTGAATCTCGGCGTGCTTCCCGGCACCGGCGGAACGCAGCGCCTGTCGCGCCTGGTAGGGAAGAGCAAAGCGATCGAGCTGATGATCACGGGCAACACGTTCTCATTCGAGGAAGCGCAGGAGTTCGGCATTGTGAACGATGTCTTCGAGCGCGATGGCTTCATGGACAACATCATGGAGTATGCGCGTCAGTTCACGCCGCCGAACAAGGCCGCCAAGGCTGTGGGACGCATCAAGCGCGCCGTGCAGACGGGATGGGAGATTCCGATGGAATCGGCGTTGGCCGTCGAACGCGAGAACCAGCAGATCCTGTTCCAGAGCGACGATGCCAAAGAAGGTTTGGCCGCCTATGTGGAGAAGCGTCCGGCTGTGTTTACGGCAAAGTAAAGAGCAAGAGCTTTAACCACAGGGAGCACGGAGGTTCACAGGAGAAACGCCACAGGGGTGTTCTCTTTGATCCTCTGTGCTCCTGTGGTAAGGATTTGAGGTTCTATGCCAGGCAAAGTAGCGAAAATCGGAAACTTCAGCGACTGGGTCGGTCTGTTCAACGAATGGCGCAAGGAAGTCGGCGTCGACAAAGACGACGTCGAGGCCTTCCACTTCGATACGCTCTACGGGGCGATCGAGACCGAGGAGATCCAGTTCGGTTCTTACAAAGGCCGCAACAAGTGGGAAAACCTGCGCCAGGTTCCCACGCAGCAGATGCGGGATGCGCTCATGAACATGATCGTCTACCAGGGCGACACCGAATTTGCCAGCGTGGAACAGCAGCGCAACCTGTTTGCAACCGCTCCGACGGAATATGACCGCCGCGCGATCACTCGCGTCATGATCGAAGAGATGCGCCACGGCTGGCAGATGTGCGCGCTGCTCATCGACTTCTTCGGGTCGTCAGGCAAGGTGGAAGCGCAGAAAATGCTGGAGCGACGGGCATTTGAGAACAAGCGCCTGCTGGGCACTTTCAACGTCGACGTCGATAACTGGCTCGACTTTTTCACCTACACAGACTTCGTGGATCGCGACGGCAAGTTCCAGTTGCAGATGCTGAAGTATTCGTCGTTCGCGCCTCTGGGACGCTCAACCTCTTACATGCTGCGCGAGGAAGCTTTCCACATGGGCACTGGTCATGATGGACTGCGCCGCGTAGTCGAAGCGGGCGTGATCCCGCAATGGCTTCTGCAGAAATATCTGAACAAGTGGATCTCAAGTTCGTTCGACCTTTTCGGCACCGACCATTCTTCCTCGGCGCACTGGGCCTACGTGTGGGGAATCAAGGGCCGGTACGACGAACTGCAGAACGATAAAACCGCCGACCTGGATGATTTGAACGACTACAGCCGACATCTCTATCGGCAGGAAGTTGCGGGGTTGGTGGAAAAGTTGAACACGTTCCTGAAGCCAGGCGAGAAGAAGTTCTACACGCCCGACATCCACTTCAACCGCAACATTGGACGATGGGCAGGGCAGAAGTACCACTGCGAAACCGGCGAGCCGTTAGACGACCGCAGCTACGAGCAACATCGTGAAGAGAATCTGCCTAGCGCGAAAGATAAAGAGCTGCTGCTCGACATCATCCACAACGAAAAGAAGTGGATCAAAGAGAAAGAGGGAGCGCGCGATCCGCTGTCGACGATTGCCGAGCCGCGCAAATCGGCGATCAACATTTAGCGAGGAACTGGACAGCCGAGAGCGGCTGTCCCTACGCGAGCCGCAAGAACCACCGCCGACGATGGCCACCGCCGCCACAACTCGAGTCGAAGCAAAAGTCGCGGCGTCCGTCGCGCGCATCAAGCTGATCAACTCGCCCCTAAACGTCATCGACCTGCACATGGCGCGCGAACTTCAGCAGACGCTTTCGGAACTCGAATCGCGGAGCGATGTCTCCGTCATCGTCTTCGAAGGCGACGGGCATGCTTTTTCGGCTGGTGTGGATATCAAAGCCCACCTCCCCGAACAGATTCACGAAATGCTCGCGCATTTTCACGCGGTGATCCGCGCGATTGTGGCCTCGCGGAAAGTAACCATTGCCGCCGTCCGCGGCACTTGCCTCGGCGGAGGCGCGGAACTAGCCGCCGTCTGCGACATGGTTTACACCGCCAGCGAGGCCACGTGGGGATTTCCTGAAATCAAGCTGGCATGTTATCCGCCGGTAGCGACGGTGGCGCTGGCCCCGCTCATCGGTCAGAAGCGTGCCGCCGAGCTCATCCTCACAGGACGCCAGTTCTCCGGCGACGAAGCCGCCGCGATGGGTTTGGCGAACCGATCCGTGGCAGCGGAGGAGCTTGAGTCGGTTGTCGAGCGGACGCTGGCTGAACTCCACGCCCTCAGCCCGACCGCGCTCGCCCACGCCAAGAAAGCCATCTACGCGTGGGATGCAATCCACTTTGACAAAGGGCTGGCGCGGGCCGAGAAGATTTATCTCGAAGAACTCATCTCGACCGCGGACGCGCGCGAGGGTATCATTGCCTTCCTTGAGAAGCGGCCACCGAAATGGATAGGCAAATAGAGAGCGCGAAGGCTGAGGTCGGGGCAGAGGTCGGGGCCGATGCCGGAGCAGAGATCGGGGCGAAGACCGGGACGAGGCTTTCCTACGCCTCCGGCCACCTGATGTGTCGCACGCCATTGTGGGGCGTGGCCGGATTCCTCGGCTGCGCTTACTTCGCGTGGATTTCCTTTGGCCACGTCACTCACAACCAGTATGAATGGCCGCACGACGCCTGGACCGCCGTGACCTACATCGTGTGGATCATTTTGCTGGCCGGCCTGGCGGTCGACACGCGCTGTCTGCGCGAGCGCGTATTTTTCGGCATGCTGGTCATCAATTTTGTGGTCGGTTGCGGGTTGACGCTGTGGCGCAACATTCCGTCCGCCGATATGCGTACCGCGCGAATTGGAACCGGAGCGCTCTGGGCGGTGGCCGCGCTGGTGAGTCTGACAACGCTGCGAAGTGAACCCGAGCTTCGCAGGAATAAAGTCTGATTGGAGTAGAGACGCGGTTTGCGGCGTCTTGCGGCGAGTGAGACGGGGCAAGCCCCCGCTGCTACGGCTAAAATTAAGCTATGGACTTCGAAATTTCTCCCGGACAGGTCAAGTCACTGCAGCAGCGTGGAGAAACATTTACGCTGCTCGATGTTCGCGAGCCCTGGGAATACGAAGCCTCCAGCATCGAAGGGGCAAAACACATTCCGATGGGGGACATCCCGACCCGCGCTCACCAGGAACTCGATCCCGACGATTACATCGTGGTCATGTGCCATCATGGAGTGCGCTCGCTGTCGGTCACCAACTGGCTCCGCCAGCAGGGATACGAAAAAGTTCAATCCATGCGCGGCGGGATCGACGGCTGGGCGCGGACGGTGGATCCGAAAGTGCCGTTGTACTGAAGGGCACGACGTCTGGCCCTCAGGGGCTAAAGCCCGTATTTTTTGTGGTGTTGAGCGGCACGGCTAAAGAGGCTGCGGAAAAACGCAATCGGTCGAGAAAGGGCGACCACCAGGGCTGAAGCCCGCGCTGATTTCACGGGACTTACGCGGCCCTGAAGGGCCCCTCTTCCACGGTGATCCGCGCATTCGTGAGTTTTTCCGCACCCCTAAAGCCGTGCGCTTCCCAAAACCTTTATGAAGATCAAGTCGAGTTGTGAGACCAGGTCTAGCCGAATCGGCAAATGGCAACTGGCAACTGGGCCATGATCACCGACTGCCATATCCACATCGATCCCATCGAACTGTTCAAGCCGCATGCGCTGGAACTGATGAAGCGCAAGCGCGCCAATTTCGACGAGATCGTGGAATATTGCCGCTCCCCCAAGGCCTTCTTGAAATATCTGGACCGGTGCGGCGTGGACCGCGCCGCACTGATTAACTATGTGGCGCCAGAAGTGATCGGCTTTACCCCCGAGGTCAATCAATTCGTCGCCGACTACACCAAGTACGATCCCAAGCGCCTGATCTCCTGTGGCAGCCTGCATCCGCGGCACACTACCAACATCATGGCGGATGTCGAGCACATCCTGCGCCTGGGCCTGCGCATGATCAAGATCCACCCGCCGCATCAACTTCTATTTCCGAACGATTATCTAAACGGAGTGACGGAACTGGAAGTCATCTACCGGGCGGCTGAAGCGAACGGGATCCCGGTCATGTTCCATACCGGAACGTCGATTTTTCCCGGAGCACGCAATAAATACGGTGACCCGATCTACGTCGACGACGTCGCGGTCGATTTCCCCAAGCTCAAAATCCTGCTGGCGCACGGCGGCCGCCCGCTCTGGATGCATACCGCGTTTTTTCTTATCCGCCGGCACCCGAACGTCTATCTCGACATCAGCGGCATTCCTCCGAAAACACTGCTGAAATATTTTCCGCGACTCGATGAGATCGCGCACAAGACGCTGTTTGGCACCGACTGGCCGGGTCCGGACGTTCCCGACGTCGGGCAGAATCTTGCGGAATTTAAGGCGCTGCCTATCAGCGAACAGATGCGCGAGCAGATTTTGAGCAAGACGGCGGCCTCGCTCTGGCCGGAATAGCCGTGGATTAGTCGAGAAGAGGCTTCACCACAGGGGGCACAGAGGTCCACGGGGGAAGGCCAGAGGGTGTTCCCTGTGTCCTCTGTGGTAAGGATTTGCGGTCCCATGGCGAAGCGGCGGCGTTAAGGTTCTATTCGCCCGCCGCCTTGGCTGCCTTCGTCCCAGTCAACTCGTTAACCAGAGCGTCGGCGCCGTAAATGTTGCGAAGCGCTTCGATAATGCCGCGTGAATCCACGCTTACGGCCCGCGATTGGCGATCCTCGTAGTAGAAATCCAAAACCAGCGACTGAATATTTCCGTCGAAAATGATTCCGACCACTTCGCCTGCCTTGTTTACGGTCGGACTGCCCGAGTTGCCGCCGATGATGTCGGCAGTGGAAACATAATTCAGTGGCGTCTCAAGATTGAGTTTCAACTTCATTTTCGGCCAGCTGGCCGCCAGATTGTAAGGAGACTTGTTACCGTGCTCCTCGGCATGCTGGAAGGCGCCGCTGAACGTGGTGTAGTAAGGAATCTTCTTTCCGTTCTCCTCGTAACCCTTCACCGTGCCATAACTGAGGCGCAAGGTGAAGGTCGCATCTGGAGGCTGGGTGAAGCCGGTCTGGGCAAAGCGCGCGCGAGCGATGGTGGCGCCATCGCGACGCACCACCGCATCGACCTCATCGTCGAAGCGCTTGCGGATCGCTCGCGCCTCGGGATCAACGCTGCGCATCAGGACGATCAATGGATCCGTACTCGCATCCACCGCTGCCTTCCCGCCTGCATAGAGCTGCTTGCGGACCGTTACATCGTCCAGCTTGGTGCCGGCGATCACCGCCTTGGCAGCCGCTTCGGGAGACTTGCCGCTCAGCGCTATCTTCACCGCAGTGTCTTCGGGCCCGAGCGCTTCCTGCATCATGGCCAGGGAAAGGGTCAAAGTCGCGCTTTCAAGATTCTTGTAAATGGGAGCGGCGCTGAACAGTTGCTGCTCCAGCGAGGGCAGGGCAGAATCCCGATACTCACGCAGGCGGTCGCCGTTCGGCTTCGACTTTTCCTCCGCGGCGCGAACCAGAATCCGAGCGTATCCTGCCAGGTCCGAATTGAACCCGCGCCTGCGCTCGATGTAGCTAAGCGAGTCATAGATTTCCCGGTTAATCTTCATGGCGTTGGAAATTGCTTCCCAGGGATTGGGCTCGCCCGGGTGCTTGTCCATATATGCCTTTTCCCGCTCGTGCTCCGCGGTGTTCATCTTCGCCATCACGGCCATATCCTGCAGTCCTTCATACATGCCCTTGATCGCCTTCTGTGAGTTCTGCAACCCGAAGATGTCTTCCTGCGCAATGCGCGCATTTTCCGCCGACTGCGCGCTAAAGGTCTGGAGCATATCGATCCGGCGCTTGTAGGTGGCGAGGCGCGAGGGATAGTCCACGTTCTTCAGAAACTGCCATTCCGCCACCGTTTTCAGGCGATCCGTGCCGCCGGGGTTGCCGGAAACGAAAATCAGATCACCATCTTTGACTCCGACTTTGGACCATTGCAGGTAGTTGTCGAGATGGACGGGCTTGCCGTTCTCATAAACGCGGAAGAAAGTGATGTCCAGGTCATAGCGCGGGAAGGTAAAGTTGTCCGGATCGCCGCCGAAAAATGCGGCGTCAAACTCGGGCGCAAACACCAGGCGCACATCCGTGTACTTCTTGTATTTGTAGAGGTCGTACACTTCACCCGAATAGAGCGTCACAACATCGCAGCGCAAACCGGTCGAGGTCGCGCAGTCTTTTTCGATGGCGCTCATGGCGGAGCGTTGTGCCCGGCCAGCGTCGGCAGTGGACATGGTTGCCGGGGCAGCGGCTTTCACCTTTGCGGTGACGTCGTCGATACTGACGAGCACGTTCAGCTCCAGGTCGGGACATTTGCCTTCCTCCGCCTGGGTCTTGGCGTAAAAACCGGTCTTCAGGTAATCGACACCCGCAGTGCTGAGTTTTTCGATGCAGTCGGCGCCCACGTGATGATTGGTGAACGCCAGGCCGTCGGCCGACACGAACGATCCTGAGCCTCCGTTGTTAAAACGCACCGACGACAGACGGAGATGGTCGAGCCACTCCTTTGTCGGCAGAAAGCCGTATTCCTTCTGCACACGATCCTTGGGGAAGGCGTTGTACAGCCACATACCCTCGTCGGCGAGCGCCAGGGGCGGCGCGAAGGCCAGGATAAGGATGAGGATGAGGCCGAAAAGCAGCAGTTTTGTCTTCATGAATTTCTCCGAAACGTTCTGGGAATTCTGCCGGAGGCACGCGTCTCACGTCGGCCAACGGCAAACTGTTTAGTTTACGCCGTAGACGCTTCCAGGCCAAGGCGCGCGCTGGGAAACGGTCGCCGGTGCAATGCATGAAAGAGGGGCCACGCTATGGCCCATTCGTGGTTGTCCCGTCGTTACTTGCGGGACCTTGGAGCATGCCCTAAAGTCACGATGATGAAACGCGGTCACGTGGGAACCGCGAGGTCAGCAACGTTTCGAAGCCACTTGGCAATCCCTCCCGCTGTGGTTGTGTTTTTCCCACCTGTGCTGTAACCGGGCACTCTCCCCCGAAGACGCCTTTTCTGAGGTGGTGTATATGAGATCCCCATTTCGATTGCTCGCAGTGCTCGCGATAGCCTTTGCACCGGAACTATCTGCCGCACAGGCAGGTTATGAGGTTGTGTCCGTCCAGGACGGGGGAACGATCCGGGGAACCGTGACGTGGCAGGGCAGCTTGCCTCACCTGACGGCCTCCGAAATCAACAAAGATCCGCAGGTCTGCGACCCGCTCGGTCAGAAGCACCGTGACCTTGAGCGCCTGCTGGTCGCGCCGAACGGTGGTGTGGCCAACACGGTCGTGTTTCTGAGGAACATCACCCGCGGAAAGGCGATGGATTTGCCGGAGTCGCGCCGACACCTCAATCAAAAGAACTGCCGCTACGAACCGCACGTCCTGCTGGTGCCGGTGCAGGCGATTTTGACCGTCAGGGATAGCGATCCCTTGCTGCACACCGTGCAGATGACGGGCAGCGCCGATTACAACCTCCCCTTTGTTCTTGAGGGGCAGGAGATCACACGTCCCATGACCCGCGAAGGCGCGGTCAGCATGCGTTGCAACGTACATGTTTGGATGAATGGCGAGATGATCGTGGCGAAGCATCCCTATTATGCGGTGACCGATCAGTACGGCAGCTTCGAACTCACCCAGGTTCCTCCGGGTGAGTACGAAATCGTTGCCTGGCATGAGGGATGGAGGGTGGTCGGCGAGAACGCGCTCTATGATATTGCGACCCAGGTGCGCGTCAAGCGCCCCGTTTTCTCCGAGCCCGTGATCTGGAGCAAACAGGTCAAGGTCAATCCCCGTGAAGCCGCAGAGGTGAATTTCACCCTGGGGGAGCGCACGCCGCAGATGGCCCAGGGCCACTGATTTTCAGCCACCAGACCTCCGGTAGAGACGCGTCTTGCCGCGTCTGCCAGGAGCGCATCCGGAAATAGCGCCCGCCGAGACAGGGCAAGCCCCGTCTCTACTTACGGCCATCGCGACAACATCGGTACAATAGAAGCGGCATGATGCGGCGGGTCTATCTCGATAACAACGCGACCACCCCGGTGCTCCCCGAGGTGCTGGAGGCCATGCGGCCTTACTTTGGCGAGCGCTTCGGCAACGCGTCCTCCATTCATCATCATGGGCAGGAAACGCGGGCCGCCGTCGAGCGGGCGCGCGAATCGGTGGCCGCCCTGCTTGGCTGCCGCGCCTCTGAGATCGTGTTTACCAGCGGTGGCACGGAAGCCGACAATCTGGCGATATTTGGTTTGGCGCGCGCGGGCGACCATGTCATCACCTCGACCATCGAGCATCACGCCGTACTCAATGCCTGCAAGCATCTGGAAGCCAAGGGATGCGAAGTCACTTGCATTCCCGTGGATGGCCGAGGACTGGTCGATCCGGCCGATGTGAAGCGCGCGATCCGACCGAATACGAGGCTGATCGCCATCATGTTCGCCAACAACGAAACCGGCGTGGTGCAGCCCGTCGCAGAGATTGGCAGGATTGGCGCCGAAGCTGACATTTACTTTCACACCGACGCCGTGCAAGGGGCGGGGAAGGCCGTGATCGATGTCAACAAAGTCGGGTGCGACCTGCTCGCCATCTCTGGCCACAAGCTGCACGGGCCGCAGGGCGTAGGCGCGCTTTACGTCCGCAAGGGAACTCAGCTTGAGCCCCTGCTTTATGGCGGGAGCCATGAACGCTCGCGTCGTGCCGGGACGGAGAACGTTCCGGGCATTGTGGGTTTAGGCAAGGCAGCCGAACTGGCGATTGCGGGCTTCGAACGCGGCGACGACCAAGGGATGGCGGCCGCGCGCGACAGGTTGGAAAGGGAACTGCTCGAGATCGAAGCCACCGGTTTAAACGGCGCGGATTTAAACGGCGAACGTGCACCGCGCGTACCGAATACGACCAACATTTATTTCGATGGCATCGACGGCGAGGCGCTGATCATCGCGCTCGATTTGAAGGGACTGGCCGTTTCGACCGGCGCAGCGTGCTCCTCCGGAGCCATCGAACCGTCGCACGTGCTGACCGCCATGGGGCTGACTCGCGACCGCGCGAAGGCCAGCATTCGCTTCAGTTTTGGCAAACAAAATGCGCCCGAGGATGTAGACTTCGCACTGGGCCTGGTCGCGACGACGGTCGCTCGGTTGCGAGAGCTGTCGCCCGTGTGGAACAAAGTGCCCGCAAGAACCACGTAGGGGCGGGACGCCTTCGTGCCAGCCGAGAGAAGCTCGGCCGTTGGCAAGGAGCCAGATGTTCGGAGCAAGATGCTGAATTCTGACACCATCGCCGTCGCCATGTCGGGAGGAGTCGACTCCTCAACCGTTGCGGCCATGCTGCGTGCCGATGGCCGCAACGTCATCGGCCTGACCATGCAGCTCTGGAACCAGCGCCGTCTCGCCGGACACGAAGGCATGCCCGAATCCGTCCAGGGACGATGCTGTTCGATCGACGACGTCTACGATGCGCGACGTGTGGCCGAGACCCTGGGCATCCCTTACTACGTGGTCAATCACGAAGAGCGTTTCGAGCGCGATGTGGTGCGTCCGTTCGTCGAGGAGTATCTTGCCGGGCGTACGCCGATCCCTTGCAGTCTCTGCAACAATCACTTGAAGTTCGACCAGCTTCTTATTGTGGCACAGCAGATTGGCGCCGACAAGATTGCCACCGGCCATTACGCCCAGGTGGTCTTTGACGAGCAGAGTGGCCGCTGGCTGCTGAAGCGTCCGGCGGACAAGTCCAAAGACCAGACGTACTTCCTCTTCGGCCTTACCCAGGAGCAGTTGAGCCGCACGCTGTTTCCACTCGGCGGCATGACCAAGCCCGAGGTGCGCGAACTCGCCCGCCAGCACCATCTCGTAATCGCCGAAAAACCCGACTCGCAGGAAATCTGCTTCGTCCCCGGCGGTGACTACAAGCGCTTTCTCGAAGCCTATCTTACAGAGCAGGGCGATATACCGGCCGACGTTGGCGGCGAGATGGTCACGACCGACGGCAAGGTAATCGGCGAGCACGCCGGGGTTCACAACTTCACGGTCGGCCAGCGCAAGGGACTCGGTGTAGCCACCGGCTCGCCGCTGTACGTGATTCAAATCAAGAATGACACGCGGCAAGTGGTGGTCGGCAAGGATGAAGAACTTTACTCGCGTACGCTCCGCGCTCACCGTGTGAACCTGATTTCAACGTCCGAGCTGCGCGAGCCCATGCGGGTCGCGGTGAAGATACGCCATAAGCATCAACCCGCGCCGGCCGTCATTGAGTCCGCCGGGCCTGACGAGGTTCGAGTTACCTTCGACGAGCCGCAGCGCGCGCTCACCCCCGGCCAGGCTGCCGTTTTCTACGATGGCGACATCGTCGTCGGCGGCGGTTGGATCGAAAATTCCGAGTAGAGACGCGGCTTGCCGCGTCTCCGGCAGCACCGGAGACGTTGGCGGAGACGGGGCAAGCCCCGTCTCCACTGACGATACCCTCCTCTGCGTGGTTACCTCGCATTGGTTACCTGCTGGTACTTTCGCTCGATTTGATAGCACCTTCGTGGGCTAGACCTGCCGATACAGCAGGGGTAGCGTTAGTTCACGACGGGACCTTCGTAGTCTCTCCCCCTGTATAGGGTCCGGCGTGGGGAGCGATTTATGAAAATCTGGCATCTGTGTTATGCGGCATTGGGGATTGCGGTGGCGCGCTGGGTTTTTAAGCGTCAACCAATGCAGGTAACCGATCCGATCACCCGTTTCCGTACCTCTGGCCTGCTGTAAGCACCGTTGGTGAAAGGGGCATGGACGCGCCCCGTTGCGCGACGCTTCGATCTGAGCGCGTCCATGCCCCATTCCCATCTTTCCTGTGCCAATTCTGGAAGTGCTAGTACCAACGTGTCCTTGCGGTAACTTCTTTTCTGTTCCATCTCGCCTAAACTTTGTCTGTGGACCGGCTGAGCGCGCCCGCACACTTTAGCGCGCACCTCAGCCACCGAAATCATGCGATTTAGATTCCCCAGCTTGCGATTCATTGCGCCCGTCGCCATGCTCTTGGCTACGCTGCCGCTGGCCGCGGTGGCGCAGGACGATGCACCCTCGCTGGGCGACCTGGCACGCAGCCTGCGCAAGAACAAATCGGAGCAGCAGCCTCAACAGCAACCCGACCCGGCCTCCGACAAGGTGATCGATAACGACAATATGACCCAGGTCATGGATGACGCCAGGGACGCCAGACCCGTCAAACAAGACAAGACCGTATTTTCGATTGACCCTTCCGGCAACACCGTCAAAGTATCGTCACCCGATGTCACCTGCAGTCTTTCTTTCAACGCCCGGGCCAGTTCGTTGCTGATCAAGCCCATTCTGATCGAAGACTTGCCGCTCACCGAACTGCTCAAACTCGACGGTCCCGGCTCCATTCAAGATGAAAGTCTGCAGCTGGAAGTATTCAACGGAACAGACTGGGATATTCGCGAGATCACCATTGGCCTGACGCTTGAACGCAAGCCGGGAGAAAACGCCGAGCTAGCCGCGCGTGCGCGTGTGATTCCCGCCGCCGAAGGCCTTGCGCCCATCACCGTCGAGCGGCGCTCTGACGTAACCCTGCTCTATCACCTGAAAGCCGAGTCCAAGCCGTTCAGTACTACCGCGTTTCACGAAAATATCGGGATCACTCCCGGAGCCGATGAAGACTGGCGATGGTCAATCGTAGAAGCCAAGGGAATCCGGCCATCGCACGCGCAGTCGGACGCGGATTCATTGCAGGAACCGATGTTTGCTTCGCCGTCGTTGCTGATGCCGGATTCGAGCGGGCCCCAGCTCCCGCCGATCTCTCCTGTAATTCCCGACAAACCGGCGCCCGACAAGCCGAGTCTCGAAAAGCCACCGAGCGCGAGCCCAACGCCGCTTCGCTAAAAGCTTGAACCACAGGGGACACAGGGGTTCACAGTGGGAAGCTAGGGTTATTTTCTCTGTGTTCCTCTGTGTCCCCGGTGGTTAAGATTCTTTCTCGCACTCGCCCGTTACGATGCAGGCATCGCAATCGTCGGCAAGAAGCGCGGCTTCTGCCGAGCCTTGGTCAACTGCTCGAACGAATAGGCGATTTTGAGCAGTGTAGGCTCGCTCCAGGCGCGTCCGAAGAAAGAGATGCCAACCGGTAATCCCCAGAGGAATCCCGCTGTCACGTTGATGTTCGGATAACCGGCGACGGCGGCGGCGCTGGAACTGCCTCCGGTCGCGTGGTCGCCATTGATCAGGTCAGTGAGCCATGCTGGGCCTCCCGTGGGGGCGACGAGCGCGTCCAGTTTGAATTTGTCCATGACAAAGTCGATGCCCTCGGCGCGGCTGAGTTGGTGATTCAAGGCCAGCGCATCGACATATTCTTTCGTGCTGAGCGGACCCTTCGGTTCCGACTTAAGAAAAATATCCTGCCCGAAATATGGCATTTCCCGGTCGCGGTTGCGGTCGTTGAAGTCAATCACCTCCTTCAAACTCTTCACCGAAGAACTGCCGCGGCGAGCCAGATAGGCCGCGAGGTCGGCCTTGAGTTCGTAAAGGAAGACAGTCAGTTCGCTGTCATCAAACTTGCCAATGGTGGGAATGTCGGCGGGATCGACGATCTCAGCACCGGCCTGCTTCATCTCGTCGAGGAGCTTGTCCATAAGTTGATCGACGGCATCGTTGAAGCCGAAATATTTGCGCACCACTCCCAGGCGCGCGCCCTTGAGTCCCGCGGGATCGAGGAATTTCGTGTAGTCAGCGGATTGCTTACGCTGACCGTCAGCGGTCGCGGAGTCCTCTGGATCTGCTCCAACCATGGCGCCGAGCAGAATAGCGACATCGCGCACCGTACGAGCCATCGGCCCCGACGTGTCCTGGCTGTGCGAGATCGGAATGATGCCGCTGCGGCTGACAAGTCCAACCGTGGGCTTAAGCCCTGCCAGACCGTTCGCGGAAGAAGGGCAGACGACCGACCCGTCCGTTTCCGTGCCCACGCCCGCAACGCAGAGATTTGCGGAGACGCCGGCTCCGGTTCCAGAGCTTGATCCACACGGATTGCGATCGAGAGCATAAGGGTTGCGGGTAAGCCCACCGCGGCCGCTCCATCCGCTGGTCGAATGACCGGAGCGAATATTGGCCCACTCGCTGAGATTGGTTTTGCCCAGAATCACGGCGCCGGCCTTGCGCAACTGCGCGGCAACGAAAGCGTCGTTCGCAGGACGCGATCCCAGTAGCGCCAGCGATCCCGCCGTCGTATTCATGCGGTCGCCAGTATCGATGTTGTCCTTGATCAGGACGGGAATGCCATGCAGCGGCCCGCGCGGCCCCTTCGCCTTGCGCTCGCGGTCGAGCACGTCGGCAATCTGGAGAGCGTCGGGATTAATCTCGATGACGGAGTTGACCATGGGCCCAGCCTTGTCGATCTCGTGAATGCGCGCCAGATATTTCTCGGTCAAAGAGCGGGAGGAATACTGGCCGGACTGCAATTTCTTCTGAGCATCTTCGATGGTGATCTCGTCAAGCTCGAAGTCCTTCTCGAAATGCGCGACGGCAGACGCAGGTGCAGACTCGACCACGCGAGCCGAGCCCAGCGCGGGGTAAGCAGCCGTGGCCAGAGTCGCGGTCACCCCCGTGCGAAGGAAGTTGCGGCGCGAGTTGGAATTCGAATTGAACTTCGAGGGAAGGGAATCGGTAGACATCGAGGCTCCTGCGAAGTGGGATGAATTCGGATACAAGTCCGGAGCGGGAATCTTACGAAGAGTACGCGAGAAAGGCAAACGCGGGGTGCGTTGCCAGCGGAACGTTGTCAGGTATAGACCGGAATGGTAGTCTAACGAAGTTGAGCGGGAGTAGTTCAGCGGTAGAACGCCAGCTTCCCAAGCTGGATGTCACGGGTTCGATCCCCGTCTCCCGCTCCATCTTTCCAACGACTTAGAAAAACCGATGTGAAAGTCGTGATCAGAATCGCGTCTCACGCAGGAAACATGAGCTCAGGTTTTCGCAACATCCGCGCTCTTGATGGAATCCGGGGGTTGGCGATCATCTTCGTGATGTTCGCTCATTTCCTTAGCTTTGGGTGGGCCGGTGTCGATCTTTTCTTTGCACTATCTGGGTTTCTCATCACTGGCATCCTGCTTGACACTCGGAAAGCGAACAACTACTTCGGCGCTTTTTACGCACGACGATTTCTCCGAATTTTTCCTCTTTACTACTCCGTGCTGATCGTGATCTTGGCGGCAAGTGCAGTCTGGAGCCATGGACATTCTTTGCCAGTGGCAGCGGACCGAAAGCTCTACTTCCTGTACCTGACAAACTGGATCGTACTTTTGGAAGGGGCAGTGGGGACCGACCTTCCTCCTCCATTTTTGGTCTCTCGCCGTTGAGGAACAGTTCTATTTGATTTGGCCGCTCTGCGTCTGGCTCCTCACCTCGCAAAGACTGGCAAAGTTCGCTGTGGGTGCATCCGTGATTGCCTTGTTGGTTCGAATATTCTGGGTTGTTCAGACTGGTCCCTCCCAGGCAATTGCCGTAGCGACGGTTACGCGCATGGACTCGCTTTTTTGCGGGGCTCTGGCTGCAATTCTCTTCCGTCGGGCCCAGACTCTCAGTGTGGTCCGCCGATGGTTGCCCCGAACCGCCGTCGCCGCAATCCTGCTGTTCATAGCGGGGGTGGGTTTGGTACGGCTCATACACGGCCTCGGGGGTGGCCTTCTCTTCATCGAAACTCTCGGATTAACCCTGCTTGCTGTCGGTTTTAGCTCTCTGGTTCTCTATGCGGCTGCTACTGATGGGGAGGCAACCATATTTCAGCGCGTTCTTCGCAATGGAGTGTTGACCGATTTTGGCAAATACAGTTATGGAATCTACGTGTACCACGTACCACTGTTGGGGCTGTACGATTATCTTGTTTACAGGCTACTATCCCGTGCAGTGGTTCTTAACTTTTGGTTTAGTGCTATGTATTTCGCCTTCCTTTTCGCTAGCAGCTTTTTTATTGCGAAAGTCAGCTACGAGTGTTTTGAACGTCGCTTCCTGGCTCTGAAACGCTACTTCGAACCCACATCCGTGATTTCCCCTGTGGCGGACGGCGGTGCAGTACAGCTAGCGGATTGAGTTTGAGAGCAACAGGACAGGCGGGCCCACGTTTCTTTTCGCAACTGTCGCAATCAGGCGTGGCTGTTGAAAAAAGGAACCAAAGCAGTGATTTCAGCGAATTTCAGCGCCTACGGCGAACGCTTGATTCTATGCGGGGATCAGAGATTACTTGCCAGCGGTGCTGGCTGCGGACGACGCGGCCCTCAACTGGATCAGGCCAACTCCCAGGCCTCCCACTGCGCCCGCGAGTAGCCCCAGCAACACCAGCATGGGTACGCTCTCAAGAAGTGCTTTCTTTCCTAATCTCGCCATTCTCGGTTCTCCGCTCGGAATTGGTTTCCGCTGTTAGTTTAGCATTTGCGTTTCCAATCCGGGGTTGGGTAGGCTCCGCAAAGGGTTGTGGTAAAGGGAGATAACGGAGAAACGCCCCATGCGCAACGACGATAATGCAATCTTTTGCACCTTGTAATGAATCTGTCCGAGGAGGGGAAAGGCGCAAATACCACCTGAAAATGCCTAACCTCTACGAAAGCCACCTTCCACCCTATGATTGTGATTATAGTAAAGACAAAAAGGACATTCGAGGTGCACTCATGACCGAACCAAGTTACGAAGAATTGAAAGCTCGCCTTGCCGATCTGGAAAAGCAAGTGGAAACGAAGAAAAGAAGCGGCGCCATGGAGTTCCGCGTAAGTGAGAAGGGCGGCGTCAGCGTGTACGGGCTGGGCCGCTTTCCGGTAACGCTCTATTACGAACAGTGGACAAGACTGCTCGACGCGGCCACCGAGCTGAAGGCCTTTATCGAAGAAAACAAGAGCAAGCTGAAGCTGAAACAAGGCTAGATTTGTGCGGGGGACGCCTTCGTGTCCGCCGAAGAAATTCTGAACCACCGCCAGCGATCACTGTTTGGTTTTGGCTGCGGCGTCTGCCTTTTCTTTTTGTTGCTTCTGTGCGTCTTCGGTCCACGGTGGAACCACTCCGATAAAACGCGCATAGGCAATCGACTGGCCCAGATGTTCGGCCGCGTGGCGGGTGATAAACAGCAGGATGCCGCGTTCCGTGTTCTTTCCGCCAAACCAGTCCATGCTTTTGTCGAGGTCCGCGTCGGGCATTGCCGTGATTGCTTTGCGGGCATGGGCGAATGAGTCTTTGAGAGTGGCGATGACCTTGGCCTTGTCAGTGGTCGACTTCTCCAATCCTTTAACGTCGACGCCGGGCGGCGGCGGTGTCCCAACCAGCTTATAGAGGTTGTAGTTGGCAGCCGATACATGCAGAAATACTTCAGCGAATGAGCGCACATCTGGCGCCGGACGCCAAGTGTACTTGTCGGCAGGTACAGCCTCGGCCAGACGCAGGAACTTGTCTTTCTGGATCATCACCTCGGCCAGGACTTCGGATCGATACCCTGTAACCCCGGGAGTGCCGTCCTTATATGGATTCACTTGGGCGCTGAGAGCGCTTATCGGAAGGACTAGCGCCAGCAGACATACGATCCAGAGAATGCTTTTCATAGGAATCTCTCCTTGGGGTTTCGCGAGGCAACGACCGCAACCTGCCTACTATAACTCAGGGTCTGAAGAGGACCGATTCAAGAGTATTCTTGCTCGCGCGAGGACACCGGCTTGACGACACGTAGAATACGTGCTACACGTATAATACGTGTAAGGATACGCGGTTCGTGACCTATGACCAAACAGAACGTGACCATCAGCTTGACACGGCAAACGCTCCAGAAGGTGAGGGTTCTCGCCGCCCGCCGTGCTACCTCTATCAGTGGTCTTCTGGCCGAGCAAATTGAAGTTCTGGTCGGCGAGGAAGAAGCGTATGAGCGCGCGCAGCAACAGGCCATGACACTGCTCGAAGAGGGTTTTCATTTGGGCGGGGTGATTCGCTCCAGTCGAGATCAACTGCATGAGCGATAGGACGTTTATCGACACCAACGTTTTGATTTACGCTCACGACGTCGATGCAAAATCGAAACATGAAGTCGCCAAGAGCGTCCTCGCCGAACTTTGGAGGCAGCGAACGGGCGTCCTCAGCACGCAAGTTCTGCAGGAATTCTATGTCAATGTGACCCGCAAGATCGCAGTTCCGCTTTCCAAACCCGTGGCGCGCATGGTGGTGAACAGCTATGCGATCTGGTGCGTCGAAACCACTCCGGCTGAAATCTCGTCGGCTTTTCGCATTGAGGACGAGTCCCGCATCGGATTTTGGGATGCGCTCATCGTGGCATCGGCGGCCAAATGCGGAGCCAGGCGGATTCTTTCTGAGGATCTAAATGTGCAGACGATCGCGGGCATTCGGATAGAAAATCCGTTCAGTGGTTGAATGGTGCGCCCGGAGAGAATCGAACTCCCAACCTCATGGTTCGTAGCCATGCACTCTATCCAATTGAGCTACGGGCGCATCCGGAGGAATTGCGTCTTTGAATTATAACGGAAACAGAATCGTTTCGCCCAACCTGATGGGCGCACACTCGCGCCGACAAAGCGTGAACCGAGATCAATCCACCCATCCGAATCGCTCCAAAACCGGTGCTGGCTGTGGAAATCGGCGGCCTTGTCAAAATTCGTTACGGTTGTAGATTAGCGTAAAAGTTTCCGGCCCAGCGCAAAACCTACCCGGCCGGGCGTTCTTCTTGTGCATATTGGCAATGCGTTAGCGATGGCAGCCGACATGCTTCTTGTTGGACAAGACGAAGTGGCGCGCAACGGGGCATTTGGAAATCAACTTCGGCCAGAGGTCTTTCCGGATGCCCCTTTGCAATCCCCGGTCGTCTCCAAGGTGCACTCCGTTCCGTTTCCCGGCCCTCCCCCGAGCGCCTCCTGCAAGATGAGGATTTCAGGGAAACGGGCGGAGTGCCCTTTCTGATCCGTCCTCATCTCCTACCGGAACTTTCCAGCAGAAATTCTCAGGCAAGAATCAGTTGATCCTGCACGTCGATCCCGGCCTGCCGCAGCAACTTGGCGACCGCGTCGCCCTTCAATCGAGAGGCGTCGAACAGCACGCGCACCGTCCGGTCTTTCTCGTTGAACTGGATGCGCTGAATCCCATAGACCTCGCGCACACTGTCAATGGCCCGCAACTCAGCTTCTCCGGGCGGAGTCTGGTAGCGGTAGGCAACTTCAAGGTAAGTCATTCCATTTCTCCAAGGAAAAAGGTTCGAAGATTACTCTTTGTGTATCTAAACATGAGTATCTAATATGAGTATCTAATAAAGCCCAGATTCCGCCAAGCAGGGATCTGCTGGTGTGGTGACGGGGCTTTGCCCCGTCCAAGGGGCGCGGAGCCCGGCAGTTGCAAGTAGTCACAGCAACTCTGGCAACTAAGCTATGGACCACCTCGACCCGGTCGACATCCCGAACCCCGCATCGTCCTCCATGAAGCAGCAAGAAAAAGATCTCGTCTGCGGGATGGATGTGAATCGCGCAACCGCGCGCTACAAGAGGGTCCATAACGAAAAAGAATATTTCTTCTGCTCAGCCGATTGCCTCGCGAAGTTCCAGGCAAATCCCGAAAGGATTCTTTCATCTCCGCCCAAGCCAATGACAATGGCGACAACATCGGGCCTGGTGTCCTTAGGTGGTCCCGCCTTGGTAATGCCAGCGCTGAGCAAGCCATCTGCGGCTTCCACCGTCCCGTCGCCGCGCGCGTTTGGAGAGCGCCCGCAGGCCTACGTCTGTCCGATGTGCCCCGAGGTGCGGCAGTCCGTGCCCGGTCCCTGTCCCAAGTGTGGCATGGCACTCGATCCCGAATCCCCGGCAATCCCCGCTAACAGGACGGAGTACACCTGCCCGATGCATCCCGAAATCGTGCGCGCGGAACCGGGGTATTGTCCGATCTGCGGCATGGCACTGGAGCCGCGCACGGTGACGGTAAGAGGAGAAGATAATCCTGAGCTGCGCGACATGACGCGGCGGTTCTGGATCAGCCTCACGCTGGCTGCGCCGCTCCTGGGGATTGCCATGGGCAGCATGCTCTGGCTGCACTGGTTCACGGGCGGCGGCATCGACATCCATCGAGAAGGCAGGGTCGTAGTCACGCCGTGGAGCTCGATATTGCCCTGGCTCGAATTGCTGCTCGCCACGCCCGTCGTGCTCTGGGGCGGATGGCCGTTCTTTCAGCGCGGCTGGACTTCGATCGTCAACCGCAGCACCAACATGTTCACGCTGATTGCGATGGGCACGGGTGTGGCCTATATGTACAGCCTGGTAGCAACCGTGTTTCAGCAGATATTCCCCGCCTCGTTTCGCACGATGAGCGCAGAACCGGACGTCTACTTTGAGGCGGCGGCGGCGATCGTCACGCTCGTTCTGCTCGGGCAGGTGCTGGAGCTACGCGCCCGCAGCCGCACGTCAAGCGCGATCCGGGCGCTGCTCGATCTGAGCCCGAAGATGGCGCGCTTAGTGAGCGAAGACGGCGGCGAAGGTGGCTCTGAAGGTGATCGCGACATTCCGCTCGAACAAGTAAAGCCAGGAGATCGCCTGCGTGTACGTCCGGGAGAAAAGATTCCCGTCGATGGCGTCGTGCTCGATGGTTCGAGCGCGGTGGATGAGTCCATGATCACGGGCGAGTCCATTCCGGTGGAGAAGACGACGGGCGCGCGTGTGATCGGCGCGACCGTGAACGGCAACGGATCTCTCGTGATGCGCGCCGAGCGCGTCGGCAGCGAGACCATGCTGGCGCAAATCGTGCAAATGGTCAGCCAGGCGCAGCGCACGCGCGCTCCCATCCAACGGCTGGCCGATAAGGTAGCCGGATGGTTTGTTCCGGCAGTGATCGCGATTGCCGTAGTGACCTTCGTCGTGTGGGTAAGCTTTGGACCGGAGCCGCGTTTCGCACATGCCATCGTGAACGCCGTGGCCGTGCTGATCATCGCGTGTCCGTGTGCGCTGGGCCTGGCGACGCCAATGGCCATCATGGTCGGCACCGGACGCGGCGCGCACGCGGGCGTCCTCATCAAAAATGCCGAGGCGCTGGAGACGCTGGAAAAGGTGGACACCATCGTCTTCGATAAGACCGGAACCCTGACCGAGGGGAAGCCGAAAGTGGTTGCCTACAGCGATCCCGAGGTCGTTCGCCTCGTAGCCAGCGTGGAGCGGGCCAGCGGACATCCATTGGCGGCTGCCATCGCGCAGCTAGCTAGCCAGCAGAATCTCAGACTCTCCGATGTCTCCGGATTTGAGAATGTGCAGGGCAAGGGCATCAAAGGTTTCGTCGAGGGCAAGAGGATCGCGGCAGGGAATTCGGCGCTTATGACGGACCTCGGTGTTTTCGGTTCTGGCCGCAAGACTGCGGTTCCGGTGTTGACGGCGCCCGGCGCGTCCCAGGTCTACGTTGCCATCGACGGTCAGTACGCCGGAAACATCGCCATCGCGGATCCTCTCAAGGCCACAGCAGCCGATGCACTGCGCGAGCTAAAGGCCCAGGGAATCCGCGTCGTCATGCTCACTGGCGACAACCCGCAAACGGCACGGGAGATCGCTGGAAAATTAGGCATTGATGATTTTCGTGCCGAGGTTCTGCCCGCGCAAAAAGCTGAGATCGTCAAGAGTCTGCAGAACCAAGGCCGCGTGGTAGCCATGGCGGGCGACGGCATCAACGACGCTCCCGCGCTGGCGCAAGCGCAAGTCGGAATTGCCATGGGGACGGGAACCGACGTCGCCATGGAAAGCAGCGGCATCACCCTGCTTAAAGGAGACCTTGAAGGAATTCTGCGCGCCCGAAAACTGAGCCAGGCCACCATGCGCAACATCCGGCAGAACCTGTTCTTTGCGTTTGTCTACAACTCGATTGGAGTGCCGATCGCTGCGGGTGTGCTCTATCCAGTGTTTGGGCTGCTGCTGAGTCCGATTCTGGCCGCCGCCGCGATGAGCTTCAGTTCGGTGTCGGTGATTACAAACTCGCTAAGATTGCGGAAGGTGAAGTTGTAGGTCCAGGAAATACGGTCTTCCTGAGACCTAAAACCTAAGACCTGACACCTGCCTCACAGCTTGCTCAAATAATCCGTGACTTCCGGGCTGGTCCAATCCACAGGTCCGATAAATTTGCGGCGAATCACGCCGTTGCGGTCGATCACGTAGCTTTCCGGCCAGCCAAACGTGCCGTAGAGCGAAGCCGCTTTCTTCGCCTCATCCCGCACGGTGACCATATTGACGCTGTAGTCCTTGAGGAACTTGTGGTACTCCGCGTCGTCGGCGTCAATACTGACGGCCAGCACCACCACACCTTTATTTTTGAGGCGCGCCTGCATCTGAACCAGCGATGGGGTCTCTTCGATACATGGCGGACACCACGTCGCCCAGAAATTCAGCACCACCACTTGCCCGTGAAACTGACTGAGCGTGACTTTGTGGTCGGAATCCTGCAAGGTGAAGTCTGGAGCATTCGAGCCGATCCGCGCGGGATGGCTCCCGCTGTAGCATCCGCTCAGGGCAGCCAGCAATCCAATGACTAGAAGGGTAGCGAGAAGCGTGAAAAGAAGCGTTCGTCTCACCCCGTTATAATAGCGAAAAACTGATGGATAGTTCACACCCAGCCACGCTGCCTCAGCTTCCCGAGGTCCCGATCCCCGAGGTTTCGATAATCGTTCCGGCCAGGAACGAGGAACGTAGCCTTGCCGACTGTCTGCAATCGCTGACCGCGCAAACCGGAGTAGCGTTCGAAATCATCCTGGTCGACGATGCCTCCACTGACCGCACGCGCGAGATCGCTCAGGGTTTCGTCGGAGTGCGAGTGATCTCGCCGGAGCCCTTGCCCCAGAACTGGACTGGAAAGAACAATGCGCTCGTTGCCGGGGCCAAACATGCCCGTGCCCGCTGGCTCTTGTTCACCGATGCCGACACTGTGCATCTGCCGGGATCGCTAGCCCGGGCATTGGAAGAAGCGAGGAGTGAGTGCGCGGATTTGTTGTCGTACTCGCCGGAGCAGGTGGTTGTCACTTTCGCCGAGCGAGCCGTGATGCCCGTAATCTTTGCGGAACTGGCGGCGGAGTATCCTCCGCACAAAGTGCGCGAGCAGGATTCAGAAGTCGTAGCCGCGAACGGCCAGTACATTCTCGTCCGCCGCGCAGCCTATGACGCCGTGGGCGGGCACGCCGCCGTGGCCACGGAAATACTTGAGGATGTCGCGCTGGCCCGGTTATTCCGCGACGCAGGCCATCGCGTGTACTTCCATTATGGCGGAGACGCCGTGCGCACCCGCATGTACCGCAACTGGGCGCAGCTTCGCGAAGGCTGGACGAAGAATCTGGCGCTGCTTTTTCCGCGAGCGGAGTTTCTGGCATTCCAGAGTTTGCTTTGGTGGTTCGCAGCATGGTCGGCGCTCGGAGTCGCCGGGTATGACGCAGCGAGCCGGCGCTTCCTATGGATCGTGTTCGCAGCCGCATGGCTGTTCCTGTATCGGCGAATTCGCGTCGCACATTTCGCAACCGTGAACAACCTCATCGCCATCGCTTTCGGTCCGCCCCTATTCGCCTATCTTCTGCTACGCTCCAAGAGAGCCCACGCGAATGGCCAGGTATCGTGGAAGGGCCGTACCTACAGCATTGGCGCGCCGGGCAGAAGCACTCCGCCGGAACCGCAAGCGGTAAAACCGATTCCGCGGATTGAGAATCAAAAACTGAGACCTGAAAACTGAGAGCTGAGAGCTGCCCTGTATGGTCTATCTAACCCGCAAAGCGGAGTTTTCCGCGTCGCACTTCTATCACAATCCGGCGTTCACTCCGGAAGAGAACCAGCGCGTCTTCGGCAAATGCAATAATCCCAACGGACACGGGCACAACTACACCCTCGAGGTCACGGTGAAGGGTGCGGTCGATCCGAAATCGGGATTTGTCGTCGACCTGAAGCGATTGAAGGACGTCATGAGCAGGGAAGTGCTGGACGCGTTCGACCATCGCTTTCTGAACAAAGAAGTGCCCGAGTTCCTGACCACAATCCCGACGACAGAGAATCTCGCTATCGCCATCTGGCAGCGCCTCGCTCCGAAACTGAAGGCGGCGCAGTTGCATCGGGTGCGCGTCTACGAGACCCCCGACCTGTTCGTTGATGTTTATGGCGAAGACGGAGAAGCATGAAAGCGCACCTCACCCGCCGCTACATGTTTTCTGCGTCGCACCGCTTGCATAGCGACGAAATGTCGGAGGATGAGAACCGCGCCACCTACGGCAAGTGCAATAATCCCTACGGACACGGGCACAACTACATGGTCGAGGTGACCGTCAGTGGAGCGGTCGATGGGCAGACTGGTATGGTCTGCGATCTGATCGATTTGGATGGCTTCGTGCGCACCCAGATCCTCGACCGCTACGACCATCAGAATCTGAATCTGCGTTCAGAATTCGTGAATCAGGTTCCGACCACGGAAAACCTATGCATCGCGATCTACGAAATTGTGAAGCGCGGCTTCAAGAAAGCACATCTAGAAAGAATACGAATCGAAGAGACGATGCTGAACTCGTTTGAATACAAAGGCGAAAACGGTCGTTAGGCGATGGTCGCTAGTCGTTCGCGGACCGGGTTTGCTAACGACTAACGACCAACGACCAGCGACCAATACCCTATGAAATCCACCGACCTACCTGCCACCACCCTGACCGGCGCCAGTTACGAAGAACTGGTGCGCGAAATGCTTATCCGGCTCGGCGAAGACCCCGATCGCGAAGGCCTCTCACGCACCCCCGAACGCGTTGAGAAAGCCATGCAATTTCTCGTCAAGGGCTACAAGGACGATCCCGAAGCTCTTTTGCGCGACGCGCTGTTCACGGTCAGCTACGACGAGATGGTGATCGTGAAAGACATCGAAATGTTCAGCCTGTGCGAGCACCACCTGTTGCCGTTCTTTGGCAAGGTGCACGTGGCCTATATCCCCAACGGAAAAGTCATCGGCCTGAGCAAAATCCCGCGCCTCATCGAAGCCTTCTCGCGCCGCCTGCAGATCCAGGAGCGGCTGACCACGCAAATTGCGGAGGCAATCCAGAACACCATCGAACCGCAGGGCGTCGGCGTCGTCATCGAGGCGCGGCATCTGTGCATGATGATGCGGGGCGTCGAGAAGCAGCATTCGTCGGCGGTAACCTCGTCCATGCTGGGCTGCTTCCGCAGCGAAGAGGAAACGCGAACCGAATTCCTGTCGCTGATCCGCCAGCACACCAACGTCGTGTGATGACAAGCGCCGAGCTGCGCTCGGCAGGAACAGCGGAGGGCGGCTGTCCCTACGCAGGCATTGGACGGGGCCAAGCCCCGTCACCACACGAGCATTTCCTGCTTGCCAGTGGCCAGAGCAACTCTGAATTCCCTCCAGCTCTATTGCCGAATTGTGAACTCCCGCCTCGAAACATTGCCGCGCTTGGAATAAGCTGAAAAATACTGCATGCCGAAACGCAAACCCAGATTTGGCAAGTCAATGCCGCGCGAACCCAGTCTCGCCGGCCGCCTCGCCCTGATCACCGGCGCCAACCGCGGCATCGGTCTTGCCATCGCCCGCGCGCTGGCGCGCGAAGGATGCAACCTGATCATCACCGGACGCGACGAGCGTGCCTTGGCCAAGGCGCGCGCTGAATTGGAGAAACTCCAGCCAACGAAGTTGAAATTGATCTTACTGGCGCAGTCCTGCGACGTCCGCAGTCCCGACTCGGTCGACTACCTCTTCGCGCTCGTCCGCGGATTGCGCAGGCGTCTCGACATCCTCATCAACAACGCCGGCATCGGACATCCCAATCGCCCCGTCACTGAGTTGCCGTATCCAACCTGGATGGAAGTGATCGACACCAACCTCAACGGCCTGTTCCTGATGACGCAGGCGGCGCTCGCTGTGATGCAGCGCGGAAGCACGATCGTGAACAATCTTTCCATCGCCGCCGAGCGCGTCTTCCCGGGGTCGGCAGCCTACAACGCGTCGAAGCATGGAGCGCTCGGCTTTACCGACACCCTGCGCGAGGAGCTTCGGCCGAAGGGCATTCGCGTCATCGCCCTCATGCCCGGCGCAACCGATACGGCGATCTGGGACGCGATGTGGCCGAAAGCGCCGAGGCGCAAAATGATCTCCGCTGAAACTGTGGCCCGTACGGTAGTCAATGCGCTCCTCTTGCCCGAAAATGCAACCGTAGAGAAGGTCGTGGTGATGCCGTCAAGCGGTACACTGTAGCGAAGTTGGAAGCGATGACGTGGGGCTCGACGGAGCATCCAACAAGGGTCCATCTGGTTGGCCTTTGGGCTGTTCGCTAACGACCAACGACCATCGACCGACGACAGAGAACTAACATGTCATTCCTCGATTACTTCAAGTCGCTGAAAGCGGAGCACCGCGTGGCGTGGACCGTAGCCATCGCCGCCGACATCCTCCAGATCGCCGCCTTTCCACTCTTCGTCGAGGGAGCCATGTCTCCCGCAGACTCGGTGCTCGACCTGATTGTTGCTTTCGTTATGATTCGTCTGCTTGGATGGCACTGGGCTTTCTTACCGACCGCGGCCGCGAAACTCCTCCCCGTTGGCGATCTTTTCCCCACTTGGACCGCCGCGGTATGGTTCGTAACGCGGCACCGGGTCAGCGGCGATTCCGGTTCGAGTTCTAGTTCCGTTTCTAATTCTGGTGAGCCGGAGATTCTGCCTCCCGGTCCCGCCCCGGACCCGCGCCGCTGAACTCAATCATGCTAGAGCTTTCCCGTATGTTTTCCCCGTGTTCCTCTGTGACCTCTGTGGTTAAGAGGCGTGGAAGCGATTACCAGGTCCCATACCGATACCGGTGCGGTCGTTCACTGAACACGTTGATCATGACCACGCCCGCGACAAACCCGCCCACATGCGCCCAGAAAGCGATCCCGCCCGAAGTCTGGCTGGTCTCGGCGATCGCGGTCGCAGTACCGCTCAGGAAATTTGCCACGAACCAGTAGCCCAGCATCAGCCAGGCCGGAATGTGAAAGAAAAATATAGGCGGGAACCAGATGAGCACTCGCGCCTTTGGATACAGAATGAAGTACGCTCCCATAACTCCCGCAATCGCGCCGCTCGCCCCAACGCTAGGGACGCGCGAGCCCTGATTCAGCAGAATGTGTGTGACACCGGCGGCCAATCCGCTCGCCAGGTAAAACACCAGATACGTGAAGTGTCCAAGGTAGTCTTCGACGTTGTCGCCGAAGATCCACAGGAAGAGCATATTGCCAGCAACGTGTAAGAATGAAGCGTGCAGAAACATCGAGGTAAATAATGGCAGAACGGCCGTAGCCAGCCCGTCATACGAGTGCCCGGTCAGTACGGCCAGGGTGTGGTGAGGAACCACGCCGAACTCCATCATGAACGTATTCAGCGCCCGATGGCTGACCGAAAGCTCCCAGCCAAAGACCAGCACATTCAGGACGATCAGAAAATAATTGACGAAGGGCGTCGAGAAAGTGGGCTGATCGTCACGAAGAGGAATCATTTATTTAGCAATTGGTAATTCGTAATAGATAATCTGAATACCGGTCTCGCTTCAAATTACCAATTACAAATTACCAGATTACAAATCCCCATGAATGGTGTCGTAGTCATCGATAAGCCGGCCGGCCTGACGTCGCACGATGTGGTCAATCGCGTGCGCCGAATTCTCGGTCAACGCTCGGTCGGCCATCTCGGAACCCTCGACCCCTCGGCCACCGGAGTCCTGCCGATCGTCTTCGGCAACCTCACGCGCCTGGCGCAGTTCTATGTCCACTCCGAGAAGACCTACGAAGGCGTAATCCGCTTCGGCTTCGCCACCGACACCTACGACGCGGACGGCGAGCCCACCACGCCGGTTCAAGACGTGAACATAAATTGCGATGAGTTGCGCGCTCTGGCCGCTCAGTTTCGCGGAACCATCGAGCAGATGCCTCCTCCGTTTTCCGCCAAGAAAGTCGCCGGAGTCCCCGCCTACAAACTGGCCCGCAAGAAACAGGAGGTTGCGCTCAAACCCGTACAAGTAGAAATCAAAGAGTTCGAGATTCTGGAGGCTACAGGAGGTCCCACGAAAGCTCAAGCCACCTTCCGCGCGCGCGTGGCCTCCGGCACCTACATCCGGTCGCTGGCCCACGACATGGGCCAGAAGCTGGGCTGCGGCGCTCATCTGGCCAGCCTGCGGCGCACCGCCGCCGCCGAGTTCGCCATTGAAGATGCCCACTCGCTCGAGGCGTTAGAAACCGCGATGCGGCAGGGAATTGTTGAGTCGTTGTTTGTCCATCCCAGAATGCTGGTGCCGCAGTTTCCGTGTGTCACCGCCAACGAAGAAAGCGCAGCCCTCATTCGCAGCGGCCGCGCTGTGAATCTGCCGGAAATGTCCCGGGCTCCGCAGGTAAAGGTCTTCTACGGCCAGCGCGACCTGATCGCCATCGCCACCCGGATCGCAGGGACGCTGTTCCACCCCGGAATCGTGTTCGCAAACGAGAACAACTCCCGGTAGTTGCCATACGCGGCGACCTGACTGCACGCCACAGGCAAGGAGCGGGGGGCGCTATACTCCGAACCTGGGGAGTAGTTGTCCTCGCCGGGGGGAAATCCGTGACTTTCGCCAACTGCTATGAAGATGACGCCCGCGCCGAAGCCTACGCTACGCTGGAGTTTAAGAACACTTACCATCTGGCGTATCGGGACATCCCGGCCATCCTCAGGGCGCAGGTTCGCGGCCGCAAGGGTCTGGACTTCGGCTGCGGTGCCGGACGGTCTACCCGCTTCCTGCGCGAACTCGGCTTCGAAGTTACGGGAGTGGATATCGCCGAGGATATGATCCGCAAGGCGCGGGAACTCGACCCCTCCGGCGAGTACCGCCTGATTCCTGGCGACGACTTAAGCACGCTTCTAAATGGCACATATGATCTGGTGTTCGCTGCTTTCACTTTCGACAACATCGCTGGCCGGGAGAACAAGGTGCGTATTCTGCGCGACCTGGGTCGCCTCCTCAACCGAGAGGGAAAGCTGGTACAGATCGTCTCGAGGCCGGAAATGTACACGCACGAGTGGGCGTCGTTTTCGACGAAGGCCTTTCCCGAGAACCAATGGGCAAAGTCGGGAGACAAAGTGCGCATCATCGTGACGGACCACGCCGATCGCCGCCCGGTCGAGGACATTTTGTGGAGTGATGAGGCGTACCTCGAGGTTTTCGAGGAAGCCGGGCTACGGCTGCGAGGGAAGTTCGAACCATTGGCCCGTGCAGACGAGCCCTACAGTTGGGTGAGCGAGGTGGAAATCGCGCCTTGGGCCGTGTACGTCCTTGGGGCTACTTAAGGCACTGCCAGATCAGCAGCGTCCGATAACAGGTATTATGTTAACTATCGACCACTTCAAGGACTATGCTCTTGGGAAACCAAGCAATAACGACAGTTGGGCTTGGACAGCTCTCACGGCCGCGGGCGGCATGATCTCGACGAACCGTGCCCTTCTCGCGCGCCAGTCCACGCTTTTGATGGCATCGGAAAGAATAACTCCCTGGGTCGTGAGCCCTGCCGGAACCGGGACCTCGAAGGGATATCCCTTCACCTGATTTGTAATGGGGACTACGACTGCAAGGCCAATCTTGTTATAGAGTGCGGGAGACAAAATCAAAGCAGGACGCCATCCTGCCTGCTCGTGTCCCGCCTGAGGATCGAAATTGACCTTGACGATGTGACCCTGGTCGGGTACGTACGCCGGATTCACCATACCTCGTTACCAAGCGGCTTGCCCCAATCCTGCTCGCCATGTCGATTTTGGGGAGTGATCTTCTTGACCAGCGTTTCCAGCGTGGGCTGATGCCTTAACGGCTCCAACCAAATGTAGCCATTTTGCACGTGAATCTCGATCTCTTCGCCTTCTCGCAGCTTGCACTGTTCAAGTATCGCTTTAGGAATTCGGACTGCCTGGCTATTTCCCCACTTCACGAGTTGTACCTTAATGCCTGCCATAGCTTGGCCTCTATTCCAAGTATATACATACGTATATCCATGTCAAGATCCCAGCTCACGACGCGCGTAGCAGAGCTTTAAGCTCGTCGCGGAATTTCTCCAATGCCTCCAGCCGCTCCGGCGTAGCCTCCAGCACTTCGCTCTTCGCCTGAAAGACTTTGCGTCCTTCCCGTTCCGTGAGCACGCCCATCACTTCGCCCATGCGCCAGCCCGGAGTGCCCAGGACCTGCAATCCGTCCACGCCCGGGACAAGCAGCGCGACGCACTCGTCGCGAATCACGCCGATGCATTTGGGAAAGCGTTCAAAGGTCTGGAGTGCGAATCCCGCAAGGTAAAGCCGCTGGAGCTGTTCGGCGGAATCAGGCATGGAGAAGAATTAACTGAGAGCTGACAGCTGAGAGCAGAAAGCCGCTCTTCTACATCTTGTATTTGCCCAGGTCGTCATCGCCCAGGTCCTCCAGCCACTTGCGCAGTTCGTCGCTGGTAACGGCGGGCACGGGATTGGCGGCTTGCTTCGAGTGCTTCAGCACTTCGTCTTCAACAAAGATGGGGCAATCCACGCGCAACGCGAGCGCCAGCGCGTCCGACGGACGAGAGTCGATGCACACCACGTGGCCTTCCCTTTCCAACCAGATCACCGCATAGAAAGTATCGTCTTTCAGTTCGGTGACCACCACTTTGTGAACCAGCGCCTCCAGGCCGGTAAGAACGTTCTTGATCAGGTCGTGCGTCATGGGACGCGGCGTGCTCACTTTTTCAATTTCAAACGCGATGGCATTGGCTTCGTACACGCCCACCCAGATAGGCAGCACCGTTTCGCTGCCGACATCCTTGAGCAACACAATGGGCATGTTCGAAACCGGATCCATCATCAGTCCGCGAATTTTCATTTCGACTTCCATAAGACCCTCAACAAACCACCAGTAGAGACGGGGCTTGCCCCGTCTCACTCTGCAGCAGGAGACGCGGCTAGCCGCGTCTCTACCGGAGAGCAGATCCCACCACCCGCCATCTCTCCCACCAAACTGTTCGGGAAGCTTCCCGTAACCCGCACCTGGACGTAACTCCCCGTCGCCAGCTCAACCCCCTCGGGAACCGTAAAGTTCATCACCTTAATCTGCGACGTGCGTCCGATCCACTGTCCGCGGGCCGGATTCTTCCCTTCCACCATGACTTCAATCACCTGTCCAACGTGCCGCTGATTGCGCCGCGCCCCAATCTGCTTTTGTCGGTCATTCAGCACCGCCAGTCGCCGCGCTTTCTCCGCATCAGGGATCGCGTCATCCAGTCGCAAAGCCGGCGTGTTCGGACGGGGAGAATATTTAAACGTAAACACGCTGTCATACTCGACCACGTCCATCAAGCTCAAAGTTTCTTCAAACTCCCGTTCCGTTTCGCCCGGAAATCCCACAATCAGATCGCTGGTGATCGATATATCGCGCCGCGCCGCCTGAATCCAGGCAATGCGCTCGAGGTACTGGTCCCGAGTGTAAAGCCGTTGCATGGCATCCAGCACGCGCGTCGAACCGCTCTGGACGGGCAAATGCACATGATCGCAAAGCGCCGGCACCGAGTCGATGACGTCAACAATATCGCGTCCAAAATCGCGCGGATGCGAAGTAGTAAACCGGACCCGCCGGATACCGGCGACCGCGGCAATCGCAGCCAGTAGCTCGGCAAAGCTTTTCTTTCCATCAGGATCGCGGTAAGAGTTCACGTTCTGCCCGAGCAGTTGAATCTCCGTATACCCGAGGTCCACCAGCTGCCGCGCTTCTTCCAGAACCGAGGACGAAGTCCGGCTGCGCTCCTTGCCGCGTGTATAGGGCACAACGCAGTAGGCGCAGAATTTGTCGCATCCCTCGATGATCGTGATGTAACCGCGATGCGGATTCGTGCGCGCCGTGTACTCGGTCTCAAAGCACTTGTCAGTCTCGCGATCGTCGAGCCCGGTGACGCGCTGTCCGCCAGTTTCCAACTGCACCAGCATCTGCGGAAGATTGCGGTAAGAAGCCGACCCGCACACCAGCGAAACATAAGGAGCGCGTTCAAAAATCTTCTCCCCCTCCTGCTGCGCCACGCACCCCAGGACGCCAAACTGCTTCCCCTGCGTCCGATACTTCTTATAATCCGCCAGCCGGTTAAACACCTTCTGCTCCGCCTTGTCGCGAATCGAGCAGGTGTTATAAAGCACCAACCCCGCCTCTTCGACAGTAGAGACCTGCCGATACCCCTGCTGCAAAAGCGTCCCAACCACCTTCTCGGAGTCGTGCGCATTCATCTGGCAGCCAAAGGTTTCCAGGTAAAACGTCTTGTCAGCGGTCCCCGACATGGAGTCAGTATAAACCACGATTCCGTGCGCGACTTTGGGTGGCGCAGCGATTTATCGCTGCGGTAAAGGGATTGTTTTCAGACCGGGCATGAGGTGGGTCGGGTGCCGGCACTTCCTCGGCCGACGCGAGCCTTACTCGCACCGTCATTCGTGACTAGCCACCGCTCGATACCGCTTCCCCTCGGGGTGGAGGAATCGCTTCAACTCCTTGGGATCGCCGCGGAGCTGCGGACCCGAGGCCGCGGCGCTGATTGCGACTTGGGCCGACATCACAGTGGCGAAGCCCGTGGGCAGCTGAGAACGGTAGGGACTGGTCTGCATGTTTGCGATGCCATCCACTTCGGTGATGATCACGAACAGGTAGGTGTTGCCCGCAGTGAGCGGGGGCAGCGTCATGGAAGTTTGCGCGGTACTGTAATTGCCGGCGACCAGGAACTCCAATTCGTTCTGCATCGGGATCACCTGGAACACATACACCGTGTAGCCATACGGAGACGTGCCGGAGGACGCCGCCCAGCTCAGGGTTGCGACGGTATTGTTTGCGCTCGTAGTCGTGAACAAGTTCGAGCCGTCAATGGTGGGATTTACCACCGGCTGAGCCAACGGAGCCAGTGTGGGATTCGCGGGGTCGACCGTGATGCCAAAGTTGAGCGCAATCGGAAAACTCTGGGAACCGACTTGAAAGGGCACGGTAACCGACTGACAGAAGGCGAGGTCTCGTGTCCAGCCGGAGGGGAAAGGGTCGCCGTATTGCAGCGTGCCGAAGTTCTGGTCGGTGAGAATGGGAGGTTCGACGCTGGCCGACAAGAAAAATGGCGTGCTTGGACACGCGCTAAATGCAAGAGGAAAGCCGCTCAACGAGTCCGGTTGAACCATGTAGGGACTCGCTCCGATAATTGGGTCGAAGAGCTGCGGCTTTGCATTCACGCCGATCACGAATGGCTCTGGGGCAATGGACACCCACGAACCCGCCGGCGTTACCGCCGCGGGCGCGACATTCTGAAATAGAGCCGCCCATTGCGAGCCCGGAATACTCAGATCCAAAGAAGTCTGTGAACTGGGTGCGAGCATTCCGGTAATGGTGTTCGCCGCCCCATTCGTCAGGGCAAGGTTCGACAAAGTAAGTTCGGGTCCGAGAACCAGGTTGTTAAACGGGCCGAGCGAAGCCGGTTCGTACTGCGCCAGAAATGCCGTATTCACGGTCGTCCAATCGATCCTGCTGTTGAGATCGGCCGAGGTAACAAGCGTCGTTGCCCCCGCTTGTGGAGTGAGATAGAACGACGGAACGGGCGGATTATCAGTTATGAAACCGACGATCCCCGGCGGCAACGACGGGTCCAACCCGCTCAGATTGAAGTCAAAGGTTATGTCCTCGGGACTGCCTAACCTCCCGGTCGGAGAGCCCACCGTATCCCGGCCCAGATCGAACGTGCTGCTGTTAGTCCAGAAGCCCGTTGGTGGAAGCAGGATGCCAGGCGGAGCACCTTCGATGAGCCAGTAGAACCCGCCCGGTACCTGCGCAATGGTGTAGACTCCGGGCGAAACCAACGTGCTCGACAAGAGTTCGAGGGATCCATCCGGCTGTGGAACGAGCGCCGTTGGAATGTAGGTTGCAGGAGCGGGGATCTGCACCGGGCCTGTCGGCGTCCAATTTGTATTGACCCAATTGACCGTCACCGTACCCGTGGGAGTCACAGTCCACGACTGTGTTGCGCTGCCTCCCGAAGAAGTGGTGGCTTTAGCCGTGAAGCCGTTGGAGACTCGCGATTCCGCCGCCGTCGGTGTCCAGTTGACCGTGTTGCCGCTTAGCGTCGCGCCCGCCGGCTCCGTGACCAGCGAGAAGGTCACCGTTCCACCCGAAGGGTCCGTTGCCGCCAGTTGGTAGCTGTAACTCGTGTCCTGCGAGGCTGCGGTAATTGGCGTGCTCGTGAAAACCGGGTTTTGCGGAGTTGAATTCGAACTGCTTCCGCAGGCGGCCAGACAACTCAAGAACAGTGCTATTAGAAGAAGACTTCCTGCCCGCATTGTTCGACTCCTTACTCGGCGGAGTGGCCATTTTACTCTTGTTAAAAGACGGGTGTCTCATATCGCATTCTTTGCGAATGTGTGGGTGTGCGCACCGTGAGAAGCGAACACAGCCTTCCAGCGCAGGAAATCCGCAACGCGGTTGCGACACAACATGTAGATCATCAGTTTCGCTTCTACTTCGTCCGCGCGAGCGTGAACACTTCCTTCATTTCTTTGCCATGATTGACAAAGACCCATTCTTCAACGTGGTGATCGGCGTCAGGCAGTGTGAAGGTCACGTGCCGCATGTGTCCATCGCCCGGGCCGATGTTGGTGCCATCGAAGAATTCGAAGCTGACGGATTTCGCGTCCGACGAAATGACCTTCATGCGCGGCTGGTTGCCGGCCCCGCAGTAGTGGGTCATCAAAAGCCGGTCGCCGTCCATGTGAAACATGGAGACCATGTTTTCCGGACCGTGCCCAAGAATCTCGCTCATCAGCGCGGAGCCGCCCGCGGTCGTACGGAAGGTCACTTGAATCGGCTGGCCCTGTTGGTTCGTCCCAGCCCAGTTCCCTTCCAGGCCTTTGAGCAGATCGAACGATTTGTGCGCGTCCGACTGCGCCCCAACCAAGCTGGCGGAGAGGACAATGACGACGACGAGCACTGCTACGGCGGTGGTGATGTTGCAAACTGTGTTCCGAACTATGTTGCGAAGTGGCTTCATAGATTTCTCCGAAAAGGTTAAAGGTGATTTGACAAACGGCGACGCGTTAAGTCGAGTCCAGAGGCAGGTTTGGGTTTCCCCGCCCGAGTTTCTCGCTGAGGTGAGCGGCGATCAGTTTGCCGTGAAAACGGCCGTTCTCAATGAAGATTTCGTTGGTCATTGAGCCCGCGACAATCACTCCCGCCACGTAGATGCCCGGAATGTTCGATTCCAGGCTCTCCGGATCGCACACGGGACGCATCTGTTGAGAGGAAAGTTCGATGCCCACGCTGCGCAGGAAATCGAAGTCGGGATGGTAACCGGTGAGAGCGAATACAAAATCGTTTTTCAGGCGAAGGGATCCGGACGGAGTTCGCAGCACCACATGCGCATCGCCGATCTCCTGCACCGTGCTGTTGAAATACGCGGTGATTTCGCCGGCCTTGATGCGATTCTCGATGTCGGGCCGCACCCAATATTTGACGTGGTGGTGCATCTGCGATCCGCGATGGACGAGCGTGACGCGAGCGCCGTGCCGCCACAAATCCAGAGCCGCTTCGGCCGCTGAGTTCTTGCCGCCGATGATCGCTACGTCGCTGTCGTAATAGGGATGCGGTTCCCGGTAGTAATGGAAGACTTTCTCTAGATCCTCGCCGGGAATCTCCAGTTGATTGGCAAGATCGTAGTAGCCGGTGGCGAGCACGATCTTGCGCGCGCTGTAGTCGTGGATGCAGTTTTGCCGGTCGGTGGTAGTCACACGAAAATGGCCGTCGTCGCCGGTGATGGTTTTTACCCATTCGTACTGGCGGATGTGCAACTGAAAGTGTTCGGCGACGCGGCGGTAATATTCGAGGGCTTCAAGCCGAGTGGGCTTGGCCAGCGATGTAGTAAAAGGAATATCGCCAATCTCAAGCAACTCCGGCGTGGTGAAGAACACCATATTATTCGGATAGCGATAGATGGAATTGACCAGGCATCCCTTGTCGACGATGAGAGCTTTGAAGCCGGCCTTCTGGGCTTCGATGGCGCAAGCCATGCCGGTGGGCCCAGCGCCCACCACCAGCACGTCGCCCGAAGAGTCGGGCCGCGCGTGAGCTTGAGTGCGGGGCAGAGTTTCCGGAATTTGTTGGGTGGGCAAAGGTGTCAGGCCTATATCGCGTGGCATGAGACCGATTATTCTAGCACCGCAAGGTTACGAGCGCGGCGTTCCCGATTCCCTACTTCTTCACGCAAACCGAAATTCCATCGCGGATGGGCAAGATGGTCGTAAACAGAGTGGGCGACCCGCAAATCAGTTTGTTGAATTCGAGGATGGCCTTGGTTTGGGCGTCGGGGTTGGGTTTGCGGAGCTTGCCGCTCCAAAGAACGTTGTCCGTGATGAAAAGGCCGCCGCTTTTCAGGTGCGGGAGCGCTAAGCGGAAGACGCGCGGGTAGTCGGTCTTATCGACGTCGTTGAAGATGATGTCGTAGGGCTCTTTTTCCTCGGAAAGAAATTCGAGCGCGTCGCCCACCCGAATGGTGATGCGCTTGCCAACCCCCGCGCGATCAAAGTAGTGGCGGGCTTTCTCGGCATTCTTGGGGTCGCCGTCGGTGTAGATAACGCGTCCGCCTTCGCCCACCGCGCGCGCCCACCAGATGGTCGAATATCCGATAGCCGAGCCCATTTCGAAGATCTTCTTCGCGCCGCTGATGACCGCAAATTGGTAAAGCACGCGAGCAACCGCGGGCCCGACGATCGGCACGTCGTTCTTGGCGGCGTCAGCTTCCATCTCGGAGAGAACTTCGTCGCGTGCTGGCAGCATCGCGTACAGGTAGTCTTCGACTTCAGGAACTGTAATTCCGCCCATGCGCCAGTCAGGCTTTGGCGATTGCTTCGTCATGTACGATCCTCGCGGTGCAGATGTGACAAATCGTTCTTAGCAAATCATTGTTTACGAAATTGTCTTTCCCGGTTTCAGTTCCAACACTTTCACGCCTGGCACAAGTTTCTGCAACTCGCTGGGCGTTCCGGTCAGCTGAGGAAACGTACCGAAGTGCATGGGGATGACAGTTTCCGGCTGCAGCAGTTTACAAGCATAGGCAGCTTCGCGCGGCGACATGGTGAAAAGGTCGCCGATCGGCAGCATGGCGATCTTCGGCGCATAGAGGTCGCGAATGATGGCCATGTCGCTGAAGACGTTGGTATCTCCGGCGTGGTAGAGTTTGACTCCGTTCGAGAACTCGAGCACATAGCCGCAGGCTTCGCCACCATAAATGATCTGGTCGCCATCCTGAATTCCGCAGGAGTGGACCGCGTGCACCATGGTGATCCTCACACCGGCGACAGTCTGCGTGCCGCCCTTGTTCATGGGCGCGATCTGTTTGACGCCTTTCTTCTGCAGCCACAAGCAGAGCTCGAAGATGCCCACGGCGACGGGATTCAGCTTCTTGCCCACGTCGACCGCATCACCGATGTGATCGCCATGCCCGTGGGTGCAGAGCAACGCGTCGGCTTTTTTGACGTTCTTTTCGCTCTCCGGGCACGAGGGATTGCCGGCGATCCAAGGATCGATGTAGAGGGTCTTCCCTTCCGGCGTCTGGATGCGGAAGGTGGAGTGGCCCAGCCACGTGAGTTGGATTCCTTGAAGATTCACGGCGCACCTCGAGCGGGTAACCTGCGAACTAAGCATTCTAGTGACTGCGAAAAAAGGGTGCAATGAGCAAGCGCAGCTGGCGAAAATGCTTCGCTCCCATGTGTGGTGACGGGGCTTCGCCCCGTCCCGGCGGGGCAAAGCCCCGCCACCACACGAGCGCATAATCCGTTTTTCTAAGGCGGACCAGTGTGTAAAATGGTGGTCCATGCCAGCACTCAAAGTGTTGATCTCACGGGAAGCCATTGCCAAGCGGGTCGCCGAAATGGGACAAGAGATCGCGCGCGATTTTGACGGCCAGTCGATCATTCTGGTCGGTGTTCTCAAGGGCGCGGCCATTTTCTTGAGCGATCTTGCGCGTCATATTCCGCTCGACGCCACCTTCGACTTTATCGGGGTGTCCAGTTACGGAAACCGCCCCACGGTTAAGGAAGATCCGGCGGGCCACGCGGCGTGGGATTCTCTGGGCGAAGTCCGGCTAACCAAAGACATGGATAGTTCGATGGCCGACCGCAACGTGATTCTGGTGGAAGACATCCTCGACACCGGATTGACGCTGAACTACATTTCGAAGCTGGTACGGGCGCATCAACCAAGGTCACTACGCATCGCGGCCTTGCTGGACAAGCCTTCCCGCCGGAAACAGCCGATCGAGGCGCAATACATCGGCTTCACCATCCCCGATGCCTATGTGGTCGGCTACGGTCTGGACTATGCGGAACGCTACCGCAATCTTCCGGATGTCTGCGTGCTGGAAAATCCGGGCGACGGTCCTGGGCTCTGACATTTGTGATTGGTCATTTTCAATTGTAAGAACCCGTGTCTACGATTTTCAAATTGCCAACCACAAATGAACTGTGGAAGAGTCCCTCGGCCCGGCTGCTAGAATGAAGCCTGTGAAAACGACCGCCTCGCCAACTGAACTCGCTTCCGAGGTGGAACCCCTTCTGCTCGAAGTGGCCGACGTGGTCAACACCACGCTCGACCTGGAGACCACGCTACGGCGTGTCGCGGAACTGGTCCGCAAGGTCATTGACTACGAAATTTTCGCGATCCTATTGCTCAACGAGCAACGGCAGGAATTGTACGTGCGTTTCCATGTGGGATATCCGCAGGAAGTCGCCGACCGCGTGCGCGTGAAAGTGGGCCAGGGCGTTACTGGACGCGCCGCGCAAACCCGCCAGGCAGTACTGGTCGCCGATGTGACTCAGGAAGATTTCTACATCGAAGCGCTCCCCAACGTTCACTCGGAACTGGCCATCCCGCTGATCGTCAAGAACCGTGTGATTGGCGTGATTGACCTTGAGGCACGCCAAAAGGGTTATTTCACCGAAGAGCACAAACGCCTGCTGACGCTGATCGCGTCGCGCATGGCGGTGGGCATCGAGAACGCGCGGTTGCACACGCGCACAACGCGCCAGGCCCGCACGCTGCTTCTGCTGAACGAGATTGCGCGCGAACTCACGTCGATTCTGAACCTGGACGAACTGCTCAAACGCGTCGCCGAGCTGCTCAACCGCCTGATCGACTACCAGATGTTCAGCATTCTTCTGCTGGATCAGACGGGGGAGAAATTGCAGCATCGGTTCGCGCAGCGCTTCGAGGAAAGACTGCAT
>DATFZT010000246.1:0-20489 GCA_035314185.1 Terriglobales bacterium
CGGTTTTGTGGTCAGCATCGAGTAGTAACTGATCACGTTGCGGACTTCGAGTTCGGTCAGGTCAAGCCGCCCCGCCAATTCCGCAATCACCTCGTCGCTCAGACTACCGACCTCATCCTGCGCATAGAGCAGGGTAGGTACCAGCGCGGAGCGCCGAATCGGATAATGGGTCAGCATCTCAGTGAAACGCGCCTCGAATTCGTCGGAGAACTTCATGAATTTGTAATTGGCAATTTGTAATTTGTAATTTTAACGTCTCAACCACGTTTCCTGACCGACCGCTGCGTCGCCGTAAAAATTGCCGTCAGCTCTTTCGACTCTTGCAGCAGCTCTTTCAGCAACGCCAGCCGCACTATTTCCGCTTCTGCCAGCATTTCCAGCCAGAAGCCGCTTTCGTCCGCTTCTTCCGCCACTATGCCAATCCGTGCCGCAAACTCCGCCCGGGACCTGGCACGGCAGGAGGCGCGGTAGTTCGCTGCAACCGACGTCCCGCACCGCAAAAGTTGTTTACCCATCACCTGCGCATCCGCCGAGCGTGGCAATGAGCGATAAAGTTTCACCACCCGGAGCGCAAACGACTTAGTCCGCGCACGCAACTCGTCCGGAGTCATGAGTTTTCCAATTACAAATTACAAATCACCAATTACAAATGGTCTACCGGTCTATATCTCCCAGCACCACGTCAATACTTCCAATGGCTGCCACTACGTCGGCAATCAGCCCGCCTTCGCACATTTTGGCCAGCGCCTGCAGATTGGCGTAGGACGGTCCGCGCATGTGCACACGATAGGGCTTGGCCGTTCCGTCGCTGACAATGTAGTATCCCATCTCGCCGCGCGGCGATTCGATCGCCTGGTAAACCTCGCCCGCCGGAACCGTGAAGCCCTCGGTGATGATCTTGAAATGGTAGATGAGGGCTTCCATCTGGGTCTTCATTTTTTCGCGGTCGGGAAGCACCACCTTTGGTGAGTCAGCTTTGATGGGTCCTTCCGGCATTCCGGCCAGCGCCTGTTGCACCATGCCAATCGATTCCCGCAGCTCCTGCACGCGGCAAACGTATCGCGCAAACACGTCGCCTTCGGTGCGCACCGGCACATTGAACTTGAAATTTTCGTAGCCCGTATAGGGAGCGTCGCGGCGGAGGTCAATATCGACCCCGCTGGCACGCAACGTTGGACCGCCCGCACCCAGAGCAATCGCGTCTTCCGCGCTCAGACGAGCGACGCCCTTGGTGCGCATCACAAAAATCGGGTTCCCGGTCAGCAAGCCTTCATATTCATCCACGTTGCCAAGGAAACGGTCGGCGAACTTCTTGACCTTTTCGAAGAATCCGAGCGGCGGCTCCAGCGCCAACCCGCCGATGCGAAAATAGGAAGTCATCATGCGCTGCCCGCTGACCATCTCAAAGAAGCGCAGAACGTCTTCGCGCTCACGGAAGCAGTAGAGAAAGACGGTCATCGCGCCGAGGTCCATGGCATGAGTTCCCAGCCAGACCAGGTGCGAATTGATGCGGGTCAACTCATTCATCAGAACCCGCATCCACTGCGCTTTTGGAGGAATCTCCAGCCCCAGCAACTTCTCTACTGCGAGGCAGTAGGCGAGATTGTTGGTCATGGGACAGAGGTAGTCGATGCGATCGGTCAGCGGCACAACCTGCTGGTAGAACTTGGCCTCACAGGTCTTTTCGATGCCGGTGTGAAGGTAGCCGATTTCTGGTCTCACCCGCACCACCGTCTCGCCGTCAATTTCGAGCACCAAGCGCAGCACCCCGTGCGTCGAGGGGTGTTGCGGCCCCATGTTCAGGATCAGGGTGCGGTCTTCGGACGCACGACCCGACGTGCGATCTGACGTATGCTCCGGGCCGGGTGCAGCGACAGTGGCGGGAAATTGCGGCATGGTCTACCGGTAACCTTCCACGGGGTAGTCCTTCCGCAGAGGATGGCCTTCCCAGTCATCGGGCATCATGATGCGTTGCAGGTTGGGATGTCCGGTGAAGCGCACGCCAAACAGATCGAACACCTCACGCTCATAAAAATTGGCCGAGGGCCACACCGAGGTGACCGATTCGATCGCCGGGCTCGATCCATCGAGGCGGGCCTTCAAACGCACGCGCTCTTTTTTCGCAATCGAAAGCAGATGGTAAACCACCTCAAAGCGCGGCTCCGAGGGATACCAGTCCACGCAGGTGAGGTCGCAAAGATAATTGAATGGGCAATCTGCCGAGTCGCGCAAAATGGCGCAAGCCTCGCGGATCGCGCCCTTCTCGATCCAGATCGCAAGCTCGTCGCGATCGAACTTCACCGCCTGCACCACTGAGGAATTCCATCCCACCAGTCGGCCCAGCGCGGGATGCGACTTCAACTGCTCGATATCGGTGATAGGGGGATCCAGCGGCATCAGACATTTCTCCGCTTGGCGGTGGTCAATCCCCAGTCGAGCACGCCTTTTTTCCACACGTAGAAGAGGCCGACCAGTACGATCGCGATGTATACCATCATCTCCCAGAAACCAAACATCTTGAGTTCGCGCAGGATGACCGCCCAGGGGTAAAGGAAAACGGCTTCCACGTCGAACAATATAAAGAGCATGGCAACCAGGTAGAACTTGACGGAAAATCGTCCCTGAGCGTCGCCGATGGGCTGCACCCCGCACTCATAAGGCGACATCTTCGCCCGATTCGGTTTATGCTGGCCTACGAGCTGGGACAGGACGACAATCACGGCCGCGAGCGCCGTGGCGATGCCGAAATGCATCAGGAGGGGCAGGTAGCGAGCGAAGTAATTGTCCGGCATAGGAGGAGGTATATATAATCTGCGCCAAGTGCAACCTTAAACGTTCTAGATTAGTTTTCGCTGGCGGAAGTGTCAAGCTAAGTACGCGTTTTAACAGTAGTTTCATCCGGTGGAACCTGCTTTGACAGGACCGGGGAAAGCCTGAAGCGCATGATTTTTGGTTTTAATACCGATATTCGGCACGAAGACACCGTCTACCACGTGCAGAGCGAAGCACGAGAAGGCGAGCAGTTGCTGCAGACGCAAGTCTTCGTGAGGGGCCGCTGCATCGGAAAGCGCGCCGTTCCCTATGGCTCGGGCGCGGCGGAAGGCAAAGGCAGCTCACCGAACGCCAGCGCGCAGACCAGCGATCAGGATCGAGAGAAGATGCTGCGCGAGTTGCACCGCGAGATGCTCGACGCCATCCGCGAGGGCAAGCTCGATTCCATCTTCGACAAGCGGGATGCGCCGGAAACGCTGGCCGCGGTGAAGGAGCTTGACCTGGAGTGGATCAATGCCGGGTCCGTGCATTCGAGCGGCGCATTGACCATGCAGATCCGAGTCACTGAAGGAGGCGCTACGGTCGAAGGTGCTCGCCTCACACTCCGCCTCGCCCGGCCGGACTCCCCGCCCTACTACGCGCAGGTTATCACCGACGCCAAGGGTAACGCGGAGATGAACCTTCAGGTGGATGAGAAGTCGCTGGCCGATTCCTCCGTTCTGGTGCAAGCGAGTTTCGCCGGACGAACCGCCACTCGCAAGTTCCAGCTGCGCGCCGCCATTTGATAGCTTTAACGGCCTCCGCTGTAGAGATGGGGCTTGCCCCGTCTCGGCTCGCACCAGCGCGCCGGTGGACACAGAGACGCGGCAAGCCGCGTCTCTACCGGGGAGCAGTCTCCGAAAGATGCGACAATTGATCTGATGAATCTGACCATCAATGGCGAGAACCAGGCCTTTTCCGCCGAGACTCTGGGCGGGCTGGTGGAGCAACTGGGCATGAAGCCCGACCGCGTGGCCATCGAACTGAACCGCGAAATCGTGCCCCGCGACCAATGGCCGCAGACGTCATTGCACGATGGAGACCGGCTGGAAATCGTTCATTTCGTTGGGGGCGGATCGGGTTCGGCCGGAGCATTGGCTGGTTTGGCGGCAAGTTTGGCAACCCGTTTCGCAACCTGCTAACCTGATTTTGAGCGGCCCCGTCGTTCAACGGATAGGACTTCAGTTTCCTAAACTGACTATGCAGGTTCGATTCCTGCCGGGGCTACCAGCTATCGCCCATTACGACGTTAGGATTGAGCATCCTCGTGAGTTAGATGGGTTCGGCAATTAGACCTCGGATCAGTGGATCTCGCGGATTCTCATGTTGTTGTAATCGGCTATGTACACGTTGCCTGTGGTATCGATTGCTACTTCCTCAGGCCAATTTATAGCAGCTGACGTGGGCGGTCCCCCGTCTCCGCTGTATCCGGCCGTTCCGGTTCCCGCAATGGTAGCAATTGTTCCTGACGTGTCTACCTTACGGATCCGATTATTCTGATAGTCAGCGATATAGACATTTCCGGCGTTGTCCGCGGCCACACCTGTTGGGAGATTCAATATGGCAGAAATGGCTGGACCGTTGTCCCCGCCATAGCCAGGCGAACCTGTCCCAGCGATAGTGGAGATCACGCCTGAAGTGTTTATTTTTCGAATCTTGGAATTGCCGTAGTCGGCGATGTAAACGTTCCCGGTGTTGTCTACGGCAACGTCCTCGGGCTCGTTTACTTGCGCCGCCGTGGCGGGACCGCCATCCCCGAGAACGCCGGGGAAGCCTGTACCGGCAATTGTGTTGATGGTGCCCGACGCATCTACCTTCCGGATTCGGTTATTCACACTATCCGCGATGTAGATATTGCTGAGGTTATCCACGGCAACCGCGTATGGCCAATACAATTCAGCGGCTGTGGCCGGACCGCCGTCTCCGCTGTAGCCCGCGGTTCCAATGCCGGCGACGGTTGTGATTATTCCTGACGTATCCACCTTCCGGATTCGGTTGTTATAAAAATCCGCGATGTAGATATTCCCGGCCTGATCCGCGACCGCTCTGGTCGGGCTGTAGAGCGTAGCGGAAGTGGCTTGGCCACCGTCTCCGTTGTACCCTTGCACTCCGGTGCCAGCAATCGTGGTGATCTTGCCGGTTGAATCTACTTTGCGTATCACGTCGTTCCCGGTATCAGCGATATAGATGTTACGAGAACCATCCACCGCAACCCCGTAGGGGGAATTTATTTCAGCAGATGTAGCGATTCCACCATCTCCTGCGTATCCGGAAGTACCGTTCCCCGCGATGGTGCTGATGATTTTCTGGGGAGGGGGAGGAGGGCCGGAGCTGCCACCGTAGTTGCCGCCGCCGCAGCCGCTCGACACAAACACGAAAAATATAACTATGAGATAGATCACAGTCGAAGTTAGCTTTTTCATGGTTTTCATGGAACACGATACCACTGGTGCACGGTTAATCCATGGGTTTTTCCACTACGCAAGTACAATGTTCGCGCGTGGAACACTTTGTACGTACAATCGCGTCAAGTGCGAGACGGCACAGCGATGCTCAACCCGAAATGAAGGGAGACTCCGCCCCAGATAAGTCACTACAAGAACCGCGCCCCATTGCCGTATAATCAAAACCACAGTGCTCAAATACTCAATCGTAGTGCCTCTCCACAACGAGCAGGAGAACGTCACCGACCTGTACGCTCGGCTTAAGTCCGTGATGGAAGCGAGCGGCGAGACGTTTGAGATGGTGCTGGTCGATGACGGATCCGTCGACGGAACTTTCCCTTTGCTGCGTGAGATTGCCGCCGTCGACAGCCGCGTCACCGTGGTTAAGCTGCGGCGCAATTTTGGTCAGACGGCCGGCCTCGCCGCCGGATTCGACCATGCGCGCGGGGAATACATCATCGCCATGGACGGCGACTTGCAACACGATCCTGCCGACATCCCTTTATTTCTGGAGAAGATTGCGGAGGGCTACGACATTGTCAGCGGCTGGCGCAAGAATCGCGTGGACAATTTCTGGCTGCGGCGCATTCCCTCCCGCTGCGCTAACTGGCTCATGGCCAAGTTGAGTGGGGTCGACATCCACGACTTTGGCACGACTTTTAAGGCTTACCGCCGCGAAATCCTGGGACAGATTCCGCTCTACGGGGAGCTTCACCGCTTCATTCCGGCACTGGCCTCGTGGCATGGCGCGTCGATCATCGAAGTTCCCATCAAGAACATAAACCGGGAACGCGGCGCGTCGCATTACGGAATCTCGCGCACCTTCCGCGTCTTCTTTGATCTTATTACTATCCGCTTCCTGCTCAAATATCTTTCGCGACCGTTGCATTTCTTTGGCACGGTGGGGATGTTCAGCATCTTTGCGGGCAGCGCGGTTTCCGTCTGGCTGATCTGGCAGAAGATACTGCACCACGCCGACATCATGTATCAACACGGCCCGCTGATGGTGTTTTCGATGGTGCTGTTGCTGGCGGGGCTGAATATGCTCGCCGTCGGCCTGCTTGGAGAAATGCAGGTGCGCCATTACCACGAGCCCAGTCAGCGCGCTCCGTATTCGGTCGATCGCATCTTGCGAGCGCAGAGCGAAGAGAGCACTATCTCGGAATAGTTCTAGTCCGGTGGAGGGACGTCTTGCCCGTCCAGCAGTATCGTGGCCGGGCGGGGACGCCCGGCTCTCCACTAATCCCACCAGAGCGTATAATTTCATCGCCATCGTATGCCAACCACAACTCAGCTCGAATTGCGTCTAGCCAGCCGGATGTCGCGGCTGGGCACTGAAACTGCCTTTGAAGTCCTGAACCGCGCCCGTGAGCTCGAAAAACAGGGCAAAGAGATCGTTCACCTCGAAATTGGCGAACCGGACTTCGACACGCCCGCCAATGTCATCCAGGCTGGCGTCGACGCGCTGCACAGCGGATGGACCCACTACGGCCCGTCCGCCGGTCTGCCCGATCTGCGCCGGGCGATTGCCGACTACGTCAGCCGCACCCGCAATGTCCCGGTTTCGAGCGAGGAAGTCGTGGTTGTCCCAGGCGGGAAGCCAATTATTTTCTTCACGATCCTGGCCTTAATTGATGAGGGGGATGAAGTTATTTATCCTAATCCGGGCTTCCCCATCTACGAGTCCATGATCAATTATGTCGGCGGACGCGCTATCGCGATTCCGCTGCGTGAAGAACGCGACTTCTCCGTCGACGTCAAGGAACTGGCATCGCTGATTACAGATCGCACCAGGTTGATCATCCTGAACTCGCCGCACAACCCGACCGGCGGCACGCTCACCCGGAAAGATATTTTCGAAATTGCCGAGGCCATCGGCGACCGCAACATTATGGTGCTCTCGGACGAAATCTACAGCCGCCTCATCTATCCTGATGGAGATCAGGAAGTCGAAGACTTCTCCATCATGAGCGTGCCTGGTTTCAAGGAGCGCACGATTCTGCTCGACGGCTTCTCCAAAACCTACGCCATGACCGGATGGCGCATGGGCTACGGCGTCATGCGGCCTGATCTGGCGGTGCAGATCGCGCGCCTTGGGACCAACTCGACATCCTGCACTGCCAGCTTCACGCAAATTGCGGGAATTGAAGCGCTGCGCGGCGATCAATCGTCGGTCGACAAAATGAATGCTGAGTTCAGGCACCGTCGCGACGTCTTTGTCGCCGGACTGAACAAGATCAAAGGCTTCTCCTGCCGCGTGCCGAAAGGTGCGTTTTACACCTTCCCCAATATTACGAAGACCGGCTGGCCGTCGAAGAAACTGGCCGACGCGCTGCTCGAACAAGCCGGTGTCGCCTGCCTCTCTGGCACGGCGTTCGGCCAATACGGAGAAGGATATCTGCGCTTCAGCGTCGCCAACTCGCTCGAGAACCTGAACAAGGCACTGGCTCGCATTGAAGACTGGGTAGGGAAGAATCTGCGCTGAGTCTGCCGGAAATCTCACACGCGCATGGATGAAGCTGAAAAACAGCCCGGGAAAGCTGCCTTCGAAATCAAGAAAGGCGCTTTGCAGGTGATGACGCTCAGCGAGAAGGATGTGGAGAAGTATCTCGACCCTGGGCAGCTCCTCGATGGCCTTGAAGACGGTTTCCGCGGGCTTGAGTTGGGAGAAGTGCAATCTCCTCCCCGGTCCCAGCTTTCGGTTGCCGGGAAGGGTTTCCTGCTGACGATGCCGGCCTGGCGGCCCGGCATGCAACTGACCGTCAAGATCGTCAACGTCTTCGACGGCAATTTGCAAGTCAATTTGCCGAACCACCTGGCCCTGATTAACCTGTTCGATCCCAACACGGGCGCAACCTCCTGCATTATGGACGGCACGTACGTTACCGCTGTCCGAACCGCTGCTGCCGCGGCTCTTTCCGTTCGCCTGCTGAGTCGTGCCGGATCTCGCATCGCCACCGTAATCGGCGCCGGCGTCCAGGGGCGTCAACACTTGCGATTACTGCCATTGGTTCGAAATTTCGATCGCATCAACATTTGCTCGTTGCGTTTAGAAGAGGCGCAGAAGCTCTCTACTGAGAGCGACATTGCGTGTGCAACCGCGGATCGGGAGAAGGCTGTGCGTGAGTCCGACGTGGTGTGCCTGGCCACTCATTCGCCGGATCCAGTGATCGATTCTGATTGGGTCAAGCCCGGTACCCATGTGACCTCGATTGGGTATCACCCTCCGAATGGAGAATTGCCGAAGGAGTTGGCGAGAGCCCATCGCCTTTTTGTCGAGACGCTCGATGCTTTTCAGCCTGCTCCGGTTGGGTGCGCCGAACTCGCGGACGTGGACGTTTCTGTGGGGACGACGCTAGGAGCGGTAGCTCTTGGCCGGAAACCGGGTCGGCGTAGCGATGATGAGATCACGGTGTATAAGGCGATGGGCGTCGCTATGGAGGATATGGTCGCAGCTAATCTAGCTTTCCAGAGAGCCAAGCAGGACGGCGGTGGAAATGTTATGGCCTGGTGATGGTTGCGGCCCGGGCGATGCGGAAGTGGCACCAAACTCTGTGGTGGCCGGGCGGGGACGCCCGGCGCTCCACCGGCAATACAGGCAGAAATTCCGCGAGACTCTGTCGCTCAATTTCTTTGTTGTAATCTCCCGTCGACGACCAGCCACCCAGGATTGGTGTAAACTTTTGCCGCTATGACAAATATTGATCAGCATCCCGCCGGTTCTTTTTGCTGGATTGAACTCCACACCTCCGACCAGCCTGCCGCCGAGAGTTTCTACAGCGCAATTTTCGGGTGGGAGCCACACGACAATCCGATGGGTCCGAGCGGTTTTTACACCATGTTCAAGCTCCAGGGGCGACATGCCGCTGCCGGATGCACGCTGCGTCCCGACGAGAGCTCGCACGGCGTCCCTCCACACTGGATGATTTACATTAAAGTCGACAGCGCCGATGCGGCCGCGGCAAAAGCGAAGCAACTGGGCGGCAAAGTTCTTGCCCCAGCTTTCGATGTGATGGATGCCGGCCGCATGGCAGTGGTGCAGGATCCCACCGGTGCGACTTTTTGCGTCTGGCAGGTAAAGAAGGATACCGGGATCGGAATCGCAAGCGTCCACGGCACGTTGTGCTGGGCTGACCTGAGCACGCCCGACGTAAAACGCGCGTCTGACTTTTACTCGGGTGTTTTCGGATGGCAGGTGGCCGCCGATCCCAAAGATCCCTCTGGCTATCTGCACATCAAGAACGGCGAGCACTTCATCGGAGGCGTTCCGCCTTCAAAGTATCGCCAGCCCGGAGTGCCGCCGCACTGGCTAGCCTACTTCCTGGTGGATGACGTGGATGCTTCGGCATCGAAAGCGAAAGGGATGGGCGCCAATCTCTATATGCCACCCATGACGGTGGAAGGGGTCGGACGCATGTCGGTGATCGCCGACCCGCAAGGCGCGGTGTTTGCGATCTTCAAATCGGCGCGCTGACAGTAATCGCCTACCCGGTGTGCTCTGTGGTGATCGGCTTTAGCGCCTAACCACAGAGGACACGGGGCTCCACAGGGGAAAACCTCAGGTCAATGCAGTTGCACAGGGGTTGCGTTCTCAGCGGCGAAAAAACCGACCGACCGGACGGGAATTCTGTCGTTCGTCACCCCCACGCGTGATCGCGCTCACTGATGGTTGCGACTGCGCCGCTTACGCTCATTGTGTAAGCCTATGCGCCGTTTCCCGCCCTGCCCGGATTGTCGTCCGAATTTCGTTCGAACGTCTGGCGTGAGCGAAGGAGCCACCCCATGTCTATTCAGAATTCGACCACCGGCGAAGTTCTGCGTTCCTACAGTATTGATGAATTGAAGCAGCAGGCTGCTTTGATGCGCGGCTACGACCTGGCCGCCCTGTGCGCAGCCACGTCCGGACACGCCGGCGGCACGCTCTCGATCATGGACATCACCGCCGCGCTCTACCTTCGCGTCGCCAATCACGATCCCAAGAATCCCAACTGGCCCGATCGCGATCGCATCATCTGGTCGACCGGCCACAAAGCGCCCAGCCTTTATCTTGGTCTAGCCTTCGCCGGATTCTGTCCGAAGGAAGACGTAGCGCTCCTGCGCAAACTCTATTCGCCGTATCAGGGACATCCACACTGGCTCAAACTGCCGGGCGTAGAGGTCTCCACCGGATCACTCGGCCAGGGTCTGAGCATCGCCGTCGGCATCGCTCTCGCCGCGAGACTAGACAACAAGAATCATCGCGTCTTCTGCATCATGGGAGACGGCGAGCAGCAAGAGGGGCAGATCTGGGAAGCGGCGATGGAAGCGGGCCACTTCAAACTCGACAACCTCATCGGTATCGTCGACCGCAACCGCCTGCAGATTGACGGCTGGGTGAAAGACGTGATGAACGTCGAGCCCCTCGAAGAAAAATATCGCAGCTTCGGATGGGACGTGGTCACCATCAACGGACACGACATGAAGCAGGTGGTCGAGGCGCTGGAGGATGCCAAGGCGAAAGCCGGCGCGGGCAAGCCCACCGTCATTATTGCCGACACCGTCAAAGGCAAAGGCGTCAGCTTTATGGAAGACGTTGCCGGATGGCACGGCAGAGCTCCCAACATAGAAGAGTTAAACAAGGCCTTGAAGGAGCTAGGCGTGGACGGCCGGATTCCCGTGGAGGAACTCTTCGACCACGCGCGGCAATATCAAGCCGAGGTGGAGCGCAAACTTGACGCCAAGATGCCCAAGTTCCATCGCAACTATTGGTGGAACGCTGCCGAAAACATGAAAGTCCAGATGAAGCCCACGCGCCTGGGCTTCGGACAGTCACTGGCCGCCAACGGCGACGATCCTCGTATCGTCTGCTTCGGGCTGGATATTTCCGGCTCCATCACCATCAGCGAGTTTTATGCCGGCAAGCCCGAACGCAAACCGCGCTGGATCAGCATGGGCATCGCCGAGCAGTCCGCCACTTCGGCTGCCGCGGGACTCGCCAAAGAAGGGAAGTTGCCTGTCTTCGGCACCTACGCGACCTTTGCCGCCGCCCGCAATCTCGACCAGATACGCACCTCGATCTGCTACGGCAACTTCAACGTCCTGATCGCCGGAGCCCACGGCGGAGTCAGCGTGGGCCCCGACGGCGCTACACACCAAGCCCTCGAAGATCTGTTCGCCATGTGCGGATTGCCCAACATGAACGTGGTTGTCCCCTGCGACATCGTCGAAACGCGCAAGGCCACTGACTACCTGCTGCTCAAGCACGTTGGCCCAAAGTACATCCGCTTCGCGCGCGAAGCGACGCCGATCGTCACCGACGAGAAAACGCCATTCGTCTTCGGCAAGGCCAACGTGATTCGCCTGCGTCGCGAGGCTGCGAATTTCATCGATGCGTTTGAGACGAGACTCGAATCCGAATATCGCGACGAGGGTGAGGACCTAACCATCGTCGCCTGCGGCCCCATGGTGCCCGAAGCGATGCGCGCCGCGTGGATCCTGAAGCAGGATTTCGGCTACGAAACCCGCGTCCTCAACCTGCACACGCTGAAGCCACTCGACACCGCAGCCATCGTGCGCGCCGCGCGCGATACCAGCGTTGTCCTGACCGCCGAAGAGCACCAGATCGGCGCGCTGGCGTGGCCGGTCGCGAGCGCTATCACCCAGTCGGCCGAACTCTATGGCATCCCTATCATCACCGGCGCCATCGGGGTCAAAGACCGCTTTGGAGACTCGGGGGCTCCCTGGGAGTTAATCAAAGAGTTCGAAGTCTCGGCGGAGCACATTGCCGCGAAGGCCGTGGAGTTGATGGGGGTGAAAAAGTCGCAAACCGGGCCGCCGGTGTCGGAGGTGCATTTGGTGGGAGCCAAATAAGGCACAAGCTATCGCGCAAACAGACGACGCGTTACTCCCTCCCATAATCGATGCTCCTACGTCCGTTCGTTTGCCTCCCATGTATTGCGGATGATACAAACCTCCCGAGGACTCCCCTCGTGAGAAAGCTCGTGAAAAAGATCGCCGTTGTCTCCCTCCTCGCTCTTTCCTCGCTGGTTGTCGTCTTCGTGGTCGCCCGCGCGGCCGACCGCTCGCGCCGCATCTATCTACCGACGAGCAAGAGCCTGACCCTCCCCGTCCCTGGATATCTGGCCCGTACCAACAGCTTTCCCGCGACCATCGCCCTCAGCCCCGACGGCCGCTATGCCGCGTTGCTCAATCAGGGATACGGCACGCAGGAAACCGGCGCGCGCCAGTCGATCGCGATCCTCGATCTCAGCAACAATCAGTTGCACGATTTTCCCGACGACCGCCTGAGTGACGACTATTCCACGCGCCAAAGCTATTTCATCGGCCTGGCGTTTTCGTCGGACGGCAAGCATCTCTATGCCTCGATGGGCTCGATCACCGATCCCACCGGCGAGAAGCCGAAGAGCACGGGCAACGGCATCGCGGTGTACAAGTTTGACGCTGGACAAGTTACTCCCGAACGCTTCATCAAGATTGGGCCTCAGCCCATCGCCGAAGGGAAGGAAGTTGCGTTCGGACTGCGCAAGACTCCTGCCGGAACCGCGCTGCCATATCCGGCTGGGTTCGCAGTGTTGCCCGGAGAGAAGGGCGACCGGCTGCTCATCGCCAACAATCTTTCTGACAACGCCGTTGTCCTTGACACAGACTCCGGCAAGATTCTGCAGTCGTTCGATCTAAATCGCAGCGGCTACATTCCGAGCGCATATCCCTATACGGTTATTGCCAATAAGGCCGGAACCAAAGCGTGGGTGAGCCTGTGGAACACTTCGTCGATTGCGGAACTGGATCTTGAAACTGGCAAGGTCGCGCGCTGGATTGATGATTTGCGGGAACCAAATCATCGCTTGCCGTGGAAGAATGATGACCCCTTTGCTCCCAACTCGCATCCGACCGCGATGCTCTTGGGTCCGAATGAGGGGATGCTGTACGTTGCGCTCGCTAATGCTGATGCGGTGGTGGCAGTCAATTTAAGTTCTACCAATACCCTTGAGCTTTACCGCACCGGTCTCGATGACCCGGGTTCCGTCCTCCAGACCATCGCGCTCTCGCCGGACGGCAAGCAACTTTTTGCGGGGTGTGCCTCGCTCGACGCGGTCGCGGTTTTCGAAGTCGAGGATCTGCCAAAACTACCTCCGCACGGAGGGCATCAATGGATAGACTTCCAAAATCCTCCTCGTTTTATCCCCACCGAGTGGTATCCCAGCGCGCTCGCCATCGCGGGCAACGATCTGCTCATTGCTACGGCCAAAGGAGAAAGCAGCGGCCCCAACAATATGCTGGGCGCACTAAAAGGCGAGCGCAAACGAAAAGAACATCCTTATATTCCAACTTTGATCGGGGGCTCTATCCAGCGCCTCAGCCTGTCGGAGATCGACAAGAATCTAGCGGCCTACACGCAGCAGGTCGAAGAAGACAATCTCGTCCGCTCCGACGGGGGAAAGTTCGAATTCGCTAGCGGAACGAATCCCATCCGCCACATCATCTACGTGCTGAAAGAAAATCGTACCTACGATCAGATTCTCGGCGACCTGCCGGCAGGCGACGGCGACCCATCGCTGACCATGTACGGTGCCGACATCACGCCTAATGAGCACAAACTCGCGCTGCAGTTCGGCGTACTGGACAATTTCTATGACAGCGGAGAAGTTTCCGGTGACGGCCACCTCTGGTCTACCGCTTCCACTACCTCCGACTACAACGAGAAGACGTGGCCCATCGGCTATCGCAGCAAAGAGCGCACCTACGATTCCGGCGGCAGCGTGGCCGAAGAATTTCCGCTTGAGCAGGGAATCCCCGACGTCGACGACCCCGGCACCGGCTTCCTTTGGGATAACCTGGCGAAAAAGGGGTTCACCTATCGCATCTACGGAGAATTCATCGCCGCCGTGTGGTGCAAGAGCGACAACGCGAAGTCGCCGAAAATGGGGTCACCGAAGGAAGGTACGCCGTCTCCCTCGTCAGCGACTTGCCCGGTTTCCGAAATCAAGAAAGGCGATCCATTACCCACGAACGTGGGCAATCCGCGTGGCGGCCCGAGCCCGTGGCCCTGGGCAATCCCGCAATTTAAGCGCATGCGTCCCACGAAAGCCGCGCTGCGCGATCATTACGACCCACAATTTCCTGATTTCGAAACTGACTATCCCGACCAACTCCGCGCCGACGAATTCTTGCGCGAGTTCGATGAGTTCGTGAAAGCGAAGGGAACCGCCAAAGAGCTTCCGCAGTTTACCCTCCTCTACTTGCCCGACGACCACACCGGAGGGACGCGCCCCGGCAAGCCAACGCCGAGTGCCTCCGTTGCCGACAACGACCTTGCGCTCGGCCGGGTGGTCGACGCCGTCTCTCACAGTCCGTACTGGGACGATACCGCTATCTTCGTGGTGGAAGACGACGCTCAGGACGGCGCCGACCACGTCGATGCGCACCGCTCCATTGCCCTCGTTATCAGCAAGTATTCGCCGCGCACACCGCAGCCGTTTGTCGAGCATAACTTCTACACGACCGTCAGCATGATTCACACCATGGAGGTTCTGCTCGGCCTTCCCCCGATGAACCTGTTCGACGCGCACGCGCCGCTGATGGCACCGCTGTTCGCAGGTCCGGGGACGCAGCCGCCCTATCAGGTTGACGACAAGAATCTGCGCAACGGCCTCATCTACGCAGTGAACGACAAGAAGGCTGCGGGAGCGAAGGAGTCGTCGCGGATGGACTTTTCCAGGCCGGATGCGGCTGATGCCAGAACACTGAATGCGATCCTGTGGCGCAATGCCAAGGGCGACGCGCCGTTGCCGATTACAAGCCATTCGCATTCCGAGCCCGCATTCTGAAAGATCGACCTGATTTAGAATGCCTTGGTGGGGCCGACGCGAGAGACAACAGTAGAGTGCACCAACCTGCGCAAGACCTACGACGGTAAGGTCGAAGCCGTGCGCGGCCTCAGCCTGCACATCGAGGCGGGCGAGTGCTTCGGACTGCTCGGCCCGAACGGAGCAGGGAAGACCACCACCATCGAAATCCTCGAGGGACTGCTCGCACCCACCTCAGGAGAAGTCCGCATCTTCGGTCACAGCTGGAAAGACAACCCGCGCCAACTGCGCGAATGGATCGGCATCTCGCTGCAGGAAACGCGCCTCTCGGAAAAACTAAACGTCCGCGAAACCATCGAACTCTTCGCCAGTTTTTACAGTGAACCGCGGCCCGCCGCCGACATTCTCGAAGAGCTTCAACTAACCGAGAAGGCGGACGCCTGGGTCGGCAAACTTTCCGGGGGACAGAAGCAGCGCCTGGCCGTCGCGACTGCTCTGGTCGGCAATCCGCGCATCCTCTTCCTCGACGAACCCACCACCGGACTCGATCCGCAAAGCCGGCGCCAGCTCTGGGAGATCATCCGCGTCTTCCAGAAAAAAGGCGGCACCGTCCTGCTTACAACGCATTACATGGACGAGGCCGAACGTCTGTGCGACCGGCTGGCCATCGTCGATCACGGCGAGATCATCGCCGAAGGTACGCCGTCTGACCTGATCGATCGCCTTGGCGGCCATCACGTGGTCGAGTTCCAGGTGAGCAAAGAAGCCGGTAAGAACGCCAACGGAAACGACAACGACAACAATCTCGAGCGTTGGCGATCGCTGCCCAGCGTGGAGTCTGTGCGCCGCGAGGATTCGACCGTCTGCCTGAGTGTCCGCGAGCCGCATCTCACTATTCCCGCTCTGCTGGACGTCGTAAACCGCGACGGCCATCAACTCGAACACCTGAGCACGCGCCAGGCCAGCCTCGAAGATGTCTTCGTGCAACTCACCGGCCGCCACCTGCGAGAAGACTGAATGGCAACCACCGAAGCCAACGCGCCCCAGCTCAACGCCGAGAAGAATCGGCCGCAGCAGTCCAGCCAACCCGCACGCCGCAACGGCCGCTGGTCGGGATACCGTCATCTGCTGTGGGCGCGCATACTCGAACTCAAGCGCGAGCCTGAAGTCGTATTCTGGGTCTTCATCTTCCCGCTGTTGCTGGCGGCGGGCTTGGGCATCGCGTTTCGCAACAAGCCCGCGGATATTACGTCGGTGGTCGTGATCGATGGCGCTGGCGCGCGGCAGACGCTAGCCATGCTGCAGAGTTCGGCTAAAGGCTCGCCTGACAAGCACTCGTCCGAGCAATCGATGGTGCGAGCCAAAATTCTCGATCGCGAGGCGGCGCTCAAGGGCTTCCACTTCGGCAAGTTCGATTTGGCGATCGAGGCCAATCCCGACGGGAGCTACACTTATTATTACGATCCGGCCCGTCCGGAGAGTGTGCTTTCGCGCGCCGAAATTGACGCTGCGCTCCAATCGGCCGCCGGACGCAAAGATGCCATCACCACTTCGTCTCAATCCTCCAGCGAACCCGGGTCGCGCTACATCGACTTCCTCATCCCTGGCCTGCTGGGGATGAACCTGATGAACTCCGGTATGTGGGGAGTCGGTTTCGCTTTGGTGGAAATGCGTCAGCGCAAACTGCTGAAGCGCTTCGTAGCCACACCCATGCGCCGCAGCGATTTCCTGCTGGCCCTAACCAGCAGCCGCCTCGTACTGATGGTGATTGAAGTAGGACTGCTCTTAAGCTTCGGCGTGCTGGTCTTTCACATGCGGGTGCAGGGATCGATCCTGTCGGTCATCCTGCTCGGCTCGCTCGGAGCGGTCACCTTCGGCGGCGTTGGCCTGCTGACCGCCTGCCGCGCGCAGAAAATCGAAAGCGTTTCCGGCCTCATTAATCTGGTCATGATGCCGATGTGGATCTTCTCCGGCGTCTTCTTTTCCTATGACAAATTTCCTGCGATGGCCCAGCCCTTCATCAAAGCGCTGCCGCTGACCGCGCTCAACGACGCGCTACGAGCCACGATCATCGAAGGTGCGTCGCTGGGATCTCAATCGGGACGCTTGCTGGTCCTGGCAATCTGGGGCGGGGTCTCGTTCGTGCTGGCGCTGCGCTGGTTCCGCTGGACGTAAACCATGCGTCATACGATGGAGCGTCAGAAGCTGGGCTGCCCTGCGAGCCTCCACGACCACATGAGAAACGACGTCGCAGTAAGGTCGATGGCCGGTTCGGTCGTGCTGTAAGACTGCATGTTGTCCTGATACACCGCCATTTGCGAGCGATCAAACGCGCCATCGTTGCCATTGAATTTTCGGAAAGTGTCCACTCCGTTCGCCGGACACAGAATCATGCCATCGACCACGCCCGAAGAAGCATAGCCGGCTGGGCCCTCGGTGGCCGCACCCCACAGCACCGGCGTGCCTCCGGAAGTCCCATCCAGCGCGCCCGCCAGGTTGGCCACCTGGTGCTGGATGCAATTGGGAAACGTGCTGCCGTCGCCCACGATGAACGACGATCCCCAGGCATTCGCGCCCAGGACGTTACCCAGCCATCTCTGTGCATAGGTGCCGTAGCGCTTGGCCGCGGCATCGGTATTCGAGAGGTAAGCGGCCTCGCTCGCCATTACCGATAGGCCCGCGCCGTGCGATGTGGTATCGCCATAACTCCACACATACCCGAAGCCCCAGGCATCCGAGTTCGCCTGGGTAATTGCGTCGGCGACTTGCCGCAGTAGTTGTGCCCGAATGCCGGACCGGGAAACCGCCAGATGCTGCGGATTTCCCGCCATATCCAGCGCCCGGTACAACTCGAAATGCGCCAGGCCGCTGACATCATACAAGTTCAGAGTGTCGGTGAACCCGTTGTCGTAGATTCGCGTGATGTAATTGTGGGCGAACGTAGCCGCCTGCGCCAGATAATCCATCGCATTGGTGTGCGGCAATCCAGCGGGAAGATTCTTCGCCCCGCCCGCCGACTGCAGAGCAAAATAGAGCTCGGTGGCGCCCAACTCCATATCGTCGTCCCAAACGTTCTCGGGATAGCCGTCGAACGGAGCGATGGTGAGCAGGCAGTCGCTGCATGTGCCACCATACTCCGCGGGGGCTGGGTCCGGATAGGAAGTGTCCGCCAGCGCGAAAACGTCCTCTGCATCCTGGAGGCATTGATTGGCCAGCGCAGGATGGGAAGCGCGCTGCAGTTGGTAGCACAAGGCAAAGTCTGCCGCCAGGCGCCCAGCCAGATTGGGGCTGATCGGGGAACCCGCAGGGCCTGCCAAATACAGCGGCCGATTGCAGATGTAGTATGTAGTCAGCGGGTCGCAAGCGCGCGGGTCGCCGGGTTGAAAGAAGTGATCGGCCGCCTGCGGCAGCGTCCAGATGTCGTACTCGGTGATCAGGCAGTAAGGAATCGCATAGGTGCCGCCGCAGTTGGGGACGGCAGAAGTAGGATCGCCCTCACCGTAATAATCCCAGTCTTGCGTGTTGTCCACCTGGTAGTACAGCGTCTTGGTTTTGTCATCCCACATCTTCATCAGCCAGTCGACTCCAAACCGGGCTTCGTCGGTAAAGTCGGACGATGCGGGCGCGCCGGCTCCGCTGTTTCCGGCATAGGAAATCGAAGCGGGTGGCGCTGGAGGATTCCACGGGGCCGCTGCTCCCATCTCCTCGGGGAAGTCGCGAATCCCGATCTCCATCAGCGCTGCTGTGTAACTGACCGTTTCAACGTATTTCTCGTAGTCGCCGGCGTCCCACCAGCCGCCAGCGGCATCGATGTTCGGGAGACCCGCAGACACCAGCGGCGGTGTCGGCGGCACGTTGTCGATAAAGTCGTTGCCGTCCAGCGGAGGCGTGTTGTAAACATGCGCGTTCGCGTCCTTCAGGTGTCCGGAAGCGGTGCGCAGCGCGTTGGGGATGAAATGCTTCCCGTCACGCTGAGTCTCATAAAAAAACAAAGTGTTCAGGAGTAATCCGGAATACAGCGTCTCCGGAGAATCTACCGCGAAAGCCGGCGAAGTCGCCGACACCTGGCCCGACACCTTGATGGTGTAGAGGTCCCCGCCGGGAACGTTGAAGTCCAGGGCGTAGACGTTGTAGGTCACGGTCTTGCTATGGCCCCACGCGCCGAGCAACGCGCCCGTTCCAATGCGGCCCGAATCCGCTGTAACGCCCTTCGAATTCGCCACCTGGAAAGTTGCGCCTGTTACCGCGGACGGCGCCATCAGATACGCACGAAAAGGAGCATGGCCAGCTTCATACCCGACCTGATTGACGCGCACGTAAACGGGCTCCGCCAACAGACGCGGCGCGCACGCCAGCAGTGCAAGAAAAACCGGGGCGACTAAAACGAGTCGCGGGCTGGAACCAAAGCGGGAGGGTATCATCGTCTTCTCGTCTTCTCGTCATCTCCCGGCGGCGGGGGGCGACCTACATTAAAACAATTTAATAGGGGAAGATACGCTCCTGGTTATCTGGTGTCAATTGGGGATGCGCCCAAAACCCGCTCGGGTCAAGGCTTGCGCGACGAAGGCCTCCTGACCGCAGGCTCTTAATGCCTCATCTAGCCGCCAATGATTCCGCCCAATGAATCCTGCCACGCATGGGCGATCATCCCAGGGCGAACACTACCTCGCCAGTAGGCAAGAATCCCGAACATCGCTCCGAACAGGGCAATCAGAATCACCATACGGAAGCCCTGGTAGGCGTGCGCCGCGCCGAATGCGGCGGCAGAAAGGAGAATGCCGGCGGGAGCGTTTTTAGTGAGGGCGGTGAACTGCCGTTGCAGGTAACCGCGAAAGATGGTCTCCTCGCAAATGCCGGCGGTGATGGAGAGCGCTATCCATAGTGTCATCTCAGCCGCCCCGTGCGGGAGCATGAACTGGACATTGTGACCCTGCTGGTCGACGCGCAGGAGACGGCCAAATACCCAGAGCAGCCCCAAGGCAACGACCCAGAACGCAGCGGCAATTCCAATATCGCGCAGAACCTGGCGGGCGGATTGCCAACGATCTCCGATAACCACGAAGACAGAGGTGCCATTGAGCCGCACGCCCATTATCACAAGTAGGAAGAAGAACCATTCCATGCAGATGGTGACCAAATAACCGCGCACGCGGTTCGGATTTGCGGCCGCCCTCATGTGACCTGCAAGAATCTTTGCGCCGAGCGTCCAAGCGGCTAGCCCAGCTAGGATCAAAATCGTGTGGAGCGGGCTAGCGACTCGGAGATAGCGGTCGGACGTGGGCTGAGCGGGAGCGGAAGTTTCCATGATTACCTCATATCGGTTCGTACGAACCAGTTTTTGGAATAAGTTCTGTAGCTGGTCAGAATGCCAAATGCGAGCGGCCTATCAAGACCTCGGAGGCCCAGATCCTTCCTAATTTTGCTCTAG
>DATFZT010000247.1:0-14102 GCA_035314185.1 Terriglobales bacterium
AATAATGATCCTCTTCAACAGCGCAATCCAAAATAAAATAAGGAACAAAAAAAGAGTAAAACGTGAAGCGCGGAAGCGCGGTCCTCGTCCCTGTGCGAATTCCGCGCCGTATAATAATCGGTTCCTTATATCCGTCGACGCGCTTCCCAGTTCCCTCTCCATTCCAGCGCCCGACGCACAGGAGATTTCATCATGTCTACTCTTACCGAACCCGCCACGCACTCCCAAATAAAGACCCGCACCGAATCCGACAGCATGGGCAAAATCGAAGTCCCCTCGAATGTTTATTGGGGAGCGCAGACCGAGCGCTCGCTGCTGCATTTCAATATTGGGCGCGACACCATGCCTCCCGAGCTGATTCGCGCCTTCGGCACGCTCAAGAAGGCTTGCGCGCTGGTGAATCAGGACCTGGGAAAACTCCCGTCCAACATTGCGAAGCTCATCGTCGAAGCCGCCGACGAAGTCATCGCCGGCAAGCTGAATGACCAGTTCCCACTGCGCATCTGGCAGACCGGAAGCGGTACGCAGACCAACATGAACGTGAATGAGGTCATCTCCAACCGTGCCATCGAAATTGCCGGTGGAGAAATGGGTTCGAAGAAGCCCGTCCATCCGAACGATCACGTCAACATGTCACAGTCGTCGAACGACACGTTTCCGGCGGCGATGCACATCGCGGCAGCGGACCGAGTGAAGAACGCGCTGATTCCGGCGATCAAGACCGTGCGCGATGCGATTGCCGCCAAGGCTAAGGAATTTGACTCCGTGGTAAAGATTGGCCGCACCCATCTGCAGGACGCTGTGCCTTTGACCATTGGACAGGAATTCGGCGGCTGGGCAAGTTTGCTCGACCGCGACATCAAGCGCCTGGAGCAGGTGCTCGATGGACTTTACGACCTGGCGATCGGCGGAACCGCTGTGGGCACAGGCCTGAACACGCATCCGGAATTTGCCGAGCGCGCCGCTAGGAAGATCGCCGAACTGACGGGACTTCCCTTCCGCTCGCATCCCAACAAGTTCGCCGCGCTTTCGGCGCACGATGAGATCGTGTTTGCGCAAGGCGCTATGGAGACCTTGGCCGCGTCGCTGATGAAGATCTCAAACGATATTCGCTGGCTGGCTTCCGGTCCGCGCTGCGGTCTAGGAGAACTCTCCATTCCGGAAAACGAACCGGGATCGTCGATCATGCCCGGCAAAGTGAATCCCACGCAATGCGAAGCGATGACCATGGTCTGCGTGCAGGTTCACGGAGCCACGGCCGCCGTGGGATTCGCCGGATCGCAGGGCAACTTTGAGCTCAACGTGTACAAGCCGGTGATCATCTACAACTTCCTGCACTCGGTCACTTTGATCACCGACGCTTGTCACGGGTATGTCGAATACATGATCAAAGGCATTGAAGTGGATCGCGCCAAGGTGGACTTCTACGTGAAGAATTCGCTCATGCTGGTCACGGCGCTCGCTCCGAAAGTGGGATACGACAAAGCGGCGCAGATCGCGCACACGGCGCACGTCGACAAGAGCAGCCTGCTCGATGCGGCATTGAAGCTGGGATATCTCACGCGCGAGGAGTTCGAGCTGCTGATGAAGCCGGAGAAGATGACGCATCCGTAGCTGCATCGGGTAATCAGGTCATCGTAGAGGCCAGATCCGAGTCAAGAGCCGCGGGCGAGGGCGCCCGCGCCACACGGGCTCGGTTACTGCTTTTTCAGAAAGCGGCGGCGGTTTAGGTGCGTTGTCGCGGTCGGCTCGATGTCGTCGTACTTCAGCACGCTGATGGAGCCATCGACTTCCAGCACGGCGAGCGCCGCGTCTTTGTAGGTGCCGACGCCGTGCTCACGGAGCGCGCGTTGCAGTTCGTCCATGCTGACGTGCTCTTTGGCCATGTGCGATTCGATGACCTCGCCGTCGTGCACCAGCAAACTGGGTTGTCCTTGGATATATTTCCGGAAGCGGCGATTCCCACCGGAAAGCTCGGCCACCAAGTAGTTCATGATGAGCAGCGTAGTAGCGGCAATCGCGCCTCCGGCGAGAGAGGTGTCAGGGCCAGTCATGGCGTTTTGCACGGAGTTCGACAATAACAGGAGAAGCACGAGGTCGAACGGAGTCATCTGCCCGACCTCCCGCTTGCCGCTGATGCGAATTCCGATCAGCACAAGGCAGTAGATGACTCCGGTGCGGAGTGCGATTTCACCGAGCGTGTGCAGGTTCGCGGGCAGCATAATTAAGGTCAGAGGTTAGAGGTCAGATTGCAGAGGTTACAACTCCTCGCGCAAACGGTGATCGGCGATCTCGTGATTCTCACTTCTGCAATCTGACCTCTAACCTCTGACCTCATTACTGCCGTTACTGCGGCGTAGCGGTGATCGGTATCGGCGCATTTTTCGGCGCACTCAGGTAGCCGGTGACCTTGTTCTTGTCCACCGTCCAGACGACGAGTTCATAGAGCATGTGCTCGCGTCCGGTGTAAAACTGTACCGGTTCGCTCTGGTTCTTGTCTTTCTTTTCGATGGTTTTGTCGTCGGCGGTGACGTCCAGCGTGTACTTGCCCTTTTTGGGATCGGTCTTCTTGAGTTGCAAGCCCACGGTCGAGAACGCCTGCGACTTGGCTCCCTTCAACAGGGTGAACTCATAATACTGACGGTCGCCCTTGTGTTTCAGGGCTTCGAGATCGCTGCGCGTGTTGGCGATCAGGCCGCTCTGTACATTGAGATCGCCGACGGTGCTCTGCAACCTCGCGATGGTCTGCTCCAGCGACGCCTTGGTGGCGGCAACGTCGGTCTTCACGCCGCCGACGTCGGTCTTCACGCTTCCTACTTCTCCGGCAACTGCGTTCACATCTTTCTTCTCTTCCGCCGCTTCTGCCGCAAGGCGCGCTGCGGCGGCTTGTTGCCCACGCTGCAACTCGTCTGTACGCGCTGACAATTCCTTCTTGGTCATGCCCAACTTTTGGGCCAGGGTTTCGGAATCGCCTTCGGAAGACTGCATGCGCTTGCTCAGATCGGCAAGTTGCTTTTGGCTGACAGTTTGATCTTGCGTGATTTTTTCCAGCTTGGCGTGCTGGTCGTAAATAAAAAACGCCGATGCGCCGGCATAGGCAACGGCCAGAACGATAAGAATCCATTTGCCGATATTGCTCTGCGGCTCAGGGTGGTAAACGTGCGATTGATCACCTTCAGACATAAGTGGGGTCTCCGATTGAAGTGGACTGTAGAGCCTATTGTTTGTGAGATATCGATTACTGTCAATTGCGTTTCGGGTTCTTGCCGGGCGTGAGACCCACGTCTCGAAAGGCGCGAGACGTGGGGCACCCACTAGAATGGACGCGTGAAGAACTGGGACGCGATCGTGGTTGGTGCGGGGATCATCGGAGTTTCGCTGGCGCTTGAACTCAATAAGCACGGACTGCGGGTGCTGGTGGTGGAGAAAGGCGAACCAGGGCGCGAGGCGTCCTGGGCGGCGGGAGGCATGCTGGTCGACTACCCCTTGGAAACGCGGCCTGAGTTGCAGGAACTGGCGGCGGCTAGCGCGCGGATGTATCCCGAGTTCGTGCGTGGGCTTGAGGATGAATCGGGTCTGAAGATCGATTTGCGGTCGGTGGGGGCGATCGTTTTGGCTGGTGCGGAGACGGGGAAGAACCCCGCCACCACACAAGCTTATGCTTTGCCGCGACCGCTTGCGGAATTGGAACCGGCGCTTCGGATCCCGCTTCGGACCGATCGTTCGACGAATGGTTCGACGCCTCTGCACGTGTACCTGAAAGAACGTTGCGTCGATCCTCGGCATCTCACGGGGGCCGCCATCGCCGCCGCGCGCAATCGCGGCGTGGATTTTTCCTCCGGCGACCAGGTGCTGGCCGTGGACGTGGCGGACGGCAGAGCGTGCGGCGTCCGCACCAGCAATGCGCAATTTGCCGCGGGCCTGGTGGTGAATTGCACCGGAGCCTGGGCCGGGCAGATTCGTGTGGGGACGGGCGCCTCGCCCGTCCACGCCGAGCAAAGCTCGGCAGGGTTTCGCGTCCCCACGCGGCCCGTCAAAGGGCAGATGCTGTGCGTCACTATGCCAGAAAAAGAACTGGTGCGCCATGTGGTGCGCGCCCCCGATGTTTATCTGATCCCGCGAAGTGATGGGCGCATGTCGATCGGCGCGACTGCCGAAGAAGCAGGCTTCGACAAGCAGACGGTACCCGAGACGATCGCGAAGCTGCGGCGGGCTGCAATCGATCTGGTTCCGAAATTGGCTGACGCTCGAATTCTGGAGGCGTGGGCGGGTCTGCGTCCGGGAACACCCGACGGGCTGCCGATTCTGGGCACGATGTCGACGTCGGGATATTTTGTGGCGACCGGGCATTTTCGGGATGGGATTCTGCTGGCGCCTGTAACGGCGAAATTGATGGCGCAGATAATGACCGGGCAAAGGCCTCCGATTGATGTGTCTAAACTCTCGGCTGACCGCTTTGCCAATCAAGTCGGGGCCTAGTTACCTTCCAGCACTGCAGGTGCCCAGCAGGATATACTGAAACGTTTTAGGCGATCATCTTACGCAGCGCGCCCACCGCGCCAGAAAGGCTACAAACTATGGCATCCTCGGCGGTCGATTTTGCCCGCAATAATCAACCGCGTTTTCTTGACGAGTTGAAGACTTTGCTCCGCATCCCCAGCATCAGTACGCTCGATGAACATAAGAGCGACGTGCAAAAGGCGGCAGAATTTGTCGCCGCTGAGCTGCGCCGCATCGGAATGGACAATGTTGAAATCATTCCGACCAAGGGACATCCTCTGCTCTACGCCGACTGGCTGCACGCGGCCGGCAAGCCGACCGTCCTGATGTATGCACATTATGACGTGCAGCCACCTGATCCTTTGGACGAATGGAAGACGCCGCCGTTTGAGCCGACCGAGCGCAACAACAACATCTACGCGCGCGGCGCGGTTGACGACAAAGGCCAGCTCTGGATGGAAGTGAAGGCGCTCGAGTCCTTGATGCAGGCGCATGGGGGCAAGCTGCCAATCAACGTCAAGATTATTTTTGAAGGCGAAGAGGAAGTGGGCGGCGAATCGATTGCCGAGTACGTCCGCAAACAGAAAGCGAAGTTGAAAGCGGATTTCGCGCTGGTCTGCGATACGGAACTGTTCGCTCCCGACCTTCCGACTCTGTGCGTCGGGCTGCGTGGATTGGTGTACACGGAGATTGAAGCGTTCGGAGCGAAGACCGATTTGCACTCCGGCATGTACGGTGGCGCGGCCCCGAATCCATTTTTTGCGCTGATTGAGATCATCAGCAAGCTGAAGGATGCGAAGGGAAAGGTGCTGATACCGGGCTTTTACAAGAATGTCAAAGCGCCTAGCAAAGATGAGTTGAAGGCGTGGAAGCGACTGCCATTCAATGAAGAGCATTATCGCAAGACCGAAGTCGGCTCCAAGGTGCTGACGGGCGAGCCGGGATATTCGGTGCTCTATCGGACTTGGGCGCGTCCGACGCTCGAAGTGCATGGGATGCCGGGCGGGTTTGTGGCTCCGGGGGCGAAGACGGTAATTCCGGCTAAGGCGTCGGCAAAGGTTTCCATGCGCATGGTGCCGAATCAGGATCCGGACGACATACTGAAGCGCTACACGGCGTTCGTCAAGAAGCTCACGCCCAAGGGCATTGAGACGAAGATCAAGGTCTGGAGCAAGGGGCCGGCATCCGTGGTCGGCACCGACAATCGGTACATTGAAGCGGCGACCGAGGCGCTGCATGACACGTTCAAGAAAGACACCGTGTTTATTCGCTCCGGCGGGTCGATTCCGATCGTGACTGATTTCCAGGACGTGCTGAAGATTCCTTCGGTCATGATGGGCTTTGGGCTGCCTGACGACAACCTGCATGCTCCGAACGAGAAGTTTCACATTCCAAATTTCCATCGTGGGATTGAAACGATCTGCTTGTTCTTTGAGAAGTTGGGCTAGGCAGGATTTAGCTTAAGCCTGCCGGTTTCCCCAGTGAACCTCTGTGCTCTCTGTGGTTAGGACTTCTCAGGCAACCACAGGGAGCACGGGGGTTCACAGGGGAGTCACGGAAAAGAAGCCCAGTTGCACATCCCGGAACCCCGCCGGTGACTCGCCAATTCCACGCCTTCAGGTAAAATAAAGAGTTGAGGCTGAGTGGCATGGGTACACGGGTTATCGCGTCAGCGGTGCTGTTTTTGATGGTCACAATGGTGTCAGCGCCATGGCTTCAATCGGAGGCCGATCAGGGAGTTCCGCATTTCAACGCGGCTCCTCCGGCGGCGGGCAGCAAGCTGCCACCGATCCTGACCAAGGATCAGCTGTGGGGGGCGAACGCGCAGTTTTCGTATCAGACGCATGCCTACGAACTGGCGGCGAAGATTCCAAGAGTGCTCTACCAGCAGCCTTGTTACTGCTACTGTGACCGGGGCATGGGACACAAAAGTCTGCACAATTGCTTTTCGGGTACGCACGGTGCGGAGTGCCCAACCTGCCTTAAAGAGCTTTATTACACTTACACTATGTACCAGCAAGGCAAGACGGCGCGGCAGATTCGCGCTGGGATTATCAAGGGCGACTGGAAGTTGGTCGATCTGGCGACAGCGGCCAGCATCAACTGAGCGCGCGCTTGCAATTTTTCGATTTTCAATTCTGAACTAAATTCTGAACTAGAGGCGGTTTGATGGCACTAAAGTTAACTCCCAAGAAACAAGTGACCGAGGATCCACGACACACCCAGGCGGTGCAAAGCTACGAGTCGGGGCTGCGTGCGTTGCAGGAGCACAAGTTCGAGAAGGCCAAAGGCCACCTGCAAAAGGTACTGGCCGGGCCGAACAAGTCCCTGGTCGACCGGGCCCGGGTGCATATCCTTACCTGCGAAAAGCATCTGGAAACGTCCTCGTTGCAGTTCAAGACCGCGGAAGAGCATTACGACTACGCGGTGTCGCTGATCAACACGGGCGACTATGTGACGGCGCGCGAGCACCTCGACAAACTATTGAAGCAGAATCCGAAGGCGGAGTTTGTGCTGTACGGGCTGGCTGCGTTGCATTGCCTGACCGGCCACGTCGAAGAATCGCTCAAGACGCTCAATGAGGCGATTCAGGCGAAACCGTCACTGCGCTTCCAGGCACGAAACGATGGCGACTTCCAGAATCTGGCGGAAGACCCGCGCTTTACCGAACTGCTCTATCCGGATCCGGGCGCCGAAGAATCTGAGCCGCAGGAAGAAGAAGCGAGCGCTTACTAGCTTCGTAAAGATCGCGCACCTCAGGGGCTAAAGCCCATGTCATAAAGAGCGCGTGGCGGCGCGGCTAAAGCCGCGCCCTTTCAAATCCGTTTATTTTATGCTTCCCCACTTGCGCACGAACTCATCCGACACCGGTAAGGCGGGCCCCGAAGTGCGCGTGGTCGCAATCGGAGGCGGCACCGGCCTCTCCACGCTGCTGAAGGGGCTGAAGCGCTACGTCATGACGCCGGCGCTGGCCACGTCGGGCCAACCCACCATTCGCGAATTGAGTGGCGTGGTCACGGTGAGCGACGATGGCGGCTCGAGCGGCCGTTTGCGCAAAGAGCTCAACATGCTTCCGCCGGGCGACGTGCGCAATTGCATCGTCGCCCTCTCCGAAGACGAAGCCCTGCTCTCCAGACTCTTTCAGCATCGTTTTCAGAAGGGTTCCGGACTGGAGGGCCACAGCTTCGGCAACCTTTTTCTGGCGGCGCTGACCTCAATTACCGGAGACTTTGCCGAGGCGGTGCGGCTGTCTTCCGAGATTTTGCTCACGCGCGGGCATATCTATCCCGCAACCATGTCAAGCGTGGAACTGGAAGCGTCCTTCGAAGACGGGACGGAGGTGCGTGGCGAGACGCGCATCACGGCAAGCAAGGGCAAGATTCGGGAGCTGCATCTGGTACCTCCCGACGTGGAGCCGCTTCCCCAAACGCTGGAGGCGATCGCCTGCGCCGACCTGATCACCATCGGCCCCGGGTCGCTCTTCACCAGCCTGATTCCAAACCTGCTGGTGCGCGGAATCCCCGAGGCTGTCAGTGAATCTCATGCGGTTAAGGTATTCATTTGCAACCTGATGACGCAGGCGAATGAAAGTCTTAGTTTAACTGCTTCGGATCACATCCGCGCACTCAATGACCACGCTGGCGTCCAGTTGTTCGACTTCTCGCTGATCAATCGCAAGATAGCGTCGCCGGAAATGAAAGCCAAGTACGCGCTGGAGGGAGCGTCACAGATCGTGGCGGATCTGGAAGCGATCGAGTCGCTGGGCGTGTGTCCGCTGCTAGGTGATTATCTGGATGAAGGCGAGGTGGCGAGGCATGCTACCGACCAGGTCGCGCACGACCTGATGGCGCTGATGGCGCAAGCGCCCCATCGACAGACGATCCGAAGTTGATGCGCAGCATTTGAATGTGGGTCGGGGCTCGCGTAGAGACGGGGCTTGCCCCGTCTCAGACTCAAGAACTCGACGCTGGATCTGATTTTGGGTGGCGCAGCGCTTCAGCGCTGCGGTGAGTGCATTGTTCTCAACTCGGCTTTAGCCGCTGAGGGCAACTGCCGCACGCGACTAGAGTTAGTCAGCGGTCTGAGACGCGGCAAGCCGCGTCTCTACGAGAGTTCGCGGTATATTGTCTGAGCATGGCAAAAGCGCCTAAGACCAAAATTACAACCCCACCGAAAGCTTCCCACCCGCGGCGCCCGCGTATCGCCATCGCGATCATGGCGGCGGGCAAGGGTACGCGACTCAAATCGAAACATCCAAAGGTGCTGCATGAAATCGGCGGCAAGCCGATCCTGGACCATGTGATTGCCACCGCCAAAAAGGTGGTGCCCGCGCACGACATCTTCGTGATCATCGGCCACGAGGCGGAGCGTGTGCGAGAGGCGGTTGCTGGCACGGGCGTGAACTTCGTGCTGCAAGCCGAACAGCGCGGCACCGGACACGCGCTCATGGTGGCGCGCGAAGCGCTTTCGGGTTACGACCAGATCATCGTGCTCTACGGAGACGCTCCGCTGATTACCGCGGAAACCATTCGCCGGGTCAGTGAATTTCACGCCGCTCAAAAGGCGACGATGACTTTGCTCAGCGCCGATCTCGAGAATCCTTATGGATATGGGCGCGTGATCCGCAAAGGTGCTGGCGCACGAGCCGAAGTGCAGGCGATTGTCGAGGAAAAATCCGCGACCGCACAACAGAAGAAGATCCGCGAAATCAACTCCGGGCTCTATGCGTTCGATGCACCAACCCTGTACCAGAACATCGACCGTCTCTCCACCGCAAACCCGCATGGCGAGTACTACCTCACCGATATGGCGGGAGTGTTTCATCGGAAGGGCAAGAAGGTAGTCGCGATCAAGACGCCGGATGCAGGCGAAGTCCTCGGCACCAACACGCGAGCAGAGATGATGATGCTGGATGCGCGCCTGCGGCTGGCGAAGTGCCGCGAGTTGCTGGAGCAAGGCGTCACGATTTTTTATCCGCATACCTGCGTGATTGACGGCGACGTGGAAGTTGGCGCCGACACCATTATCGAACCCTTCGTGCAGTTGCTGGGCAAGACCAAGGTGGGCACGGACTGCCGTATCCGCTCCTATAGCGTGATCGGCAATTCCATCCTGGGCGACCGGGTTACGGTGCGGCCGGGGACGATCATGGAGGACTCGCGGATTGGCGCGGGAGCTGTGTTGGGGCCATATTCTCATCTGCGTCCTGGGACCGAGGTTGGCGAAGGCGCTCACCTGGGGAACTTCGTTGAGACCAAGAAAATCAAGCTGGGCAAGGGCTCAAAGGCAAATCACCTCAGCTACCTGGGCGATGCGGAAATCGGGGAAGGCGTGAACATCGGCGCCGGTACCATCACCTGCAATTACGACGGCGCGAACAAGCACAAGACGGTGATCGAAGATGGCGTGTTCGTGGGCAGCGATTCAACGTTGGTGGCGCCAGTAAAGATCGGACGCGGCGCCTACATCGCCGCCGCCAGCTGCATCACCGAAGACGTGCCGGCGGATGCGCTGGCGTTCGGACGCGCGCGCCAGAGCGTAAAAGAAGGTTGGGCGCGCCAGCGGCGTGAAAAGAGAAAACAGCAATAGAGTTAACGGCGCGCTACTTCACCTTGTCTGCCGCCTCTCTCGCCAAGAGTCTCTGGGCCTGACGGTCTCCACTGCGGGCTTCCCGGGCAGTCTGCACTGGGGTTTCGATTGCTTCTTGTATCGCCCGGGCGGCGTTACTGATCTGAACCGTATCGCTAACGACGGGAGCGGCGGGTGGCGCTTGCGACACGGCCGGTTTCGGACTGGAGGTCACGGCTTTTGCCGCTGGCTCGGTTTGCGTTGCGTCTACGGTCGAGTTGGGTTGGGCTAGACTGCTTATCGCACTGATCATATTGGAGGTTCCTATTGCCTCAGTGCTTTCATCGGCTGGAACGAGAAGAACTTCAGTCTCCTTGGAATTGGGCTACACTAAGACCCGAAACGAAACCATGACGCCGAAACCTCCAACTCAGGAAGTATCTCCGGTCCGCTACGACGTTTCCCTGCTGAGCGCAGAAGATTTTTATCTATTCAACGAAGGCAGCCACTATCGCATTTACGAAAAGATGGGCGCCCACCCTATGGAATCCAACGGAACCAAGGGCACCGTCTTCGGCGTCTGGGCTCCCAACGCCAACCGGGTGTCGGTGGTCGGAGACTTCAACGGATGGAACCCAAGAACTCATCAACTGCAGGCTCGCAGCTCGTCGGGAATCTGGGAGGCCTTTGTTCCCGGAATCGACAAAGGCACGCTTTACAAGTTCCACATCGACTCCAACAAAGACGGGCACGAGACGGAAAAGGCCGACCCGGTTGGGCTTTTCACCGAGAAACCGCCGCGCACGGCTTCCGTGGTCTGGGATCTCGACTACACCTGGAATGACAGTGCCTTTCTTCAGCAACGCGCAGCCGCCAACTCGCTGCACGCGCCCATGTCGATCTACGAAGTTCACCTTGGCTCCTGGATGCGCGTGCCCGAGGAGCATAATCGTTCGCTCACCTATCGCGAAATCGCGCCCCGCCTTGCCGACTACGTGAATAAGCTGGGATTCACCCACGTCGAACTGCTCCCTATCATGGAGCATCCCTTCTACGGCTCATGGGGATATCAGACCACCGGCTACTTCGCTCCCACGTCGCGTTACGGCACGCCGCAGGATTTCATGTATCTGATCGACTACCTGCACCAGCACGGTATCGCCGTCATTCTCGACTGGGTCCCATCGCACTTCCCTTCCGACGGCCACGGCCTTGCTTTCTTCGACGGCACCCACCTGTTCGAGCACTCCGACTCTCGGCAGGGGTTCCATCCCGATTGGAAGACAATGATCTTCAACTACGGCCGCAGCGAAGTGCGCAGCTTCCTGATGTCGAGCGCCATGTTCTGGCTGGACAAGTATCACGTCGACGGCCTGCGGGTTGACGCCGTCGCTTCCATGCTCTATCTCGACTACTCGCGCAAGCAAGGCGAATGGATTCCCAACCAGTTTGGCGGACGCGAGAACCTTGAAGCCATCGACTTCCTGCGGCGCTTCAATCTCGAAGCCTACAAGGAGCATCCCGACATTCAGACCTTTGCCGAAGAATCCACCTCCTACCCCATGGTTTCGCGGCCTACCCATCTCGGCGGCCTGGGATTCGGCATGAAATGGGATATGGGCTGGATGCACGATACTCTCAACTATTTCCAAAACGACCCCATCCATCGCAAGTATCACCACAACCTGCTGACCTTTCGCATGCTGTATTCGTTCCACGAGAATTTCGTGCTGCCCTTGAGCCACGACGAGGTCGTGCACGGAAAAGGTTCGCTGATCGGCAAAATGCCGGGCGACGAATGGCAGAAATTCGCCAACCTGCGCCTGCTCTTCGCTTACATGTTCGCGCAGCCCGGCAAGAAATTGCTCTTTATGGGCTGCGAGTTCGGCCAGGTCAGCGAGTGGTCCCACGATCGCAGCCTCGACTGGAACGTGCTGGAATACCCGCTGCATCGCGGTCTCATGAGCTTCGTGGAACAACTCAACCGCGTCTATCGCAGCGAATCTCCGCTGCACTGGTTCGATAACGATCCCAAGGGCTTTGAATGGGTGGACTGTAATGACGCGCCGGCCAGCATCGTCTCGCTGCTGCGCAAAGGCAAGGACGACGAGAACCCCGTGCTCGTCGTGTGCAACTTCACCCCCGTGCCCAGATTGGGATACCTGGTGGGTGTGCCGACGGCTGGTTACTGGAAGGAACTTCTCAACAGCGACGCCCGCGAATATGGCGGCAGCGGATCGGGCAACATGGGAGGCGCCGAGGCCCTCCCCATAAAAACCCACGGCCGCCCCTATTCGCTGCGGCTAACCCTGCCTCCGCTGGGAGCGCTGTTTCTAAGAAAGGCCTAGCCGGCGGGTATTAAGCAGCGGCCACGGATTTCAGCCCTCATAGTTGGAACTCGCCCTTGCGGAGAGCGCTGGCGTGTCGATCCCTGTCAGACACCGCGCAGCATTCCGCGCCTAACTTCTAACTTCCGGTTTGCCGACGATACTTCCATAGCTCTGGCCAAGACCCGTTCAGGTCGTCTTGGATTGCCAGTTTGTTCACCTGCGGCTACGCGAGCACCAGCTCATTTCTGCGCCAACAGGGAGCGTGCGTCTTGAAGTTCGGGCCGGTCTCCGTCCGCATGCGCGCAGATGGACAGGAGCTGAGCATAGTAGGTTTTCGCTTTTTCCTTATCGCCCGAAAGCTTGGCCGCGCGCGCGGCGCCGGATAGCGCGTTGAAACGATTTGGCGCCGTGCGCAGTGTGGCTTCGAACTCGACCATCGCTTGCGCGGGCTGCTTCAGTTCCAACAACATCTCGCCAAGTAGTTCGCGAGCCGGCACGATGACCCCTGGGGTGACGTTGTTCTTGTCAGTCTTGTCTTCGTGCTCGGCGGCAGAACGCATCTGCCGGAGGGCCTCTTCGCCCTTGCCCTCAGCCAGCGTAATCCAGGCAGTTGCGCTCTCGCGCTGGATGTCTAGTTGGTCGGCCCAGTATTTGTCGTTGCCCAGGGTAAGCGTGTCACGAAGCGATGTGAGCTGCTCTACGTCTTTGCGGGCTGCTTCCGTCTTGCCCGTACGTGACGCGCCGAGGGCCCGTGCGAAGTGCAGATTCGCTTCGGTCCAGGCCCACCGCCCGCCGGGAAAGGTGTTTGGCGGCACGGTTAACGCAGCGGCTTCGTCCCAGCGATGTCGTTCTACAGCATAGCGCGCGGGCGAAGTTCCCATGGCGTAGAGCCAGTTCATATATTGCGGATCGTCAGGACGGCCCGGTGGTGGCGCATCCAGTGCTCTTTTCGCCTCGCGATCCTGGCCCCCTTGTAGGTACGCGTAGATCAGGTAATCCTTCGCGTGCAGCTCGTTGCCGGGAGCATTGTTTTTCTGGGCCGAGGCTGCCGACACGAGGTTGGACGCAATGGATTCCTGCCACAAGCCGAGCCGGGTGAAAATGTGCGACGGCATGTGCAGCGCGTGTGGCGAGTCCGGCGCGATCTCGGCATAACGTCGCGCCGCGTCCAGGGCCCTCTGCGCCAGCGGTGGGTAGTCGTAGGCGTGGATGATGTAGTGGGCTATGCCGGGATGCTCTGGTTGTTCGACAAATAGCGGCTCAAGGATGGCACCGGCCTTTTTCTGATTCACGTACGTCTTGTCCGTGGGAGGCGCAGTGGCGAGCAGTGCGAGCGCATGAAAAATGGCCGCTTCATGGTCGTCAGAGTAGCGCGCTTGCAGCTGGTCCATGGCTTTTTCATAAGCCAGTGCGCGAGTGCGGTGGTCGAGGTTGTCGGCGTCGGTGTAAAACGTCTGGATAGCGGCAATATAGTCCCGTTCTCGCTGCGTCTTGGCGCCGGCTAACTTTGCTTTTTCCGCAGCCGCCGCGCCCGCTTTCAGGTCAGCCGGTCCAGGCGCTTGCCAGATCGGATGGTAGTACGTCATGGCAATTCCCCAGTACGCCATTCCGCACGTGGGATCTTTTTGCGCTACGGCAGCGAAGGTATCGCTGGCTTTCTCGTACCAAAAGGAATGGAGCATCGCCACCGCGCTGCTGAATTGC
>DATFZT010000248.1:0-7950 GCA_035314185.1 Terriglobales bacterium
TCAACCGGTCCTGCGCGGGATGCCGCTGGGCACCGTTCGCGCCGTCATTTCCTTAGCGTAGCGCTGTGGGTCGCTGCGCTCGCAAATGTGCTTGTCCCCGCGGTCTTCTTTTCTGAAACACGTCTGTTCGGCCCTACGGAACCACACTACCGCGTCCTTGTCGCCGCCGTCGTCCTAGCCGAATATGCCATCGCCTACTTGCTGCTTGTCGTGCACGCAAATGTTGGCTTTGCAAGTGGCTACTCCGTCGCCACCGCCGCCCTGGTCACGTTGGGCTCCGCCATGCTGAGCTACTCGACCTTGGGCTCTTCCGGCTGGGATTGGAGTGCGCGCTATTTGGAAATCCTTACTCTCGGAGGGTTTGCTTTCGCCGTCTTGTCCAACATTGCTTTTTTTATCGCCAGCCTTCGTTACGCCCGCGCCATCCACCCGCGCCTGCACCGGGGAGGCTTCTTCCTCGGCATAATCACCTCTTTCGCCCTACTGTTTCTCTACGCTCGCTTGTTGTCATAGCATTGCCGCATCTTCGACGACGCAAAACGAACCAAGCCTCTCGCCTTCACTCGATCAAGCAAGTACCGAGAAGTTGAATAACCGGACGAGCGCGGTACCGTTGTCCACTTCTCCGGTAAATGCGCTATTCGAGCACTATGATTGGGTCGTAGCCCTCCGAGCCCACGGTTAAGAAGTGTGATAGTGTCCCCTTGTCGCTCCTGCCGCTCAGACTGGACGGTCACATGCTGGCATCATCCATCGGATGGATTCTCATCTCTTCCGGGATAATCACCGCCGGTGGTGGGATAGCCGCGCTTTTTTCCCCTGCTCTTTTTCTGCGATTAGGATTCGGAGTCGAGAACCCCACTGGCTCGGCTCTCTTCTTTGTCCGCCACTGGGGAGTCCTCATCGTCGCCGTTGGCGCACTCATCGCCTACAGCGCCGACGCGCAAGCGATTCGCACCTCCGTCTTAGTTGCTGCCGCAGCCGAGAAGTTTGCGATGGGATTTTTCGTGTTCTTCGGACCCGTCAAACGCACCGGCGCGATGACCGCCATAGCAACGGTGGACGGTGTTTTCGCTGCCCTCTACGTTGCATATCTTGCGGGGATCTAGGCGTCACGGCCCGATTACTCGCGTTATCGTACAAGTGGTTTCGCCCCGATTTCACTTCTCCGGTAAGCGCGTTTATCAGGAGCTACAGCAATCTGCCCTTCTTTTGCGGCCCGATCAACAAGTGTATGATTACTTCGACGTTCATCCCGGACACGGCGACGCAACCCACCACGCCTTCGAACTCATAGTTGGGGTTGTACGCGCATTGACTGGGCCGGCTTGTGCGACGCCGGCCTCGGACCGGCGGCGACGGCGTCGCAACGCTTCTGATTTATGCATCCCGTTTGTAATCGGTCGCTTTATCGTTTCGCCGCGGCGGCCTTCGACCCTTTCAGCGCTTGGCCGACGAGCCGCGCGATCTCCAAAGTGGACTCCATGCACCGCTTTGAATGTCGCGTCATTTGAATGAAGCCGTGCGGCAGATCGTCGTAGTGCACGTAGGTCAGGTCGTTGCCAGCCGCGGCGAGTTTTAACCCGTACGCATGGGCCACGTCGCGGAGCATATCGAATCCGCAGGTGACCAGCAGCGTCTTGGGCAGATTGGCGTGGCTGGGTGCGTTTAACGGCGTGATGTACGGCTGCGAATAGTCGACGCCTTGCGGAATGTAACACCAGGCGAAGAGCAGCACGCCGGCGGTATCGACGTACGAGCCGCTGCGGTTCTCAATGCCAGCGCGAGTGTTGAACGGCAGCGCGGCCTCGGGGTAGATCGGCATCTGCAGCGCGAGTTTGGGACCGCCCTCGTCGCGGAGTTTGAGAGCCACGACGCAGGTCTGGTTGCCGCCCGCCGAATCCCCACCGAGCGCGATGCGTGCCGGGTCGACGCCGCGCTCCTTGGCGTGTTCGTGGAGCCAGCGCACGACGAACTCATCTTCTTCGATCTGAACCGGAAACTTGTATTCCGGCGCGAGCTTGTAATCGACGGCGTACACTTGCGCGCCGCTGTTTTCGGCGAAGAGCCGCATCGCGGTGTCGAACTGATCGAGCGAGCCGACGATGTAACCGCCGCCGTGCAGGTAGACGAGTGCGGCGCCGTCGGCCAGGCCGGGCTTCGACGGATGATAGCAGCGGACCGGAATGGTGCCGTGCGGACCGGCGAGGCCTAGATGTTCGACCTTCCCGATGGGCGGTTTGTCGGCGTCGATAAACCGGTCGTGCGCCGCACGCTGCGCGGCTATCGGTTCATGCGAGCCCAGGACCGGGCCGTCTTTGAGCCAATTCTTGACCTCAACATCCATTGTCGTACGACCGACTTCCTTTGGCATGTCCTTACCAGAGTAAATGGCCATGTTTCCTCCTTTGCGAGATTGCTTACGTGTGAAACCATTTGCAAAATCCAGACTACTTCGCGGACGCGCGCGCGGCGCTTTCTATTACGCCGGCAACTTCCTTGGGATGGGAGATGAATACGCAGTGGCTGGCGCCAGGGACTTCGGTGGTGTGGCTGTTGGCGCGGTTGGCGTACCAGCGTTCCAGGTCCGGGTTGATGGTGCGATCGCTTCCGGCCACCACCATCCAGCTCGGTTTGGTTCTCCAGGCCGCGGCGGTGATCGTCCCGGAAAAATTTGGTCCATAGTTGAAGACCTGCGAGCGCGCCATGAACGCGGCCTGAACGGCGGGCAGGTCGGCCGAGAACAATTCATGAAAGCGCGCCGGGTCGATGTAGGTGAAACCGTCCGGCGTGGACTTGGTGGCTCCGGATTTGGCCAGGTCGCTGGGAAAGCGCTTGCCGTCTTCGGATTCTTTCTCGCCGGCGTCGGGCATGTGTGCCGCGACATAGACCAGGCCGACGACTGATGGATCCACGCCAGCTTCGGTAATTACCGCGCCGCCATAACTGTGCGCGACTAAAATGGTCGGTCCATCCTGCAGCGCGAGAATCCGCTTGGTGGCGGCCACATCGTCGTTGAAGGTCGTCTCCGGCTCCTGCACCATGCTGACGTTGTAGCCGTCCTTGACCAGAATGTCGTAGACGCCGCGCCAGCCGGAACCATCGGCCCAGGCGCCATGCACTAGAACGATATTTTTGACGCCCTGCGGCCGGTTCTGCGCGGAGAGCACGCTGCCGGCCAACAGCAATAAACCAACGCAAATGGATCGAAAACATTTTTGTACGACTCCCACAAACCTCATCGAATTACTCATCTGTTTCTCCCTTTGAAATTTCTCTTCGCGGCGAACGGTTTCATGTCCTGATCGCTGGCGTGGCTGACAAACCATGAGTTTTTTTGTCGAGTGTGACGTCTAGATCGCGGCTCGCGAGGCCTTGTTCGCCGCGGGCAGCGGATTTTCCTGGAAGAGTTTCGCGACGAGAGCCGAATCGAGGTAGGCACGAACCTCCACGATCTTGCCAGCAGCGAAACGGCAGACCCAGCAATAGCGATTGTCAAACCTGAATCCGTTTTTGGCGGTAGCGAGGGAGTGCAATTCGACCACCGCCCAATCGCCACTCACCAAAACGTGCTCCACGTTAAGCTCCGTGCCCTGCGGGAGAATCCGATCCAGTTTGGTGAAGGTGCCGTCGATGAAAGCTTCCTTGCTGAGATAGTGGCCGGCCAGAGGGTGGGTGCCTTCGACAATCCAGTCCACGTTGTCGGCCACATAGGCAAAGAATGCGGCGCCATCGCCGGTCTCGAGTCCCTCGAAGATTTCACGAACCTGCTTTTCGGTAATCGCCATGTGTATTCTCCTTTTTGTTTTGTGACGATTCGTTTGCGGTGACCTCAGCGGGCGCCCGATGACGCGGCGGTGCGCTGGCCGGCCTTGACGCCGGCGAGGAGCTTCATCAGATCCCGGACTTGAATGTTTTCAATGGAACGTACGGCGTCTTTAATTTCCGCGGACAACGCTGGATCAGCGCGGCCAGTCACCAGCCTGTCGAACTTCTCGACCGATTCATCCCAGGTGAACGGACGGGAGGCGAGACCCGGGTAATCCTGAACTTCGTGCTCGATCACTTTTCCGTCTTGCAGCCGGACGGTGATCCTGGCGGGCATTTTCGCGGGATACTCTTCGGTGAATTCGTGATTGGGCCGGACCGAAACTTTCTTCAGCAAGTTCTGGACGTCCGCTCGCGCGATGCGATCCGGCTGGAATTGCGCCGGCATCACATCGCCGTCGAGAAGGGCCACCGCCAGCAAGTAGGGCAAGCTGTGATCGGCCTGTTCCTTGATGCGGATGACTTTGTCCATGCCGTAGAGGCCGCCGCCAGCAAAGTCGTAGGCCAGTTGGAAGACCTCCGCTTCGATGGAGACAACCTTGCTGGGATCGATTTTGTTCTGGCGCGCGATTTCGACCATGCAATGGACCGAGGACTGGGTGTGGATCATGGAGTTGTATTTTTTGATGGTGCTGCCCACGACACCTTCGTAGCCTTCTTTGTCCCAGTCGATGTTGATCTGCATTCGCAAGAGATGGTCAATGCCCAGCGGGCCTTCGATCACTTGCAGCGGCCCCTGGACGCCGCGGCGCGCGAGGAAGAGGGTATTCATCGCGCCGAGCGCCGACTGCGATGAAGCCAGGCCTTTCCACTGCGAGAGCGGCTTGGCGCGAACCACGGCGAAGGACGCATCGCTGACCGCGGCCATGGCGATGGCGCTCGCGATCTGCGGCTCGGTCAGGCCGAGCAGGCGGCCGGCGGCGGCATTCAGCGAAAAGGCCAATTGCGAAGTGTGGTCGAAGCCGCTGGTCATGAAGTTGGCGTGATCGACGAAGCGGGACTGCACGGTGTAGCCCACTGCCACGCCGAGCATCAGGTCGCGTCCGCTGCCGCCGATGTAGTCGGCGATGGTGAGCGCAACGCCGAAATTGTCGGCGGTGTGGCAGGTTTCGGTTTGCGCCAGGAAGTTGTCCATGAAATCGACGTAGCGTACGAGTGCGGTGTGCCAGAACGCGGCGTAGATCGGGTTGGCCTGGCCGCCGCCGATTAATGAACACGAGGAGCCCGCGTCGCCCGAGGTGGTCGAGGTGCTCGGGCTGGCGGCGCCGAATTCCGCGACCTGTTCGCGACAGGCCTGCACTGGACCAGCGCCGAGGGCTGCAATGCAGCAGCCCAGCGAATCCAGAATGTGGATGGGCAATTGGCGGCGCGATTCGGCCGAGAGATCGGCGTAGGAAGCGCGGGCGGCGTACTTAGCAAGTGCTTCGACTTGAGTCATGCTCGGAATCCTCCTTTGTTATCGAGTGAATTCGTAAATTTATTTGGTGAGCGCGATGAAAATTCCCATGGAAACGACCGAGCCCACCACGCTGAGGAACACGGCGGAAGCCGCCTCGCCCTCTTCAATGCGATATTGCATGGCGAACATGATCACCAGCGGCATGGTGGGAATGGCCGTGGTGAGCACTGCCTCGCTGACGATGGGATCGCCATAACCGATCCAGCGCAAACCAATCAGGACGAGAGCGGGCTGCAGAATATTTTTGAGCAAGACAAGCGACAAAACGGTTTTGTTGATTTCGATTTTCCCGGCGGCCAGCACAATGCCGCAGGCGAACATGGCCACGCCTCCGGACGCACTTCCTAGCATGGCAATCGAGTGGATGAGGAGTTTCGGAATGTGCAATCCACACAGGACGACGACGAACGCCAGAACCGGCGCCCAAACGATCGGCTCTTTCACCGTGTCCCCGAGCTTGGACGCGAGAAGCGAGAGCTGAGACGCGGCGGATGACGCGGACTGCTTTTCGCCTGGCGCGGCTGAAGCAGTCTCCGCCGTGTTGTTTTTCACTGTCGCACCCAAAGCCAGAATCAGCAGCGTGACCGGCACCACGGTAAGGTTAATGACCAGGCTGGATATCGCGATCGGAATGGCGCTCGACCGTCCAAACAGATCGCCGAGAACCGCGGGACCTACGAAGGGCACCGCCGGCGCGGAAGCTGTCAACGCCGCCAGCGCACTCCGGCCTGGTTGAAAATGAAAAACAAAACGGCACAAGAGAAACACCGCGCCATACAGGCTAATGATGGCGGCGCACAACGCAATCACCAGCGAAACGTCTTGCACCAGCGCGGCCCGTGAGGTGGTGACAGTTCCGGCAAAAAGCGCGAGAGGCACGGCGTAAACCAGCACCATCCGGTTCAGGGTCGAGGCGTCCTTCGGGCCAAAATCCCGGCGCCAGGCGGCGAAGAACCCCAGCAGGAAAGTGACCAGCATGGGAAGAAGCGCGCCTAAAATGGTGCTGACCATCGCCGTTCAATCGCCTCCCCACTTGATTCATCGAAACGAAATAAAGGTTTATCAAAAAGTGCATATAGCTCAGAGAGCGTGTAACCGTTTTGGCTTGTGGTTTCGCGCCGGGCCGTCGCCGAAAATCGGCCGCACCAGCAATGTGCAGTCGGGAGCAATACCTGGCGCTCCGCTGCCTCTTTTCGCCTGCAGAATTCCCGCAACAAGCGTTCCGTGCGTGCAGGCGCTGCCTCCGGTGCGAGCGCAACTCCCCGGCAGATTGCCCGGAATTTCACGAATGTTTGAACTTGGCAGATCAGGATGGTTTACAGCAACGGGTCCGTCGATCAGGCCGATCTTCACATCGGCGCTTCCGCGAGTGCGCTCCATCAATTCTTTCAGATGCACCAGATCGAGAAGGGCCGAAGAACTCTCGGTGCTTGCCGGAAGCAGAACCGCCGGTGATTCTGTTGCGCGTACTGAGAGGGAACACATACCTCGCCGACCTCGGGGATTGGCGATCAGCGTACTTGTACGCTGCGATGCCAGCGGTGTCAAGAGAATCTACTGTTGGGTAGTGACTCAGTTTGATTCTAGGGGTAACTCGGCTTGCAAATGACGAGCGGCCTTAACGTCTAGCTGCTTAGGCTCAAGATTCTCATCGAAGGTCGCAATGCAATTAACTTGCACCGGGCCTTTCCGCGCAAATTGACGGGGGAACGTATCAGCGTTAGGGCCGCTGTATTTGTAGGGAACATGCTTTCCGTTCTGCAATTCAAACGTGCCTCTATTGTTTTCCTTGTTCAGGGATATGAATTTCCCTGTAATTTCCGCTTCGCGTGTAGTGACTGTGGTACTAAGGCTGAAGTACTCGCGCTCATCGCTCGTGACAGTTTCTTCGAGAGTTGGCTGGTCTTCGGTTTCAGCAGTCACCTTAGTGGATTCAATTTTGCTTGGTTCTAACGGCGAAACGATCTTACTCAGGTCGCTATCGAGCGACTTATCCCGAATCAATTCGAGCAATTCGATCGGTACCTCGAGGTTTGCGCCATTGGCGTTTAGCAAGAACAGAGTGTTGTTGTTCCCATTGATGGTTATATCTAGCGGGCCGTTCTGGGCGAGCTTCTTTACCTCGATCATGCTAAAAATTCTCGTGATCACCCATCGGGCCGCATCGTGAACCATCTCAAGGTTCTGAAGAGGACCGGGCGCTTGGCCTAAGACGATCCAAGCAAGAATCACCATTTCAAAAGAGCCGGGTCTAATTGCTGAAACGCGGAGCTGATACCTTCTTCGGCGGGTGGACAAAAACCACAGTGAACGCGAACCTGTAACCCGCAATGATTGCGGATCAAATCTGTGAACATTCAGCATGGCAGAGTCAGATGTTTTGGAGCAAACCATGAATGAGCGCCAACACTACGAAGAGAAGATGGGGCGGGAACTGGGACCGATTTTTCAAGCCGCGTCCATCGAACTGTCGTGGATGCACTGGCGATGGAAACAGTTCCGAATTCTGTTCGGTGAAAAGCCGGCGCGACTGGAATTACTGAACCAAGCTGCTCCGTTCTTTTTTGAGACCGTACGTCAAAGTCTGTTCGAATTTACGCTGCTCGGGATCGCTAGGCTCGTCGGACCACCAAGGTCCGTCGGAAGACCGAACCTGTCGCTGC